>JAGRFQ010000103.1 GCA_020445945.1 Rhodocyclaceae bacterium
GGTCGAGATGGACGGCTTCGAAGGCTCCAGCGGGGTGATCGTCATCGCCGCCACCAATCGCCCCGACGTGCTCGACCCCGCGCTGCTGCGCCCGGGCCGCTTCGACCGGCAGGTGGTGGTGCCGCTGCCGGACATCCGCGGCCGTGAGCAGATCCTGCGCGTCCACATGCGCAAGGTGCCGATCGCGCCCGACGTCGAGCCGATGGTGCTCGCCCGCGGTACGCCCGGATTCGCCGGTGCCGATCTGGCCAACCTGGTCAACGAAGCGGCGCTGTTCGCCGCCCGCGCCAGCAAGCGGCTGGTCGATCAGGAAGACTTCGAACGCGCCAAGGACAAGATCATGATGGGCGCCGAGCGCCGCTCGGTGGTCATGCCCGAAGAAGAGCGCCGCAACACCGCCTATCACGAGTCGGGCCATGCGGTGGTCGCCAAGCTGCTCGACAAGACCGACCCGGTGCACAAGGTCACCATCATCCCGCGCGGCCGCGCGCTGGGGGTGACCATGCAACTGCCGGCCGAAGACCGCTACAGTCAGGACCGCGAACGTCTGCTGCAAACCATCGCCGTGCTGTTCGGCGGCCGGATCGCCGAAGAAATCTTCATGAAGCAGATGACCACCGGCGCCTCCAACGACTTCCAGCGTGCCACCGACATGGCGCGCCGCATGGTCACCCAGTGGGGCATGTCCGACGAGCTCGGGCCGATGGTCTACGGCGAAGAGGAAGGCGAGATTTTCCTCGGCCGCTCGGTCACCACGCACAAGAACATGTCCGAGTCGACGATGCAGCGGGTCGATGCCGAAATCCGCCGCATTCTCGACGAGCAATACGCGGTTGCGCGCAACCTGATCGAGACCCATCGCGACAAGGTCGAGGCCATGACCCAAGCCTTGCTCGAATGGGAAACGCTCGATGCCGAGCAACTCAACGACATCATGGACGGCAAACCGCCGCGCGCGCCCAAGCCGGCCTCGCCGCCGACGCGTCGCCCGGACGACAATCCGCCCGACGCAGCGCCTACGGCGCCCGCACCGGCTGCCTGAGGCCGACGATGCGTTTCGATGGCCGGCCTTGCAGCCGGCCATTTTCTTTCTGGCGCGGCATCAAGCGCGCCGCTTCGTAAAGGGATTCCCATGACCATGCCACCGGTGCGTTACACCGTCGAGCCCGTCGATCTGGCGGGACATCTGTTTCGGGTGACCTGCACGATTGCCCGGCCGCAAGCGGATGGACAGTGCGTGACGCTCCCCGCGTGGATTCCCGGCAGTTA
Organism: Rhodocyclaceae bacterium; assembly: GCA_020445945.1. Classification (GTDB taxonomy): domain Bacteria; phylum Pseudomonadota; class Gammaproteobacteria; order Burkholderiales; family Rhodocyclaceae; genus Nitrogeniibacter. The sequence goes on from JAGRFQ010000103.1 coordinate 1,270, forward strand.
CATGATCCGCGATTTCGCGCGCAACATCGTCACCCTCGAAGCCGCCGCCGGCGGACAGCCGGTGGCGCTGCAAAAGTGCGACAAAGCGCGCTGGCAGGCCGGCCCGGTGCCGGAGGGCGCCGCGCTGGAGCTCCACTACACGGTCTACGCATGGGATCTGTCGGTGCGCAGCGCGCATCTGGACCAGACCCACGGCTTCTTCAACGGCACCAGCCTGTTCCTCGCGGTCGAGGGGCAAGAAGAGCAGCCCTGCCTGGTCGACCTGCGTCCGCCGGTGGGGCAGACCATTGGCCAGTGGCGTGTCGCCACCGCACTGCCCGAAGCCACCGGCATCGACGGCGCCGCCGCGCGCTACGGCTTTGGCCTCTACCGGGCCGAGAATTACGACGCGCTGATCGACCACCCGGTCGAGATGGGCGACTTCACCCTCGCCACCTTCTCCGCCGGCGGCATCGCCCACGATGTGGTCCTCACCGGCCGGCACGACTGCGACACCGCGCGCCTGTGTGCCGACCTCGCACGCATCTGCCAGTGGCAGATCGACCTGTTCGGCGGCCCGCCGCCCATGGCGCGCTACGTCTTCCTCACCATGGTCGTCGGCGACGGCTACGGCGGGCTCGAACACCGCGCCTCGACCGCGCTGCTCACCGCGCGCGACGACCTGCCCCATCGCGGCATGACCGAAATCAGCACCGGCTACCAGCGCTTTCTCGGCCTGTGCAGCCACGAGTATTTTCATAGCTGGAACGTCAAACGCATCAAGCCCGCCGCCTTCGTGCCCTACCAGCTCGGCGCCGAGAGCTACACCCGGCTGCTGTGGGCCTTTGAAGGCATCACCTCGTATTACGACGACCTCGCGCTGGTGCGCAGCGGCGTGCTCGCGCCGGCGGCCTACCTCAAGCAACTGGCGGAGACGCTCAACCGCGTGCTCAAGGGCAGTGGGCGACTCAAGCAGAGCGTCGCCGACTCCTCCTTCGACGCGTGGACCAAGTTCTACCGGCAAGACGAAAACGCCGCCAACGCCATCGTCAGCTACTACACCAAAGGCGGGCTCATCGCCCTCGCACTCGACCTGCAACTGCGCATCGACAGCGACGGCGCACGCAGCCTCGACGATGTCATGCGCGCATTGTGGCAACGCCACGGCCAGACCGGCATCGGCGTGCCCGAAGACGGCGTGTTCGAAATCGTCGGCGAGATCGGCGGCGACAAACTCGCCCGTTGGCTGCGCAGCGCCGTCGAAGGCACCGACGACCTGCCCCTCGCGCGCTGGCTGAAAAAATTCGGCGTCACGCTGGGCACCGAAACCGCTCCCGCCCCCGCGCTGGGCGTGCGCCTCGCGCCCACCCGCGGCGAGGCCGTACTGGCCGCCGTGCACGACGGCTCCCCCGCCCGCGCCGCTGGTCTCTCCGCCGGCGACACGCTGGTCGCGCTCGACGGCCTGCGCGTGACCGCCGACATCCTCGACGCCCGCCTCGCGCGCTGCGCCGTCGGCGACGTGCACATCCTCCACGCCTTCCGCCGCGACGAGCTGATGAGCTTCTCCGTCACCTTCGCCGCCAGCGCCCCCCCGGCAACGCTCAGCCTGCAGGACAAGCCGGCGGCCGTGGTGCGTCGCTTGCGTACTGGGTGGTTGGGGAGCTGAGCGCGGGGCTAAAACCGTCGGGCGGAAGTGCGCAGCGTCATCCGCAGTAGGCTCCCGTTTCAAACACCTCATGCGGCGGAAGACACAAAGCAGTTCCCACTGTTTTCACTGTTTTTTGGAAAGGTCTCTGACCGCCTGCGTGAGCCCGCCGAGGGTCAGGGGATACATGCGCTCGGGGCCGAGGATGTCGCGGATGAGGGTGATGGATTGGCGGTAGTCCCATAGCCGTTCGGGCTCGGGGTTGAGCCAGGCGGCGGCGGGGTAGGCGGCGAGCAGGCGGCGGAGCCAGACGGCGCCGGGTTCTTCGTTCATGTAGTCGATGGCGCCGCGCTGGTGGAGGATTTCGTAGGGGCTCATGGTGGCGTCGCCGACGAAGATGAGTTTGTAGTCGGCGCCGTAGGTGTGGATCACGTCCATCGTTGGCGTGCGCTCGCTGTGACGCAGCCGGCTGTCCTTCCACACGTGGTCGTACACGCAGTTGTGGAAATAGTAGTACTCAAGGTGCTTGAACTCGCTGCGGCTGGCGGAGAACAGTTCTTCGCAGACCTTGACGTGGTCGTCCATCGAGCCGCCCACGTCGAAAAACATCAGCACCTTGACCGCGTTGTGGCGTTCGGGGCGCATGTGGATGTCGAGCCAGCCGGCGTTGCGCGCGGTGGCGGCGATGGTGGTGTCGAGGTCGAGTTCGTCCGGCGCGCCCTGGCGCGCGAAGCGGCGCAGGCGGCGCAGGGCGACCTTGATGTTGCGGGTGCCGATCTCGACGCTGTCGTCGAGGTTGCGGTAGTCGCGCCGGTCCCACACCTTGACGGCCGTGCGGTTGCCGGCCGATTCGCCGCCGACGCGGATGCCTTCCGGGTGGGTGCCGTGGTTGCCGAAGGGCGAGCTGCCGCCGGTGCCGACCCACTTGCTGCCGCCTTGATGGCGCCCCTTTTGCTCGGCGAGGCGCTTGCGGAATTCGTCCATCAGCTTTTCCCAGCCGAGCTTTTCCAGCGCGGCTTTTTCGGCCGGGCTGAGGTGGCGTTTGGCGAGCGCCTTGAGCCAGTCTTCGGGCAGGTCGACGTCGAGGCCGGGGATGTCGGTGACGCCTTTGAAGTAGCTGCCGAAGGCGCGGTCGAACTTGTCGTAGTGCGCCTCGTCCTTGACCAGGCAGGTGCGCGAGAAGACGTAGAAATCGTCGATGGAGTGACCGCACACGTGTTGCTGCAGGCCGCTCAGCAGGGTGAGGAATTCCTGCGTCGAGACGGGGAGCTTGTGCTCGCGCAGGTGCAGGAAGAAGTCGATCAGCATGGCTCAGCGGGTTTGGTATTCGACCAGTTCAATGGTGTCTTCCTCCAGCCGCTGGCTGTTCGCCGCGGTGATGATGCGCACCATCTTGACGTAGCGCTTGCTCTCGATGGCATACCAGATGTTGAACTTGACCGAGGTGGGTTCCTGCCCCGCGCGGGTGGAGCCGTCGGTGGGCTGGCGGCGCGCCCAGACCTCCACCTCGATGGCCTTGAAGCGCCCGGCCGGCACGCTGACGGTCTCCACGCCCACCGCGCGCGCGGTGGTGTTCCAGTCGCCCCAGTTGTTGATCCGTGGGGTGGGAATGCCGCGCCATTGCGAGCTGCTGTCGAGCGCTTCGAAGGCCATCAGCCAGGGCGAGAACTCCCAGCCGATCGCCCCCCAGTCGATGAAGCCCGGCGCCGTGCCCTGCGAGCGCAGGCTCTTGCCGCGTTCCCGCTCGGGTTCGAGGATCGTCAGCGATTCGTAGACCAGGGCGTTTTCGACCCGCCCGACGCGCAGCGTGAAGCTGCGCTTCGGGCTGGTGGCCCATTTGCCGCGGCTGCGATATGTCCAGCTGTCGCCGACCGCGGGCTGGCGTGCATGGGTGGCGGCCGGCGCCGGTGTGCGCACGACTTCGGCGGGCGTGGGCAGGGGGCCGGCTTCAACGCGCGCCGCGGCCTGCCCGCCTTCGCCGCGGGCGATCAGGGTGAGGCTCACGGTGCGCGGCAGCGGCACAACCACGCAGTCTTCGCGGGCATTGCGCAGTGCGCCGGGGCGCGGCTCCAGCGTGAGCTCGGTGGCGTTGTCGACGCGATAGCACACCTGTGCGCCGTCGGCGGTGGGCTTGGCGCTCAGGCGCAGGATTTTGGGGGCGGGCGCCGGGCGCGGCGCTGGCGGTGTCGGCGGTGGGGTGGCGGCGACGGGGGCGGGCGCGTCGGCCTGGCCGCCGAGCGCGACTTCCAGTGCGCTGTCGGCGGCGCTGACCACCAGCCCGGCGGCGTGCTTGCCGGCGGTGACGGGGCGATAGG
>JAGRFQ010000031.1 GCA_020445945.1 Rhodocyclaceae bacterium
CGCACCACGACATCTATTCCATCGAAGACCTGGCACAGCTCATCCACGACTTGAAGAACGCCAACGGCAAGGCCTCGATCAGCGTCAAGCTGGTGTCCGAGATTGGCGTCGGCACGGTGGCCGCGGGCGTGACCAAGGCCAAGGCCGACCACCTCGTGATCGCCGGCCACGATGGCGGCACCGGCGCCTCGCCGCTGTCCTCGATCAAGCATGCCGGCTCGCCGTGGGAACTCGGCCTCGCCGAAACCCAGCAGACCCTGGTGCTCAACCGCCTGCGTTCGCGCGTGCGGGTGCAGGTCGATGGTCAGATGAAGACCGGCCGCGACGTGGTCATCGGTGCGCTGCTCGGTGCCGACGAGTTCGGCTTCGCCACCGCACCGCTGGTGGTCGAAGGCTGCATCATGATGCGCAAATGCCACCTCAATACCTGTCCGGTGGGCGTCGCCACGCAGGATCCGGTGCTGCGCAAGCGCTTCTCGGGTCAGCCGGAACATGTGGTCAACTTCTTCTTCTTCATTGCCGAAGAAGTGCGCGAACTCATGGCCCAGCTCGGCATCCGCAGCTTCAACGAGCTGATCGGCCGCGCCGACCTGCTCGACATGAAGAAAGGCATTGCGCACTGGAAGGCCAAGGGGCTCGACTACAGCCGCATCTTCCATCGTCCGAATGTGCCTGCGACGGTCGAGTGCCTGCACACCGAGGCACAGGACCACGGCCTCGAGAAGGCGCTCGACCAGGAATTGCTCAAGCGCGCAGCACCGGCGCTGGAGCGTGGCGAGAGCGTGTCGATCGATCTGCCGGTGCGCAACGTGAACCGCACGGTAGGCACCATCCTGTCCGGCGCGGTGGCGGCCAAGTACGGCCACGCCGGGCTGCCCGACGGCACCATTTCGATCAAGCTCTCCGGCACCGCCGGACAGAGTTTCGGCGCCTTCCTGGCGCGCGGCGTGTCGCTCGAACTGGTCGGTGAAGGCAACGACTACGTCGGCAAGGGCCTGTCCGGCGGGCGCATCGTCGTGCGCCCGGACGAGAGTTTCCGCGGTGAAGCCGGTGAAAACATCATCATCGGCAACACCGTGCTCTACGGTGCGATCGAGGGTGAGGCCTTCTTCTCCGGCGTCGGCGGCGAACGTTTCGCGGTGCGCAACTCGGGCGCCACGGCGGTGGTCGAGGGCGTGGGTGACCACGGCTGCGAGTACATGACCGGCGGCACCGTGGTGGTGCTGGGGCATACCGGGCGCAACTTTGCCGCCGGGATGTCGGGCGGCGTGGCCTATGTGCTGGATGAAGACGGGAGCTTCGAGAGCCGTTGCAACATGGCCCAGGTGGCGCTCGAGCCGGTCGAGGAAGAAATCGAGGCACGCAAGGGCACCGAGTCGGGCGACGATCTCGAGTCGCTCGGACAGGTCGACGTGCGCCACCTCGGGCTGGCCGACGAAGCGATCCTCAAGGGTCTGATCGAAAAGCACGCCCAATTCACCGGCAGCAAGCGCGCGCAGAACATTCTCGAAAACTGGTCGACCTACCGCGCCAGGTTCGTGAAGGTGATGCCGCACGAATATCGTCGTGCGTTGGCCGAAATGGCCGCGCAGAAGCAACTGGAGGCCGCGTAAGATGGGTAAGCCCACTGGTTTTCTCGAGTATCAACGCCTGACCGAAGCGGCCGAGTCGGTCGATGCCCGCGTCAAGGGGTTCAAGGAATTCGTGCTTCGTCTGTCCGACGAAGAAACGGCGCAGCAGGGCGCGCGCTGCATGGACTGCGGCATTCCCTTCTGCAACAACGGCTGCCCGGTCAACAACATCATTCCGGACTGGAATGATCTGGTGTATCGCAACAAGTGGGAGGCCGCCATCCAGGTCCTCCACTCGACCAACAACTTCCCCGAGTTCACCGGCCGCATCTGCCCCGCGCCGTGCGAGGCGGCGTGCACGCTGAACATCAATACCGAGGCGGTCGGCATCAAGTCGATCGAGCGTTCGATCATCGACAAGGCGTGGGAGAGCGGTTGGGTCAAGCCGCAACCGCCGGCGGTCAAGACCGGCAAGAAGGTCGCCATCGTCGGCTCCGGCCCGGCCGGCATGGCCGCCGCGCAGCAGCTTGCGCGTGCCGGCCACGACGTGGTTGTTTTCGAGAAAAACAGCCGTGTCGGCGGTCTGCTGCGTTACGGCATTCCCGACTTCAAGCTCGAAAAATCGACCATCGACCGTCGCATCGCACAGATGGAAGCCGAAGGCGTGGCGTTCCGGACCTGTGTCTGTGTGGGGGCCGACCCGGAGATGACCGGCGTGACCAACGACGGCAAGGAAGTCGTCAGCGCCGAACAGCTCAAGGCGGATTTCGACGCGGTGATTCTCGCCGCCGGCTCGGAGACGCCGCGCGACCTGCCGGTGCCGGGACGCGAACTGGGCGGCGTGCATTTCGCGCTCGAGTTCCTGATTCCGCAGAACAAGGCCGTCGCCGGCGACGCCCCCAACCCGATCTCCGCCGAGGGCAAGCATGTGGTGGTGATCGGTGGCGGTGACACCGGTTCGGACTGTGTCGGCACCAGCTACCGCCATGGCGCCGCGTCGGTGACCCAGTTCGAGCTGATGCCGCAGCCGCCGGAGGAAGAGAACAAGGCGCTGACCTGGCCGTACTGGCCGATCAAGCTGCGTACCTCCTCCTCGCACAAGGAAGGCGAGACGCGCCGCGAATTTGCCATCGCCACCAAGCAGTTCAGCGGCGAAGGCGGGGTGGTCAAGTCGCTCACCACCGTGCGGCTCGAATGGAAGGACGGCAAGATGAGCGAGGTGCCCGGCTCGGAAGAAACCTATCCGGCCGACCTCGTGCTGTTCGCGATGGGCTTCACCCAGCCGGTGGACTCCCTGCTCGCGGCCTTTGGCGTCGACAAGGATCCGCGCGGCAATGCCAAGGCCAGCACCGATGGCGAAGGGTGCTACGCGACCAGCGTCGACAAGGTGTTTGCCGCCGGTGACGTGCGTCGCGGGCAGTCGCTCGTGGTGTGGGCGATTCGTGAAGGTCGCCAGGCCGCGCGTGAAGTGGATGCCTACCTGATGGGGGCGTCCGACCTGCCCAGGTAAGGGCGGGCGCACGGCGGGGAGCTTGCCACGCCGTGCGCGCAGTGAAGATGTGTCCTGGCGGTATGTCGGCGCTGTCGCGCTGAGTCTGCGCAAGGCCCACAAAAAGGCGGCTCCGGCCGCCTTTTTGCATTTGCAGCGCGATGCGCTTCAGGCGGCGAGGATGTCCACCGTGTGGCGCGCGATCATCCATTCCTCGTTGGTCGGGACAATCGCTACCGCCGTGCGACTGCCGGCGGCGTCGATGCGGGGGTGGTGTGCGGCATTGGCGGTGGGGTCGAGGCGCAGGCCCAGCCATGCCGCCTGTTCGACCACTGCTTGCCGCACGGGCGCTGCGTGCTCGCCGATGCCGCCGGTAAATACCAGCGCATCCAGGCCGCCTGCGGCAGCGGCCAGCGAGCCGAGTTCGCGGCCGATGCGGTAGCAGAACAGGGCGACCGCCTCTTGCGCCTCGGGCGCCGTTGAGGCCAGCAGTGCGCGCATGTCGGCGCTGATGCCGGACACCCCGAGCAGGCCGGATTCCTTGTACAGCAAGCGCGTCAGTGCCTTGACGTCCATTGCCTTCTGCTCCATCAGATAGAGCAGCACGCCGGGGTCGAGGTTGCCGCTGCGGGTGCCCATCATCAGACCGTCGATGGCGGTAAAGCCCATGCTGGAGGCGACGCTCTTGCCGTCGCGCAGAGCGCACATGCTGGCCCCGTTGCCCAGGTGCGCCACCACCACCGCGCCGGCGGCGCGCTCCGGCCCGACGGCCTCGCGCAACTGGCGGCTGACGTATTCGTAGGACAGGCCGTGAAACCCGTAACGGCGGATGCCTTCGTCGTGCAGCGCACGCGGCAGTCCGAAGCGCTGCGCCAGCTCGGGCTGGCTGCGGTGGAAGGCGGTGTCGAAGCAGCCGACTTGCGGCAGCGAGGGCATGAGCCGGGCGATGACCTGTACCGCCCGCAGATTGTGCGGCTGATGCAGCGGGGCCAGCGGCTCGAAGGCCGAGAGCGCGTCGACCACCGCTTCGGTCAGGCGCACCGGCGCGCTGTAGCGCGCGCCGCCATGCACGATGCGGTGCCCGGCACCGACCAGATCGAGCCCCGGGGTGTGGCTGCGCAGCCACGTCAGCAGGGTGTCGAGGGCGTGTTGGTGGTGATGGTTGAGATCGTCGCCCGCGGGGGCGTCGATGGCGAAGTCGAAACGTTCGCCGCTGGCGCTGCGCACGTGAAGTTGCGGGGCCACGCCGATGGCTTCGATTTGACCGGCCAGCACCGGGGTGCCGGCGAGGAAGGGCGTTACCGGATACAGCGCAAACTTGAGGCTCGACGAGCCGGCGTTGAGAACCAGCAGGGCTTTCATAGATCGAGCGCCTTGCTGCGCCGGCAGTGGGCGATGAGCTGGGCGATGGCGCACGATGCGGCGCGCGCTTCGGCGGTGTCGGCGCGGCTGGTGAGCACGATCGGCACGCGGGCGCCGAGGACCACCCCGGCGAGCACCGCGTCGGCCAGGTATTCGAGCTGCTTGGCGACCATGTTGCCGGATTCGAGATCGGGCACGATGAGAATGTCGGCGTTGCCGGCCACCGCCGAGACGATGCCCTTGGTTTTGGCGGCGACCAGCGAGATGGCGTTGTCGAAGGCCAGCGGGCCGTCGAGGATGCCGCCCTTGATCTGGCCGCGGTCGGCCATCTTGCACAGCGCTGCGGCGTCGATCGTGGAGCGCAGTTTGGGGGTGACGGTTTCGACCGCCGACAGGATCGCCACCTTGGGCGAGGGCATGCCCATCATCTGCGCGACCTCGATCGCGTTCTGGATGATGTCGGCCTTTTCGGCCAGCGTCGGTTCGATGTTGATCGCCGCGTCGGTAATCAGCAGCGGGTGCGGGTAGGTGGGCACCTCGGCGATGAATACGTGGCTGATGCGCCGCTCGGTGCGCAGACCGGTCTGCTTGTTGACCACCGCGCTCATCAACTCATCGGTGTGCAGCGAGCCCTTCATCAGCGCTTCGACGTCGCCGCGCCGGGCCATCGCCACCGCGATGTCGGCCGCCGCGTGGCTGTGCGGCGCGTCGACGATCTCGATGCCGTCGAGGCTGAACCCCTCGGCTTCGGCCACCGCGCGAATCTTCGCCTCCGGCCCGACCAGCACCGGCACCACCAGGCCTTCCTCGGCGGCCTGCAGCGGTCCGGCCAGCGATTCGGTGTCGCAGGGGTGGGCCACTGCGATGCGCACCGGTTCGAGCCCCGCGGTGAGCGAGATCAGGTGCTGATAGCGCAGCTCCTTGTCGGACACCGTGATCTCGGGCAGATTGACCCGCGCGCGCCGGATCTTTTCGGTCGGTGCCTGCACCTCGGCGGTGCCGTCGATGACCTTGAGCCCATCCTGGTTGTTGGCAACGCATTCGAGCACGAGGTGGTAGTTGTGCTCGTATTTCTCGCGGCAGGTGACCGTCACGGTCAGCGTGTCGCCAACGCTCACCGGTCGCCAGAATTTGAGCGACTGCGCGATGTAAACCGTCCCCGGGCCGGGAAACTCGGTCCCCAGAATCGACGAGAAAAGGGTGCTGCCCCACATGCTGTGGCCGACCACTTCGCGAAACTGGCTCGAGCGCGCGAACTCTGGATCGACATGGGTCGGGTTCACGTCGCCGGACATCGCGGCGAACAGATGGATGTCGTTGGGTTTGAGCGTGCGGATCAGTTGCGCCTGGTCGCCCACGGCGATTTCGTCGAAGGTCCGGTTCTCGATGTACTGATGGATGGCTCTCTGCATGGGTCGTTCCCGCATGGTTTGCGTTGCAACACTTGGATAGTATCGGCGGCTTCGTTACAAACATTAGCCGACGATGAAAGAATACTGCATTGCAGCAATCGTGTCTTTTCCAAGGCGTGGGGCAGGTGCGACGCAGTTAACGGAGCGGCCCCGGGGGGCATGCTAGAATCCGCCGGAAATCCCCCGCCAAATGGAATCGTCATGCAAGTTGTCGTGCTCGCCGCCGGTCAGGGCAAACGGATGCGCTCGGTCCTCCCCAAGGTATTGCAGCCCATCGCCGGGCGGCCGATGCTCGCGCATGTGCTGGCGACCGCACGGGCGCTTGGCAGCGCGCAGATTTGCGTGGTGTATGGCCATGGTGGCGAGCGCGTGCGCGAGGCGCTCGATGCGCCCGATCTGGCGTGGGCCCTGCAGGCCCCGCAGCTGGGCACCGGGCACGCCGTGCAGCAGGCCCTGCCCTGCCTCACTGACGGCGAGATGGCGCTGGTGCTGTATGGCGACGTGCCGCTGATCGGCGAAGCGACCCTGCGCCGCCTGCTCGACGCCGCCGGCACCGACCGCCTCGCCTTGCTGACGGTCGAACTCGACGACCCCACCGGTTACGGGCGCATCGTGCGCGGCGCCGATGGCGCGGTGCAGCGCATCGTCGAGCACAAGGACGCGAGCGAGGCCGAGCGCGCGCTGCACGAAGTGAACACCGGCATTCTGGTGGCACCGGTGGTGCAACTGCGCGACTGGCTCGGCCGCCTGCGCAACGACAACGCGCAGGGCGAGTACTACCTCACCGATATCATCAGCATGGCGGTTGACGCCGGCGTCGAGGTGGTGGCCGCCCAGCCCGACGACGTGGCCGAGACGCTCGGCGTCAACAACAAGCAACAGCTCGCCGAGCTGGAGCGCCGCCATCAGGCCATGCGCGCGTCGGCCTTGCTGGAGCAGGGCGTGACCCTCATCGACCCGGCGCGCCTCGACATCCGCGGCGCGCTGCGCTGCGGTCAGGACGTGCAGATCGACGTCAACTGCGTGTTTGAAGGCGAGGTCACGCTGGCCGACGGGGTACAGGTCGGCGCCAACTGCGTGATCCGCAACGCCCGCATCGGCGCGGGCACCCGCATCGCCCCGTTTTCGCACATCGAAGACACGCAGATGGGCGAAGCCTGCGTGATCGGCCCCTACGCGCGTACCCGGCCGGGCACCGCGCTGGGCGATGACGTGCATCTGGGCAACTTCGTCGAAGTCAAGAACAGCCGCATCGCCAACCACTCCAAGGCCAATCACCTGGCCTACGTGGGCGACGCCGACATCGGCGAGCGGGTCAATGTCGGCGCCGGCACCATCACCTGCAACTACGACGGCGCCAACAAGTTCCGCACCATCATCGAAGATGACGTTTTCATCGGCTCCGACACGCAACTGGTCGCCCCGGTGCGCGTCGGCAAGGGCGCCACGCTGGGTGCCGGCACGACGCTGAGCAAGGACGCGCCGGCCGGTCAGCTCACCGTGTCGCGCGCGCGCCAGACCTCCGTGCCGGGCTGGAAGCGCCCGGTCAAGCAACCCAAATAAAACACGCCGCAGCGGCGGCCCGGCTTCAGGAGAGATTTCATGTGTGGCATCGTCACCGCCATTTCCACGGAAAACGTGGTCCCCGTGCTGCTCGAAGGGCTGCGCAAGCTTGAATACCGCGGCTACGATTCGGCCGGCCTGGCCGTCCTGCACGACGATTCGCTGATCCGCCTGCGCTCCGCCGGCCGTGTCGCCGAGCTCGCCACCATGGCCAACAGCCGCCACCTCGCGGCGACCATCGGCATCGCCCACACCCGCTGGGCCACCCACGGCGAGCCTTCCGAACGCAACGCCCATCCGCATATCTCCGGCGGCCTGGCGGTGGTGCACAACGGCATCATCGAGAACTTCGAAGCCATCAAGGCGGCGATGACCGCCAAGGGCTATGTGTTCGAGTCCGACACCGACACCGAAGCGGTCGCCCACCTGGTGCATCACAAGCTCGAAGCCGGAAACGGCCTGTTCGACGCGGTGCGACTCGCCGCCAACGAGCTCGAAGGCGCCTACGCCATCGGCGTGGTCTGCGAGGCCGACCCCTTCACCGCCATCGTCGCCCGGCGCGGCTCGCCGCTGCTGCTCGGCGTCGGTGAAGATGGCATGTACGCCGCCTCCGACACCTCCGCGCTGCTGCAGGTCACGCGCAAAGTGGTGTATCTCGAAGACGGCGACGTGGTCGAACTCAAGCGCGACGGCTACCGCATCACCGACCTGGACGGCGCCGCGGTCGAGCGCGCGGTCAACATCTCCTCGCTGTCGGCCGACGCGGTCGAGCTCGGCAAATACCGCCACTACATGCAGAAGGAAATCTTCGAGCAGCCGCAAGCGCTGGCCAACACGCTCGAAATGATCGCCGGCGGCAACACCATCTCGCCGCAGATTTTCGGTGCCCACGCCAGCGACATCCTCGGCGCCACCCGCCGCGTCCTCATCCTCGCCTGCGGCACCAGCTTCCACTCCGCGCTGGTCGCCCGCTACTGGCTCGAATCCGTCGCCGGCATGCCCTGTGAGGTCGAAATCGCCAGCGAATACCGCTACCGCGTCTCGGTCCCCGACCCCGACACCCTCGTCGTCGTCATCTCCCAGTCCGGCGAAACCGCCGACACCCTCGCCGCCCTCAAGCACGCCAAAACGCTGGGCATGAGCAAAACGCTGGCAATCTGCAACGTCCCCGAATCGGCCATCGTGCGCGAAACCGCACTGCGCTTCATCACCCGCGCCGGCCCCGAAATCGGCGTCGCCTCAACCAAAGCCTTCACCACCCAGCTCGCCGCCCTCGCGCTGCTCACCCTCGCCATCGCCAAACTCAACAGCCGGCTCAGCAGCGAGGACGAAAACCGCTACCTCACCGCTCTGCGCCACCTCCCCGTGGCCGTCGGCAAGGTGCTCGAACTCGAACCCGAAATCGCCCAATGGGCGCAGCGCTTCGCCAGCAAACAGCACGCCCTCTTCCTCGGCCGCGGCCGTCACTGGCCCATCGCCATGGAAGGCGCGCTCAAGCTCAAGGAAATCTCCTACATCCACGCCGAGTCCTACGCCGCCGGCGAACTCAAGCACGGCCCGCTCGCGCTGGTCGACAAAGACATGCCGGTGATCGCCATCGCCCCGGCCGACGAACTCATCGAAAAGCTCAAGAGCAACCTGCAGGAAGTGCGCGCCCGCGGCGGCGAACTCTACGTCTTCGCCGACGCCGGCAGCGAAATCCCCGAAACCGACGGCGTCCACATCCTCCACATGCCCGAACACTACGGCATGCTCTCCCCGGTGCTACACGTCATCCCCCTGCAACTCCTCTCCTACCACGCCGCGCTGGTCAAGGGCACCGACGTGGACAAACCGCGGAATCTGGCCAAGAGCGTGACGGTGGAGTGAGCCTGGCCTGCCGGCCGCTCACACCAGTTTGCGGAAAACATAGTTCTTTCCTGGAAAACAAAGTGTTTTCCTCGCAAACATAGTTTTTGCCTGAATCGCCCCTCTCCCGGTAGACGCTTTGCAGCCTTAAACTCAGGCATGTACAGGAGGCGTCATGAGCAGCAAACGGTATCCGGAAGAATTCAAAATTGAGGCGGTTAAAACAAGTCACGGAGCGGGGTCCTTCCGCGCCGGATGTCTTGCAGCAAGAAATCATTGACCATCTTGAGGCGGCATTGATGGCATTTCGGGATGTTGCTGCGGGACTGCCTCGTAGTGCTAGTCGCGATCAAAACTGAGGGTAATCGGCGGGGCCTTTCAGGCGGCGACTCAGGAAGCCTAAGCTAGTCGACCGAACAATCATGGATGTTCCGTGGTGTTCCAGGCGCGTTGACGATCTCTTTTCTGTCGATATAATGGGAACATCATGGAACATCAGAGATTAAAAATGGCGCAGACTTATAGAGCAACAGCAAAGCAAAACCCCGGCAGAAAGTCTTGGTTGGTTGAATTTCGGCATCCGCTTCGGAATGACGCCAACAACAAGCCCGGCAAAAAGGTGCGCAAGGGTCTTGGCACAGACATTGAGCAAGAGGCCCAGCGGCTGGTCGAGCAACTGAACAGGCTGCTCGCGGACAAGTCGCTTTGGTCTGTTGGTGCTCAATCGGAAGCGCTCAAGTCTTACGACGAGATCGTAGTCGAAATTTTCTATGGTGAAATCGCCCCGCGAACCCGGTCTTCTCGTGATCTGCGAGACAGGTTACTGCCGCTGCCTGGGCATGACGAAGGCTATGCACGCATCGCTTTGATGGGCGTCCCCGGTGCTGGTAAGACAACTTTGGTTCGCCAGCTTATCGGCACAAATCCGGACACCGAGCGCTTCCCCTCGACGTCGGCGAATCGGACCACCACGTTTCCGACCGAAGTAGCCCTTCGCGACGGCCCCTACAAGGCCGTGGTGACCTTCATGTCGGAGCATGAGACGCGATTTGAAATTGAAGAATCGATCGCCGCCGCGATTGTCGAGGCGGTCGAGGGTGACGAACGAAAGATCGCACGCGCTCTTTTAGAGAAGAGTGATATGCGCTTCCGGCTAAAGTATCTGCTCGGCGACTATGTTGTTGAGGCCGAAGCGGAGGTTGATCCGTACGACGATGACGCCGGTGATGGCGACAGTGGTGAAGGCGAGAGCGCTGCTAGTGCCGCTGTTTCTCAGGCGGAGAAAACTCGGCAATTTCAAGTACTGACGACCTACATCCAACGAATCGCAGGCCTTACGCAAGGCCTGAAAGTTGAGCTAGAGGCCCATCAAGGTGCGATTGCCGATATGTCCTCGGAGGATCGCAGCGCGGCATTGGATTTGATCGAGGAACAAGCATCGGCCTCAGATGAGTTCGTCGAGTTGGTGTCGGATATTCTCGATGAACTACGGGCCAAGTTCGCTCGCGTACCTGGCGGAAAATTTGAGAAAACGACGACCGGATGGCCGAATGCGTGGCACCTAGAGTCGCCAGCCGACGAGCGTAACTCGTTCTTGCAGGCGGTCCGCTTCTTTTCCGGTATCTCTCATCAACTATGGGGCAGTTTGCTGACGCCGCTGGTCAACGGCATGCGAGTAATTGGCCCGTTCAAACCGCAATGGGGCGATCAGGATGCGCGGTTGGTCTTGATTGATACTGAGGGGTTGGGTCACAAAGCGAATGCCACGGCTGACCTCCCAGAACAAGTGCTGGCGCTGCTGCACGAGGTGGATGTCGTTCTGCTTGTCGATAGTGCGAAGAATGGCATGACAAACTTCGCTGCTGGAAAAGCCTTGGAGGGCGTCGTCAATACGGGCCACACTCGCAAGCTCGCTGTTGTTTTCACACACATGGACGCCGTGAAAGGTGACAACCTTAAAGGGCAAGCAAAGCTTGATCATGTGTTCGGTGGCCTGCGTAACGTTGTCGATAATCAGTTGGCGAAAAATGTATCTGCCGAAGCCGGTCGATATCTGCTTGATCATTTGAGCAGCAGCACTTTTTACGTTGGCCGAATCGACGAAGCTGACCCAAAGCCAGCCAAGCCGGCACTTGTCAAACTTCTGACCTATCTCGCGGCAGCGCAGCCACCTGTGTTTGAGCCGGTCGCGTTCCCGGAATACAGCCATGACAACCTTGTGCTCGCGATTCAAGAGGCCGCAAGGGAATTCCGCCAGCAATGGAAAGGGACACTTGGTCTGGCACCGCACCCGGAGTTCGAACCCAAGGCATGGCAGACCATCAAGGCCTTGAGCCGCCGCTACGCCGAGGGGTGGGACGATGGCTTTGTCCTACGTCCAACCTCCAATCTACTTGCTGCGCTCTCGGCGGCAGTCTCGCGATTTTTAGAATCACCGATTGGCTGGACTGGCAACCCGACCCCTAAGCAAAAGCGGGAAACGATTGATCGTATTAAGAGCGCAGTAACAAAGAACTTGCCAGCACTCAGCACCCGCCGCCTACGCGAACAGTCGCAACCCGTTTGGCATGAGGCCTATTCACTCCGCGGCACGGGTAGTACTCTCGAGCGAAAAATGCGGATTGAAGGCATCTACGAACGCTGGGTTCCCGTCCCTGACGCTCGCGGGGATCGAGCGGTGTTCGAGTTCTTAAATGAGGTGAAGAGCGTCGTGACCGCCGCTGTTGATGGCGTGGAGCAGGAAGTCACGACGGCTGCACCTGCAGTCAAAGCGTGAGCAATTTTGATATACGCGATCTAACGGCATTTCCGATTCTTGCGAAATAGGCGATTCATGACAGAAAAATACGTGTTCGATTTTGTCATTTTCGCGGTCGCTTGAGTAACAGTGCAAGCAATAAATGACGGAAAAATCTCGGGAGTAAATCGAGCATATCCTGATATAACCAAAAGGCATTAGGCTGGATGTCATCCGAACCCTCCCTTTCCTGACGTCCCCGGCCGCCAAACGCGCAAGCGCTGCGTTTCTCGAATCTACCCCATAGACCAGGAGCATAGTGCCTGCGGCCGACTTGCGGTGCAATGCCCATTGGCTATTGGCTGATCGTTGCTACGCCGACGCGTCCGCCGGTGCATCCATCCGCGCCAGCATGGCGTCCTTTTCCGCGCGGATCGCGGGGTGATAGCAGTCGGCGGGTTGGCTGCCGAGGTGGCCGACGCAGGCGTTGCAGTCGATGCAGCGGGGGCCGGGGGTGTTGTCGCGCAGGTGGCGGTAGAGGTAGGGGTCGGCGATGAAGGCGCGGCCGGCGGAGACGGCGTCGCATTGGCCGGCGGCGAGGGCGGCTTCCATGGCGTCGCGGGTGCGGAAGCCGCCGACGCAGATGACGGGAATCTTGAGGCGGGCCTTGAAGTCGGGGGTGTAGTCGAGGTTGAAACCTTGCCGCCCGGGCCATAGCCAGTTGCTGGCCAGTGCGATGAGCGGGCGGAACAGGCGCAGGAGTTGGCGGCGCGGGGTGGGCAGGGCGCCCATGCTGCCGTCGAGCATGTTGCGCAGGCAGCGGTCGAAGGTGCCGCACACCATGGGGAAGCCGGATTCGTAGTGGCCGACGGAGATTTCGACGGCGTCGACGCCTTCGTTCTGCATGATTTCGGCGACGCGGACGAGCTCCGGCGTTTTGAGGCCGTTGCGCAGCGGCAGCCAGTCCGCGCCGTTCATTTTGATGATCACCGGGAAGTCGGGGCCGACGCGGGCGCGGATGGCGCGGAACACTTCGCGCCCGAAGCGGGTGCGCTCTTCGAGGCTGCCGCCGTAGTCGTCGCTGCGCCGGTTGGTGTAGGGGGTGAGGAACTGGCTGAGCAGGTAGCCGTTGGCGGAGTGCATCTGCACGCCGTCGAAGCCGGCGCGCTGGCAGCGCTCGGCGGCGTCGGCGAAGTCGTCGATGATGCGCCGGATTTCCTCGATCCGCATTTCCCGCGGTCGGGTGCCGGTGAGCAGGTCCTTGACGGCCGAGGCGGAGACGACCTCGGTGGCACCGACGTAGTCGGGCACGATCTGGCGGCCGCAGTGGTTGAGCTGGGCGAACATTTTGCTGCCGTGGCTGTGCACCAGCCCGGTCAGGCGGGCGAGGCCGGGAATCTTGTCGTCGTGATCGGCGCCGAGCTGCCAGGGCGCGGATTTGGCCTGGCGGCTGATGTAGATGTTGCCGGTGATGATGAGCGGGGTGCCGGCGTGGGCCATCGGGCGGTAGAAGTCGAGCACCGCGTCGGTGACGAAGCCGTCGGCGGTGGCGCGGGTTTCGGCGGTGGCGGTCTTGAACAGACGGCCGGGGAGTTCGAGCGTGCCGATTCGCAGGGGTGAAAACAGAGGGCTGGCGGCGGTGGGCATGGCGTGCTCCGGGGCAATGGGCTGGGTGTTGTGTTTGTTATAGCGCATGCGGCTGTCCTGTGGCGGGTGCGCAAAATCGTGCCGGCTTGACGCAGGGCAGCGGCGCGGGCGCGGGAAGGCGTTACGCTGCGCAGGGTGCTGCCCGCGGGGCGGCGTTCAGGCGAGGGAAGAAATGAGCATGTTGCGTGTGGTGTTGGTGGCGCTGCTTGCGGTGCCGGCATGGGCGGGCGCCGAGGCGCTGCGTTGCCCGGATGTGTCAGCCGTGGTGCAGGTCGGTACCTGCCCGAGCGAGGCGGAGCTGACGTACACCTTTGGCGGTTACTGCGGTGACAACAAGCGGATGTACGAAATCGGCGATACGGTGTGCGAGTCCTACGAGAACTATCGCAAGGCCAAGAACGTGGTGCTGTGGGCGTCGGCCGACGGGCAGTTCGAGGGCTATGTGTCGTGCGATCTGCCCGAGCCCGCGCTGCGCGCAGCGGTGCTGGAGCACATGACGGTGAGCAGCAAGCGCGGGCTGACGCGGGTGGCGTGCGGCTATTCCGAGGGGGTGCTTTTTGCACACCGCACGCGGGCGTCGTGCGAGATCAACGATGCCGCCAGGTGCGCGGCCGACGCCTCCGCCTGCGAGGCGGATTGTCAGTAGCGCAGGCGGCTGCGGGCGTAAAAAAGGCTTCCACGCGGAAGCCTTTTTTGTGGCGGTTGTGCGCTCAGTCGTTGTTCATGAAGCCCAGCAGGTGCAGCAGGCTGGTGAAGAGGTTGAAGAAGGCGACGAACAGCGACACGGTGGCCATGATGTAGTTGGTTTCACCGCCGTGGATGATGTTGGAGGTCTCATACAGGATGAGGCCCGACATCAGGAGCACGAAGGCAGCCGAGACGGTCAGCGACAGCGCCGGGATGCTGAAGAAGATCGCGCCCAGGCCGGCCAGGAAGGCGACCAGGATGCCGACCATCAGGAAGCCGCTCATGTAGGAGAAGTCCTTGCGCGTGGTCACCGCGTAGGCCGACAGGCCGACAAAGATCGCACCCGTGCCGCCGAGCGCCATCATCACCGTTTCGGTGCCGTTGGGCATGTTGGCGTAGAAGCTCACGATCGGGCCCAGGGTGTAGCCCATGAAGCCGGTCAGCGCGAACACCGACAGAATGCCCCACGCGCTGTTGCGCAGCTTGGAGGTCAGGAACAGCAGGCCGAAGTAGCCGACCAGGGTGATGATCAGGCCCGGGTGTGGCAGCCCCAGCGCCATCGACGCGCCGGCCGTGGCGGCGGCGAAGAGTAGCGTCATCGACAGCAGCATGTAGGTGTTGCGGATGACTTTGTTGGTGGCCAGCACCGAGGTGCGCTGGGCACCTTGACCCGCGTGGGCGGGGAAGGGCGAAGTGCGGTTCATGTCGTGATCTCCTTGACGATGTTGCGTGTTCGGTTCGCGCCGCGTCCGGTGCGCTGGCAAGCTGCCTGCGTCAACCTGCGGATACGCTTCGCAGTCTAGTCTGTGCTGTTGGTACGAACAAATCGAATTAAGTTCAATGTATGCTCGAAAAATTCGATGTGGTTTCGCGGGCGGTCGACCATGAGCACACTCAACTACAAGCATCTGCGTTATTTCTGGATGGTGGCCAAGGCCGGCAGCGTGGTGGGTGCCAGCGAGCGGTTGCACCTGACGCCGCAGTCGGTGAGCGGGCAGCTGAGCGCCTTCGAGGCGCGGCTCGGCGTGGCGCTGTTCAATCGCGTCGGACGGCGGCTGGAGCTGACCGAGGCCGGGCGGCGGGTGTTGCGCTACGCCGAGGAGATCTTCGCGCTGGGCGACGAACTGGTCGATGTGCTCGAAGACCCCGCCGCGCGCCCGGTGCTGCCGCTGCGCGTGGGCATCGCCGACTCGGTGCCCAAGCAGGTCGCCTACCGGCTGGTGGCGCCGGCGCTGGAGTTGCCCGAGCCGGTGCGGCTGGTGTGCCGCGAGGGGCGGCTGGCGGCGCTGCTGGCGGACTTGTCGGTGCATCGGCTCGACATGGTGATCGCCGACCGGCCGATGCCGACCAAGCTCAACGTGCGCGCCTACAACCACGCGCTCGGCCAGAGCGGGCTGGCGGTGTTCGGCGCCCCGGCGCTGGTGGCGGCGGGGGCCGCGTTTCCGGGGCTGCTCGACGACGCGCCGTTTCTGCTGCCGGGCGAGGACGTGAGCGTGCGCGTGAGCCTGCTGCAGTGGTTCGAGTCGCAGCGGGTGCGCCCGCGCATTGTGGGCGAGTTCGACGACAGCGCGTTGCTCACCGCCTTCGGGCGCGCCGGGGCGGGCTTCTTTGCCGCGCCGGTGGCGATCATCGACGATGTGATCGAGCAGACCGGGGCGGTCGAGGTCGGGCGCATTCCGGCCATCGCCGAGCAGCTCTACGCGATCACCGCCGAGCGTCGGCTCACCCACCCGGCGATTGTCGCCATCAGCGCCTCGGCGCGGCTCGCCGGCTTCAACCCCTCGCCGGGCGACGCGGGCTGAGCGTGGGCGCTATCCTTGCGTTTTCGTCTCATCCCGCTGGAGCCCGCCCGATGCCGCGTTTTGCTGCCAACCTCAGCCTGCTGTTTTCGGAGCACGATTTTCCGGCGCGTATCGGCGCCGCCGCGCGCGCCGGTTTTGCCGCCGTGGAATGCCAGTTTCCGTACGCCTGGCCAGCGGCGCAGCTGGCCGACGCCTTGCACGCCGCGGGGGTGCCGATGGTGTTGCACAACCTGCCGGCCGGCGACTGGGCGGCCGGCGAGCGCGGCATTGCCTGCCACCCGGACCGCGTCGGCGAGTTCCGCGACGGTGTCGGCCGCGCGATCGACACCGCGCGCGCGCTCGGCTGCCCGCAGCTCAACTGCCTCGCCGGGGTGCCGCCCGCCGGCGCCGACGCGGCGCGGGTGGCCACCACGCTGGTCGACAACCTGCGCTTCGCCGCCGACGCACTGGCCGCGGCCGGGCTGCGCCTGCTGGTCGAGCCGATCAACACTTTCGACATCCCCGGTTTCTACCTGAGCCGCAGCGACCAGGCGCTGGCGATCATCGACGCGGTGGGGGCCGACAACGTGTTCCTGCAATTCGACCTGTATCACGCGCAGCGTATGGAGGGCGAGCTGGCCGGCACGCTGTCGCGCCAGCTGCCGCGCATCGGCCACATCCAGCTCGCCGACACGCCGGGGCGGCATGAGCCGGGCACCGGCGAGATCAATTTCCCCTTTCTGTTCGCGCATCTCGACGCGCTCGGCTACGCCGGCTGGGTGGGCTGCGAGTATGTGCCGGCGACGACCACCGAGGCCGGCCTCGGGTGGCGACCGGGGCGCTGAGCGCGCGGCGTAATATGCGGCCACATTTGCGGGTCTCGAATGTCATCGTCGAACAGGTAAACTGAGGGCCCGCTGCGGTGACGCCCAACAAGGTCTGGATGCAATGAAGATGAGAATTGTGTGGTTGTGGTGCCTGCTGCCGGCGCTGGGCGCGGCGGCCGAGCTGACGACCCGGCCGCTATCCGAACTGGCGGTGTACCCCACCTACCGGCTCAGCGCGGCGGCCACGCCGGTGAATGAGGCGCAGCTCGGCATGGCGGTGGGCGGGCGCATCGCGGCGCTGCCCGCGCGGGTCGGCGAGCAGGTGACGCAGGGCCAGCGGCTGGTGGCGCTGGACGCGCGTGAATACCAGATCGCGGTGGCGCGCGCCAAGGCGCAGGTGGCGCTGATCGCCAGCCAGATCAAACTGGCCCAATCGCAGGTGGCGCAGAGCGAAGCGCTGGCGGCGCGCAACTTTGTCAGCGGCGACGCGCTGCGCATCAAGCAGACCGAGCTGGCGGTGCGGCGCAACGAGCTGGCGGCGAGCCGGCAGGCGCTGGCCGCGGCGGAGCTGGACGTGCAGCACACAACCTTGCGCGCGCCTTTCGACGGGGTGGTCAAGGCGCGGCTGGCGAGCGTGGGCGACTTCGTCTCGCCGGGCGCCGCGCTGCTGGTGCTGGCTTCCACCGGCGCGCCAGAGATCCGTGCCAGCGTGCCGTTGCCGCAGGTCGAGAGCCTGCGCGCGGCGGGGGCGTGGACCTTGTTCGCCAGCGGGCTGGAGGTGCCGCTGCGGCTGCTGCGGGTGTCGCCGCTGGTCGATCGCGCCGGGCAGGCGCAGGTTGCGGTGTTTGCGCCGCTGCGCGAGATCCCGGTCGGGCTGGCGGGCGAGATCCGCTGGCAGGGGCGGCAGGCGCAGTTGCCGCCGGCCTTCGTGCAGCGCCGCGACGGGCACTTCGGGGTGTTCGTCAAAACCGGTGAGACGGTCGCGTTTCGTCCGCTGCCGGCGGCGCAGGCGGGGCGCCCGGTGGCGGTGCCGGCGGACTGGCCGGCGGACACGCCGATCGTCGACGCCGGGCGCTTCCAGATCGGGCTTGAGCCGGCGGGCGGCGCGCGCTGATGGGCTTTTACCGGCGCCTGATCGACAACCGCCCGCTGGCCAACATCGCGTTCGCGCTGGTGCTGGTCGGCGGCGCGATCACCTATGCGCTGATGCCGCGGGCGCAGGATCCGGAGATCAACTTCAACTGGGTGAGCATCGTCACCACGCTGCCCGGTGCGTCGGCGGAGGACGTGGAGCAGGAGCTGACTGCGCCGCTCGAAGACGCCATCGCGCAGGTCAAGGACATCAAGTTCGTGTCCTCGTCGAGCCGCGAGAATCTGTCGTCGATTCTGGTGCGCTTCAACGAGCTGTCGGAGCGTGAGTTCGACAAGCGGGTGAACGACTTGCGGCGCGAGATCCAGAACAAGGCGGCGGCCGAGCTGCCCGAGGATGCGACCGATCCGGCGGTGATCGAGATCACCACCTCCAACGGTTTTCCGACCGCGATTCTGGCGGTCTACGCGCCGGCCATGGACGAGCGCCTGCGCCGCGCCGCGTTCCGCATCAAGAAGGATCTGGAGCGCATGCGCGGGGTCGACCAGGTGATTGCCGCCGGGCTGGACGATCCGGAGCTGCATGTCGATTTCGACCCGGCGGCGCTGGCGGCGCGCGGTATCTCGCCGCTGCAGGTGTCGGACACCGTGCTCGGCTGGTTTCGCAACACGCTCGGCGGGCGGGTGCAGGTGCACGACCGCGAATGGCTGGTGCGGCTGCAGGGCAAGACGCCGGACCCGGAGGCATTGGCGCAGGTGGCGGTGATTACGCCCGACGGGCGGGTGCCGCTGGGCGAGCTGGGTGCCGTCACGCGCAGTCACGAGCGGCCGACCCAGCGGGTCAGCGTCGGCGGGCAGCCGGCGGTGATGCTGTCGGTCAACAAGCAAAGCCGGGTCAACACCATCGAGCTGGTCGAGCGGCTCGCGGCCTACGCCCACGAACACAACCCACTGCTGATGAGCGATGGGGTGCAGCTGGTGATGCTCGACGACCAGACCGGGATGACCCGCGGCGCGATCGGCATCATGGAGTCGAACGCGCTGATCGGGCTCGGCGCGGTGCTGCTGATGTGCTGGCTGTTTCTCGGCCCGCGCATGGCGCTGCTGGTCGGGCTGGGGGTGCCGTTTTCGCTGGCGGGCACCTTTCTGGTGGTCAACGCCATCGGCTCGACGCTGAACCTCACGGTGCTGCTCGGGGTGGTGATCGCGCTGGGGATGCTGGTCGATGACGCGGTGGTGGTGATCGAGGCGATCTACTACCGCCTGCAGCGTGGCGAGGCGCCGATGGATGCGGTGATCAACGGCGTGCTGGAGGTGGCCGCGCCGGTCACCAGCGCGGTGCTCACCACCATGGCCGCGTTTTTGCCGCTGATGCTGCTGCCGGGCATTCTGGGCAAGTTCATGTTCGTGGTGCCTTTCGTGGTCACCGTGGCGCTGGGCGTGAGCCTGTTCGAGGCGTTCTGGATCCTGCCCACCCACGTGATGGGCATCCGCCCCAGCGCGCGCGAGAACGCCAGCGCCGGTCAGGCCCGGCGGGTACGCTTCACGCACTGGGTGCGGGTCAAGTATTCACGCGCGCTGATTCGCGTCATGCGCTGGCCGAAGCTGGCGCTGGTGGGGGTGGTGCTGACGTTCATGGGTGCGCTGGGGATGATTGCCGGCGGGGTGGTCAAGCAGCAGTTCTTCGCCTTCGACTCGATGCGCCTGTTTTACGTGAACGTCGATATGCCGCCGGGCATGACGCTGGCGCGTACGTTGACCGAGGTCGAGCGCGTGGCCGACGAGATCAGCGCGCGCCTCGGCGCGGACGAGGCGCGCTCGGTGACCGCCTACGCCGGGCTCAAATTCACCGAGACCGAGCCGCTCTATGGCGACCAGTACGGCCAGGTGCTGGTTTCGCTCGAAGCGCGCGCCGCCGATGGTGCCTTCACCGGCGAGATCATCGACGCGCTGCGCGAACCGCTGGCCGCGCTCGAAGGCGAGGGGCGGCTGTCGTTTCTGGAGATGAAGGGCGGGCCGCCGGCGGGCAAGCCGATCAGCGTCAAGGTCAAGGCCGACGACTACACCGTGCTGCGCGCCGCCGCCGACGCGCTCAAGGCCGAGGTGGCGAAGATCCCCGGCGTCAAGGATCTGACCGACGACGATGTGCCCGGGCGCACCGAAATGCGCCTCGCGCTGAACCGCGAAAAACTCGCCCGCGCCGGCGTGCAGCCGGCCACGGTGGCGCGCCTGCTGCGCCTCTACGGCGAGGGCGAGACGCTGACCAGCATCCGCGACGACGGCGAGAAGGTGGATGTGGTCGTGCGGGCGCGCCCCGAAACCCTGAGCGACATCGACGCGCTGCTGCAGCGCGAGGTGCCGCTCGACGACGGCCGGCGGGTCCAGCTCGGCACCTTGGTCGACGCCGAGCTCGGCATCTCGAAAGGTTATATCCGCCACTATCAGCTGCGTCGCGCGATTACCGTCGAGGCCGATCTGACCCCGGGCGAAATCGACACCGTGGGCGCCAACGACCACCTCAAGGCGGCGTGGACGCAGCTCCAGCCGCGCTTCCCGCAGGCCGCGCTCGATTTCTCCGGCGAGCTCGACGACATCCAGGAATCGCTCGATTCGATGCTCAAGCTGTTTGCCCTCGGGCTCGGGCTGATCTACCTGATCCTCGCCACCCAGTTCAAGAGCTACTGGCAGCCGCTGCTGATTCTGGTCACCGTGCCGCTGGCCTTTACCGGCGTGGTGCTCGGCCTGTTCGTCTCCAATAATCCGCTGTCGCTGTACACGCTGTACGGGGTGATCGCGCTGACCGGCATCTCGGTCAACAGCGCGATCGTGCTGATCGACGCCGCCAACGACCGCCTCGCCAAGGGCATGAGCGTGCTCCACGCCGCGGTGTATGCCGCGCGGCGGCGGGTGGTGCCGATCGTCATTACCACCACCACCACCATCGGCGGGCTGTTCTCGCTGGCGGTCGGGCTCGGCGGCAAGTCGTTGATGTGGGGGCCGGTGGCGGCGAGCATCGTGTGGGGGCTGGGCTTCTCGACGGTGCTCACCCTGTTCGCCGTGCCGCTGCTCTACCGGCTGGTGATGCGCGCGCCGGCAAAGGCTGATCCGGATCAAATCGGCGCGCGCGCCGCGCCGTTAGCATCGGCCTGATCATGGGACGCCGATTGCTTGTCTTCGTGCTGAGTCTGCTGCTGACCGCGCTGCCGCTGGCCGCGGCGGGCGGCTGTGGCGACGCGCCCTCGGGCAAGGCCGGCATGGTGGCCATGGACGATGCGGCGGGCGGTTGTTGCGACACCGCGCCGGGCGACGATGGCGGCTGCGGCGCGGGCCTGTGCGTCAGCCACGGAATGGCCACCGCGCTGGCCTCGACGGCGGATTTGCCTGCCACCGCGCCGGCGCCCGCCGGCTGGAGTGCGCGTGCGCCGGCCAGCTCGCCGCGGCGGCGGATCGATCGACCCCCCATTCACGCGGTCTGAATCCCGAGCAGGGCGCCACCCACGGCGCCGATCCGTCCCCGATTCAGGAGTGTGCAATGAACCCGTTTTCCTCCGCCGGTCGAGGCTTCGCCTCGCTGGCCTTGATGGCGCTGACGCTGGGCGCCTGCAGCCCCCCCGACGCCGCCGCCCCGGCCGCCGTCAGCCATGGCGCGCAGCTCTACGCCGAATACTGCGCGAGCTGCCACGGCGCCGATCTGGAAGGTCAGCCCAACTGGCGCGAGCGTAAGCCCGACGGCCGCCTGCCCGCCCCGCCGCACGACCACAGCGGGCACACCTGGCACCATCCGATGGAGATGCTGTTCCAGATGACGCGCGACGGCATCGTGCCGCCGCTGGCGCCGGAAGGCTATCAGAGCGACATGCCGGCCTTTGGCGGCGTGCTGTCGGACGACGACATCCGCGCCGTGCTCGGCTTCATCGAGCGCCAGTGGCCTGAAGAGGTGCGCCGCCTGCGCGCCGAACGATTCAATCCGGCGCGCTGACGCGCCGCCAGAGACGACAAGGAGTTCATCATGAAACCGATTGCCCTGCTGCGCGCCCTGAGCTGCGCCGCGGCCCTCATTGCCCTGCCGGCGCTGGCCGAGCTGCCCGCGGTCACCGCCTACAAGGACCCCAACTGCGGCTGCTGCGGCGCGTGGGCCGAGCACATGCGCGCGGCCGGCTTCACGGTCAAGGAGGTGCCGAGCGCGCAGATGGCGCAGATCAAGCGCCAGCTCGGCGTGCCCGAGGCGCTCGGCTCGTGCCACACCGCGCAGGTCGGCAACTACCTCATCGAAGGCCACGTGCCGGCGGCGGACGTGAAGCGCCTGCTCGCCGAAGCGCCGGCGGGCGCGCGCGGGCTGGCTGCCCCCGGCATGCCGCTGGGCTCGCCCGGCATGGAAGCGGCGCACGCCGAGCGCTATGATGTGATCCGGTTCAACGCCGATGGCAGCCGCGCGGTGTTCGCGCAGCACTGAGCCATCGAAGGCGGAGGTGGACGATGAGCGCAAGGCGGATTCGGTGTGGCGCGCTGGTGGCGCTGCTCGCAGCGTCGTCGCTGGCGGCGGCGCAGCGCGCGGACACGGTGACCGGCGACAAGGCCACCGACATGGCGGTCGATCTGGTGGTGGTGCGGCCGGTCGGCTTTGTCGGCGCGGTGATCGGCTCGGTGGGCTTCGTGCTCGCGCTGCCCTTTACGCTGCCGTCGGGCTCGGTCGGCGAGACCGCGCACGAGTGGATCGGCAAGCCGCTGGAGTACACCTTCGACCGGCCGCTGGGCAACTTCGACCAGTGCGGCAGCGATCGCCATCCCTGCGGCAATCGCTGAACGCCCTCACAGCAACCCGATCGCGACCAGCCCGGCGAAGGCGAAGAACAGCGCCAGATGGCTGACCCCTTCGATGGCGTTGGTCGAGCCGTTGTGCAGGTTGTTCATCACCGCCAGCATGGTCAGCAACAGCATGCCGCCCTGCATCGGGGTCAGCGCCATGACGATGCGCTCGCCGCTGAGCAGGGCGATGCCCTCGATCACCGGCAGGGTCAGCAGCACCGTGGCCAACGAGGCGCCGAGCGCGATGTTGACCGTGGTCTGCATGCGGTTGGCGGCCGCCGCGCGGGCGGCGGTGAGAATCTCCGGGCTGGCCGAGAGCAGGGCGACCAGTACCGCGGGGAGGCTCTTGGGCAGACCGCTGCCGGCCAGCCCGGCGTCGAGCAGCACCGACAGCACCTCCGAGAGCAGGCCGACCAGCACGATCGCCCCGATCATGATCGCCACGTGCAGCCACGACGGGCTGTGCGCGGTGTCGTGGGCCTCGTCGTCGACCGCCGCGACATGCTCGAAAAAGCTGCGATGCTCGACCGTCTGCAGGCGCAGGAAGGCGGCGTACATCAGCACCATGGTGCCGACCGAAAACAGCGAATAGGCCTTCCAGTGTTCGTCGGGCACGAAGTCGGGAATGAACATGCCGATGCCGATGGCGACGATCAGCATGGCCATGAAGGAGTTGGCCGAGTCGAGGTTGTAGCGCGAGCGCCCGTGCTTGAGCCCGCCGATGATCGCCGCAATGCCGAGGATGCCGTTGATGTCGAGCATCAGCGCGGCGAACACCGTGTCGCGCGCCAGCGTCGGGTTGGGCGCGCCCTGCAGCAACACCACCAGAATCACCACCTCGACCGACACCGCGGCGATGGTCAGGATCAGCGTGCCGTAGGGCTCGCCCCAGCGCACCGCCAGCACCTCCGCGTGGTGGCTGATGCGAAAGGCGACGCCGATGATCGCCGCCAGTATCAGCCCGAGCAGCCCCCACAGCAGCGCGCCGCCGTGCTCGACCGCGCTGTGTTCGAGCGCGATGCCCACGCCGAGGACGGCGAGTGCGGCGAAGACGGGGATTTCGGCCTTGATCGGATGACGCATGCGTTTGGCGGGGGCGGGTGGGGTGAGGTCCGATTGTGCCTCGCGGACGGCGGCGCGGCTACCGCCGGGATGTGAAGATTCAACGCAGGCGCAGGATGCGCCACGCGCCCGAGAGGATCAGCGCGCCGATCGCGGCGCCCATGACCCAGTCCGGCCACGGCGTGTTCAGCCACGCCACCAGCACCCCGGCAACGATCACGCCGAGGTTGGCGAGCGCGTCGTTGGCGGTAAAGATCCAGCTCGCCTGCATGTGCGCCCCGCCGTTGCGGTGGCGCGCCAGCAGCACCACGCAGGCCACGTTGGCGACCAGCGCCAGCGCGGCGATGGCGAGCATCACCGGCGGGTGGGGCGCGGCGCCGAAGACGATGCGCCGCCCAACCTCGAACGCGATGCCGGCGCCGAGCGCGGCCTGCAGCCAGCCCGACAGGTGCGCGGTGCGCAGCCTGCGCCCCGCCGCGCCGCCCACCGCCAGCAGCGCCAGCGCGTACACGGCCGCATCGGCCAGCATGTCGAGCCCGTCGGCGAGCAGGCCGGTGGACTGGGCCCACCAGCCGGCGACCACCTCGACGACGAACATCGCGGCGTTGATGGCCATCAACTGCCACAGCACACGGCGTTCGGCCGGTGCATCGTCGCGCGGCGGCGGTTCTGCCGTCGGGGTGCTGTCGAGCGGCTGACAGCCGAAGCCGAGCGCCTCCAGCCGGGCCTGGATGGGGGCCACGCTGCCGTCGTGGTACACGCTCAGCCGGCGCGCCGGGAGGTCGAAAGCGAGATGCGCGATGCCCGCCTCGCCGGCCAGTTGTGCGCGCACCTGCTGTTCCTCGGCCGGGCAGTCCATGCCCGGTAGCGCGAAGCGGCTGAGCGTCGTGGCGGCGCGGGGCGGCGCGACGGGGCTGGGCGCGGCCCCCTGGCCGGGGCGGTGGCAGGCGCAATCACTCACGTGGGCGGTGTCCGGGACAAAGGGTAGAGTGTAGCCTGTCGACCCCGCACGCAGGGACGTGGCCGCCGCGTCGGAAAAGTCGGCACGGATGGCTAAAATAATAAATTGCGCCGGCAATGCCGGCGACCAAGGAGCGGGCATGGTCAAACAGGTGGAATGCAAGGGCGCCAAGATTGGTGGCGCGGCAGCGACGGTCGAGATCGTTCTCAAGGAGCTGGAGCGGCGCATCGTCGAGCGCGACGCGGCGCTCGACGGCGTATTGGTGCACGTGGTGGTGGCCGACGATTTTCCGGCGGCGCTGGTCGAGCTGGGCGAAGCCCCGCCGCCGGCGGGCAGCCTGATGCCCACCGTGGCGCGCACGCTGTTCCGCGACAGCGGGCCGGTGCTGGTGATGGAGGGCGCCCAGGTGGCTGCGGCGCTGGGCGGCGAGGCCAAGGACATGGCGCGCTTCGTGCACCTGCTGCACAGCGAGCTGTGGCGCATCCGTCTGCATCTCGACGCGCTCGCGGCGGGCGAGGAGAGCCTCGGCGCGTGGGCCGATTCGGTGTTCGACAGCCAGTTGCGGCCGGTGGTCGAGGCGATGCGCAACGAATACAGCGTGACCCGCCGCGCGGTGTGGTCGCTGCCCGGCGAGTCCGACCTGATGCTGCGCCACCTGATGGACGTGGTCGACGCGCTGCCGGCGGCGACGGTGGAGGATGTGACGGTGGCGGTGTCCGAAGACGACCTCGACGGCCTGTTCGTGCGCAGTCTCGGGCGCATCGCCCATCTGGTGCAGACCGCGGCGCATGCGCAAGGCTATCTGGCCGGGCTGGGGCGGCCGCTGGAGGCGATCAGCGCCGAGCTCGACGGCATCCTGCGCGACAGTTTTTTCGGCGCCCACTGGGGGCCGCTCACCGAACAGCTCGATGCCGTGTTCCAGGCCGACTCGGCCGATGCCGTCGAGACCGCGCGCCAGCATCTTCAGGAGACCCTGCTGGCGGTGTTCGTCAGCCTCGGCCTGCTGCTGCGCCGGGCCGAGGACGGCGGGGTGTGGATCGAGCCGCTGACCCCCAGCCGCGATCGATGAATCCACGCTTCGTCGAGGGCGCGCGGGCGGGTTTCAAGGTCTTTCTGCCGCTGTCGATCGGGCTGATTCCGTGGGCCATCGTCACCGGCGTGGCGCTGCGCTCGGCCGGGCTGTCGATCGGTGAAGCGATGGGCATGAACCTGATGGTGTTCGCCGGGGTGGCGCAGATCGGCACGCTGCCGCTGATCATGGCCGGCGCGCCGCTGTGGCTGATCGGGCTCACCGCGCTGGCGCTCAATCTGCGCTTCGTGATCTTCAGCGCCGCCATCGCGCGCGGCTTCGACGGCGTGCCGCTGGTCAGGCGCATGCTCTCCGGCTATCTGCTGGTCGATGGCGTGTTCGCGGTGTGCACCCAGCGCCTGCTCGCCGAGCCGGACCGCGACTGGCGCTTCGGCTACTACATCGCGCCGTCGCTGTGGGCGTGGGGGCTGTGGCAGAGCTTCGTGCTCGTCGGGGTGCTGGGCGCGGGGGTGCTGCCGCAGGACTGGTCGCTCGAATTCATGGCCACCATTGCGCTCATGGTGCTGCTGGTGCCGCTGTCCTCCAACCGCCCGATGCTGGTGGCGGCGCTGGTCGGCGGGCTGGCGTCGGTGGCCTTGCGCGGCATGCCGCTCAAGCTCGGCGTGATCGCTGCCATCGTGGCCGGCATCGCCGCCGGGTTTGCGGCCCAGCGGATCTTGTCTGATCGCAGCGGAGCGGTGTGATGGACGGCGCGTGGCTGTGGATTGCCTTCGCGCTGGTGGCGCTGGCGACGCACATTCCGCGCGGCAGCTTCATCGTCCTCGGCCAGCGCGCGCGCCTGCCCCAGCCGGTGCAGGACGCGCTGCGCTACGCCCCCGCCGCGGCGCTGGCGGCCATCGTGGTGCCCGATGTGCTGGTGGTCGATGGCGCGGTGCAGCTCATCAACCCCAAGCTCGCCGCCGCCGCGGTGGTGCTGGCGGTGGCCATGCGCTGGAAGAATCCGTGGTTGCCGTTCATCTTCGGCATGGCCGTTCTGCTCTTCCTGCGCAAGGGGTTCGGCCTGTAGTTGCGTCAGGGCAGGCGCGTAGCGACGAGCGCCCACAGCAGTAGGGCGGCGGTGAGATTGACCAGCGCTGCGATGCGCCACAGGCCCCGGATATGTGCCGCCGATCCACGCCGCAGGGCGCCAGTCGAGACACAAAACAGCGTCAGTGTGCATGCCGTGACGCCGGCGGCGACAGCCCAGCCGAGCCCGATGTGGCGCAGCATGCCGGCCAGCAGCAAGCCCAGCGGCCCCGCGATCACCAGTGCGTAGGCCGCGCTATGTGGCATTGGAGTGGTTGCCGGGCACCGGCAGCGGCGTTGCGAGGTGCGCCCAGTCGCCCACGATGTGCGCCGCGCAGCGACGGACGGCGAGCGGGTGCTGCGCCTCCGCCGCAATGCAGCGCAGTTGTGTAACCAGGGCTGCGGCGAGCCGCGGGTTGCCGGTGCTGGCGTAACGCGTCGCCAGATCGAGCGCGGCCACCAGCGCAAGTTCGGGCTGAGTGGGATAACCGGGCTGCGCGCTCACAGGCGCACCGCGTAGAACTCGACCACGTCCTGAATGTTGACCGGGAACGGCACTTCGTTGGCGTCCGGCGTCCGTACCACCGTGGCGCTGCCGTTGGCCTCGTTCCAGTGCAGCCACTCGGGGCGGGTCAGTGAGGGTTCGGCCAGGCACTCGGTCACGCCCGGGATGCGGCGCGCCTTGTCGGTGAGGGTGATGACGTCGCCCGGTTTGATGCGGATCGACGGGATGTTGACGGACTGCCCGTTGAGCAGGACATGGCGGTGGCGCACGCGCTGGCGTGCGGCGATCCCGGTGGGCGCAAACCCGGCGCGGAACACCGCGTTGTCGAGCCGGCGTTCGAGCAACTCAAGCAGCTTTTCGCCGGTCGGGCCGGCGCTCTTCTTGGCCTCGCGAAACAGCCGGCGGATCTGGCCTTCGGTCAGTCCGTAGTTGAAGCGCAGTTTCTGCTTTTCGATCAGCTTGAGGCCGTAGTCCGATTTGCGCCGCTGGCGCATGCCGTGCTGGCCGGGGGGGTGGGTGCGTTCGCCCAGTGACTTGCGTGACAGGCCGGGCAGTTCGGTGCCCAGTGCGCGCATGATCTTGAGACGGGGGCCGGTATAGCGGGACATGGATGGATTCCTGTGTTTAGTTTTTTGCGAATACAACTGACAATGATTCGTATTCAATAAAAAGGGCGGTGTGCCCGGTCAAAGCGCGTGTTGCAGCCCCGGCGCGACTAGGGGGTGCTGGCCGACTTGGGGGCGGTCACAAAGCCGAGTTTGTTGATCCCCGCCTGACGGGCGGCAGCCATGATCTCGGCGATCGCTTCGTAGCGTGTGGCCTTGTCGGCGCGCAGGTGCAGCTCGGGCTGCGGCTGCTGCGTCGCCATGGCGTCGAGGCGCGCCGGCAGCATCTCGCGCGGCAGCGGCGTATCGTTCCAGTACAGCGCGCCCTCGGCGTCGAGCGACAGGGTGATCGTGTCGGGCGGCGCCTCGTTCGGCGCGTTGGTGGCCGTCGGCAGGTCGATCTTGACCGCGTGGGTGAGCAGTGGCGCGGTGA
Source organism: Rhodocyclaceae bacterium (assembly GCA_020445945.1). GTDB lineage: Bacteria > Pseudomonadota > Gammaproteobacteria > Burkholderiales > Rhodocyclaceae > Nitrogeniibacter. The sequence continues at coordinate 28,481 of JAGRFQ010000031.1, forward strand.
TCATGAAAATGATCAGCAGCACCAGCATCACGTCCACCAGCGGGGTGGTGTTGATTTCGCTCATCGGCGCCTGGGCGCCGCCGTTGCCAAAGCCGCCGAATGCCATTACGCCACCTCGGCCGGGGTGGTGAACGGTTGCCGGGCGGCGGCGTTGCGGTCGCTGGCAGCCGCGTCCTCGACCCGTGCGCCGGTGGTGAAGTAGGCGTGCAGATCGTGCGCGAAGCCGTCGAGCTCCGACAGCTCGACCCGGTTGGCGCGGTTGAAGCCGTTGTAGGCGAGCACCGCGGGGATGGCCACGAACAGGCCGAAGGCTGTCATGATCAGCGCCTCGCCGACCGGGCCGGCAACCGTGCCGATGGAGGCCGCGCCGCTGAGGCTGATGGTGGTCAGCGCGTGGTAGATGCCCCACACCGTGCCGAACAGGCCGACGAAGGGGGCGGTCGAGCCGATCGAGGCGAGCACGGTGAGGCCGCTCTCCAGCGTGGCGGTGGACTTGGCGATCGAGCGGCGCAGCGCGCGGGTGACGAACTCGCCGGCGTCGAGCGCGCCGCCGAGCGTGCTCTGGCCGGCGCGGGTGCAGTGTGCGTGGGCCGCCGCCGCCTGATGCGCCAGCCGCGTGCTCGGGGCGTCGCCGGCGTGGCGCGCGAGCAGGCTCAGCCCGTCATCGAGCGAGGCGGCGTTCCAGAACTGTTCGACCACGCCGGCATGGCGGCGCGCCGAGAGCAGGCGCAGGCCCTTGCTGAGGATCAGGAACCAGCTGATCACCGACATCCCGATCAGCAGGACCGCGACGCCCTGAATGATGAAGTCGGCCTGGGCCCAGAGCTGGCTCAGGCCGAGTGCGTTTTGCGTGTCCATAATCAGGGTTTCTCCAGTTTGAATTCGACGGGTACGATGACTTGACTAGCCTTGGCAGTGTTGCCACAGCGAGCAGGGTTAAAACGCCAGCCTGCGACCGCCTTGAGCGCAGCGTTGTCGAGGCGCGGGTAGCCAGACGAGCGGTGCAGGCGAACGTTGTCCACGGCGCCATCGGAGGCGACGTCTGCTTGGATGAGGGATGTGCCCTGCTGGTTCATGCGGTTTGCCAAGCGTGGGTATGGCGGGTCTGGCTTGTAGAGATAGCCGGCGTCCGAGCATTCAGCCGGCGGCGCTGCCGCCGGTGCGGGGGCTGCGGCAACCTCCATCGGCGTAGCGGTGGCTGGCGTCTCAGGAGCCGTGTCGGGTGCCTCCACGGCTGGTTCCGGCGGAGTATCTGGTGTTTCCGCGGGTACCGGTGCGGTACTCGATTTGGCCAGCGGCGGCGGAGCCGGCTTGGGGCGCGGGGTGCGCTGTTTGAGCACCGGTTTGGGCGGCGGCGCAGGGGCCACGACGGGGCGAGGCGGAGGCGGCGCGGGCGCTTGCGGGGCGGCGGGCACGGGCTCGGGGGGGGCGAGCGGGGTCGGCGCGGGGAGCGTGATCAGCGTCACTTCGATGGCGGTTTGGGGCGCCGGCGGGGTGACCGTGTCGGGGCGGACGAGCAGGTGCAGGGCCAGCGCGTGCGCCGCGACCACGAGCGTCAGCTGCGCCAGCGCGGCGAGGCGGCGTGACGTATGCGAGGGACGAGGCGGCGTTCGGGCCGCGGCGGGCGGCGTCGGGTCGGGGCGCATGGAGTGCGATTCTAACGCCGGGGGCAAAAGCCTGGGCGCGACAGCGGAGCGCAGGGCGAGGCTGGCCAGCATCGATCAGGTGCCGCCGGGGGCGCCGGCGCTGATCAGCAGGTTCAGCGCAATGCCGATGCCGATCAGGGTGAAGGCGACGCGGCCGCGCGCGAGGCGACGTGCAAGGGCTTCAAGCATGGGGGCTCCAGTCAAGGGTGCTGGCTGGCTGACCCCCGTGGGTTGGCTGGCTGGGGATGGGCGGGGTCAGCTTGCGCTGCCGGGCTCCATCTGCGATTGCAGGTAGTTGGGCAGACCGACGCGGTCGACCAGCTCGAGCTGGGTTTCGAGGTAGTCGATGTGCTCCTCGGTGTCTTCCAGGATCGATTCGAACAGCTCGCGGGAGACGTAGTCCTTACAGGATTCGCATTGCGTGACGGCATCGACCAGATCGGCGCGCGCACCCAGTTCGAGCTTGAGGTCGGCGGCCAGGCATTCGGGCACGTTCTCGCCGATCAGCAGCTTGCCGAGGTTCTGCAGGTTGGGCAGGCCTTCGAGGAACAGGATGCGCTCGATGAGCTTGTCGGCGTGCTGCATCTCTTCGATGGATTCTTCGTATTCGTGCTTGCCGAGCTTGGCCAGTCCCCAGTTCTTGTACATGCGGGCATGCAGGAAATACTGGTTGATCGCGGTCAGCTCGTGGGTCAGCTGCCGGTTGAGCAGCTTGATGATGTTCTTGTCGCCTTTCATGCGAGGGCCTCCTGAGGCTGGGTCGGAAAGAGTTTGCGTGCCGGTTGGGTGCTGCCCAGCGCGGCGTCGAGGCAGCGCTTGGCGGCGCAGGCGCAGCGGTTGCACTCGGTGGTGACGCCCAAGCATTGACGCAGATCGCGCAGGCGGCGTGCCCCATCGGCGGCGGCGCCATGGATGTCCCGCTCGGTGACGGCATTGCAAACGCACACGTACATCAGTTTAGCCCCTGTCGATCGAAAACGTTATTTGGTGAGAATCAACTTGCCGGCCCGCGTTTCGTGCAGCCGGTAGAGCACGCCCCGGTGGCGGATCGTCACCGCCGGCTGGCCCTGCAGCAGCGATTCGCTGGCGATGGGCTGCGCCGCTGCGTCGGCCGGGGTGTCGGACGACGGGTGCGGCTGCGGCTGGGTGGCGGAGGGCGAGGCGGGTTTCATCTGTGGGTAACAATGCAAACAAGAACGATTCGCATTTAATCATTGAGGTGCCCTGAAGTCAAGCGGCCGCGTCACGTTTGTTGCAGTGCATTGACGGGCGTCGGCGCGCCGCATGCCGCAGGGTCGGGCTGCGCCGGTATAGTGCAGGGCAAGCCGTTCCTACAGGAGTGTTTCATGCCCCCCGCCACTGTGATCCCCGTGCCGGCGCAACCCGTGCTGCCGGTCGTTGGCAGCGACGCCGTCTTTCCGGTCCGGCGCATTTACTGCATCGGCCGCAACTACGCGGCCCACGCGCGCGAGATGGGCGGCCAGCCCGATCGCGATCCGCCGTTCTTTTTCTGCAAACCGGCCGATGCGGCGTTTGCGGTCACCGGCGAGGCGCCGACCGACTGGCCGTATCCGTCGCTGTCGGACGACGTGCACCACGAGATCGAGATGGTCGCCGCGATTGGTGTCGGCGGGCGCGACATTGCCGCGGCCGACGCGCTCGCCCACGTGTGGGGCTACGGCGTGGGGCTGGACATGACGCGGCGCGACCTGCAGGCGCAGATGAAGGCGCTGGGGCGCAGCTGGGAGGTGGGCAAGGCCTTCGACCACGCCGCGCCGATGGGCGCACTCCACCCGGTCAGCGAGGTCGGCCATCCGTCCCGTGGGGCGATCTGGCTGGACGTGAACGGCGAACGTCGCCAGCAGGGCGACCTGTCGGACATGATCTGGTCGGTGGCCGAAGCGGTGGCCGAGTTGTCGCGCTACTTCGCGCTGGTGCCGGGCGATCTGCTGATGACCGGCACCCCGGCGGGCGTCGGCCCGGTGGCGCGTGGCGACGTGCTCAACGGCCACGTGGGCGGTCTGGGGGCGTTCTCGATCCGGGTGGTCTGATCCGGGTGGTCTGATCCGGGTGGTCTGATCAGGGTTTTGCGAGCTTCCTGATCGGCCCGGACGCGGCGACCACGCCGTCGCTGGCAAAGGCTTCGACGTTGGCTTCGATGGTGTCCGGGTCGTAGAGGTAGTTCACCATCATGCCGAAGGACTGGGCCAGGCCCTTGGCGGACGCGTCGCCCATCCAGTTGAGCCGCTCGATGCGCGCGCCGTTGCCGAGGTGAAAGCGCGCGACCGGGTCGAAGGGCACGTCGATGTGGCGTGCGTGGCACAGGTAGCGCGCGGCCAGGCGGGTCAGCGGCGCGCTCAGTGCCTGCGCCAGGGCGGGTTGTTCGGCCCACTGGTGGGTGTCGTCGAGCAGGCTGGCGAAGGCTTCGCCGTCCGGCCCGTCGATGCCCTGCGCGGCGAGCTTCTTCCAGTCGGCATCGGTGAAGGCCTCGCGCAGCGCCTCGGGGTTCTGGCGGATCCAGTAGCGCAGGCGCGGAATCGGCGACAGGGTGGCAAAGGTCTTCAGGCCGGGCAGGTCGCGCTTGAGATCGTCAACCACGCGCTTGAGCAGGAAGTTGCCGAAGGACACCCCGCGCAGCCCCGCCTGGGTATTGCTGATCGAGTAGAAGATCGCCGCGCTGGCCTTGCGCTGATCGGCCACCGGAGCCATTTCGTCGAGCAGCTTCTGGACGTTGTCGGCGAGCGCCTCGACCAGCGCGACCTCGACGAAGATCAGCGGTTCGAGCGGCATCCGCGGGTGGAAGAAGGCGTAGCAGCGGCGGTCGTCGTCGAGGCGGTTCTTGAGGTCTTTCCACGAGCGGATCTCATGCACCGCTTCGTACTCCACCAGCCGTTCGAGCAGCGCCGCGGGCGACTCCCAGGTGATGCGCTTGAGCTCCAGAAAGCCGACGTCGAACCACGCGTTGAGGCGCGCTTCGAGCTCGCGGTCGAGGGCCTTGAGCTCGGTGTCGTCGCGCAAGAAGCGCAGCAGGTCGGCGCGCAGGTTGACCAGAAACTTGACCCCCTGCGGGATGGCGTTGAACTGGGTCAGGATGCGGATCCGGCGCGAGCGCATCGCCACGCGCAGGCGCGCTTCGGCGTCCCACTGCGCGGCGGTGCCGATCTGCGCCTGATACTCGGCGTGGGCCTCGGCGACGCGCGACGGGTCGGGGCCGAATTCGAGCGCGATCATGCGCAGGAAAGCATGGCGACCGTCGTCGTCGAGTTCGAGATAGGTCTGCGCCAGCCGCGCCGCGCGCTGGCGCGTGGAGACCTCGCCGCCGGTGACTTCGGCGCACTCCCTGAGTTGCTCGCGAATGCGGTCGAGGTCGTGGGCTTCGAGCTGCGCGCGCTCCTTGCCGCCCCAGGAAATGATGTTGCGCACGGCGGACAGGCCGCGCGAGACGATGTTCGACATACTCAACGCTCCCGTTGTGTTGGCGCGTGGCCAGTATGCGTCAGGCCGCGCGCAGGCGGTAGGCCCGGTGCATCAGCCACGCGCCGCAGAGCACCATCGGCACGCACAGCCACTGCGCGGTCGACAGGCCGCCGGGCAGGGCGCTGAAGATGCCGGGGTCGGGGGTGCGGAAGAACTCGGCCGCGAAGCGCAGCACGCCGTAGCCGATCAGGAACAGCGCCGAGGTGGCGCGCAGCGGCCGCGGCGCGGCGGCGAACCACCACAGCAGCGCGAACAGCGCGAGCCCCTCGCCGGCCATCTGGTAGAGCTGCGAGGGGTGGCGCGGCAGCGCGTCCACATGGCCGAACACCATGCTCCACGGCAGCTCCGGGCTGGCGACCCGGCCCCACAGTTCGCCGTTGATGAAGTTGCCCACGCGCCCGGCGGCCAGCCCGGTGGGCACCAGCGGGGCGATGAAATCGGTGATCTGCCAGAAGCCCTTGCCGGTCTTGCGGCCGTACAGCCACATCGCCACCAGCACGCCGAGAAAGCCGCCGTGGAAGCTCATGCCGCCCTTCCAGATCGCGATCAGCTCGGCCGGATGGCTGAGGTAATAGCCCGGCTGGTAGAACAGAATCTCGCCCAGCCGCCCGCCGATCACCACCCCGAGCACGCCGTAGAACAGCAGGTCGTCGAGTTGCTGTGGCGTCCACCCCAGCTCGGGCCGGCGGCGCAGATGGGCGCGGCCGAGGAGCATGAACAGCCCGAAGGCGAGCAGGTACATGAGGCCGTACCAGTGCACCGACAGCGGGCCGATGGCGATCGCCACCGGGTCGATCTGGGGGTAGGTGAGCATCGTTGCGGCGCCCGGTCGCTCAGTCGCTCTCGCCGAGGCTGGCCTTGAGCGCCTTGAGTTCGCTGCGCAGCGCGGCGACTTCGCCCTCCAGCGCCTCCACGCGGGCGCCCAGCCCGCCCCCGCCCGACGGCGCGGCGGTCTGGGCGAGGATCGCGTCGACGTCGATCTCGCCGCACATCAGGTGCATGTAGCGCGCCTCCTTGGCGCCCGGCGCGCGCGGCAGCATCACCACCATCGGCGGATACTTTTCGCCCAGGTGTTCGAGCACCGCCAGCACCGCCGCGATGTCGTCGAAGCGATGCATCCGCTCGGTGCGTTGGCGCAGCTCGCCCGGGGTTTGCGCGCCGCGCAGCATCAGCAGCGCCAGCACCGCCTGCTCGGCCGGTGGCAGCGAATGGCGCAGGCGCACCAGGTGTTCGTACTTGACCACCCGCGCCCCTTCGCGCCGGCCGATCAGCCCGCGCGCGTGCAGGCTGTCGATGGCGTCGGTGACTTCGGCCTCGCTGAGGCTCATCACCGGCTCGCGCCCGGTGAGCTGGTTGCAGCCGGTGGTCAGCGCGTTGACGCTGAGCGGGTACTGGTCGGGGGTGGTGAAGCCTTTCTCGATCAGCACGCCCAGCACGCGGGCTTCGATCGGGCTGAGGTCAAATCCGTCCGGAGAGTCTGCTGAGGTCATTGCCGCATCCGTGCTGTGATCGGGCGCCCATGATAGCGGATCGCGGTGCAACTCAAGTTTCGGCGAGGGCGGCGCGTGCGAGATCGATCAGGTGACGCGTCGAGGCATCGGCGTCGGCCGGGTAGTCGCCGTCGGCAAAGGCCGCTTCGATCCTGCGGGCCAGCTGCTTGCCGAGCTCCACCCCCCACTGGTCGAAACTGTTGACCCCCCACAGCACCCCTTGCGTGAATACCTTGTGTTCGTACATCGCCAGCAATGCGCCGAGGCTGTGCGGGGTGAGCGCGTCGAGCAGGATCAGGTTGGTCGGGCGGTTGCCGGGGAAGCTGCGGTGCGCCAGCAGCTCGGCGATGCGTGCCGGGGCGATGCCGGCGGCCTGCATTTCGGCGCGCGCTTCGGCCGGCGTGCGTCCGGTCATCAGCGCCTGCGCCTGGGCGATGCAGTTGGCGAGCACGATGCGGTGGTGCGTCGGCGGGCTGTTGGGGTTGCGCAGGCTGACGATGAAGTCCGCCGGAATCAGTTGCGTGCCCTGGTGCAGCAACTGGTAGAAGGCGTGCTGGCCGTTGATGCCGCTGGCGCCCCACACCACCGGCCCGGTGGCGCCCTCGACCGGCTGGCCGGCGGCGGTGGTGCCCTTGCCATTGCTTTCCATGTCGAGCTGTTGCAGGTAGCCCGGCAACCGGCGCAGACCGTGGTCGTAGGGCGCCACCATGTGGGTGCGGGCGCCGAGGCCGTTTACGTACCACACCCCGATCAGCGCGAGCAGCACCGGCAGGTTGTCGCGCCAGGGCGCGGTGCGGAAGTGGACGTCCATGGCGTGCGCGCCGGCGAGCAGTTCGCGGAACGCGGCCGGCCCCACGGCGAGCATGATCGGCAGGCCGATCGCCGACCACAGCGAATAGCGCCCGCCGACCCAGTCCCAGAAGCCGAACATGTTGGCGGTGTCGATGCCGAACGCGGCGACCGCTTCGGCGTTGGTCGACACCGCCACGAAGTGGCGCGCGATGTCGGCCTCGCGGCCGCCCTGGTCGAGGAACCACTGGCGCGCGGTGGCGGCGTTGGTCAGCGTCTCCTGGGTGGTGAAGGTTTTCGAGGCGATCACGAACAATGTGCTGGCCGGATCGAGCTGGCGCAGCAGGCCGGTGATGCGCGCGCCGTCGACGTTGGCCACGAAGTGGGTGCGCAGGCGCGGGTGGGTGAGCGGGCGCAGCGCGTCGCAGACCATGCGCGGGCCGAGGTCGGAACCGCCGATGCCGATGTTCACGATGTTGCGTACCGGCTGGCCGCTGAAGCCGGTCCAGGTGCCGTCGCGCACCGCCTCGGCAAAATCGCTCAGCCGGTCGAGCTCGGCATGCACCGCGGCGCTGACGTCTTCGCCGTCGACGATCAGGGCCGGCGTGCGCGGTGCGCGCAGCGCGGTGTGCAGCGCGGCGCGGTGTTCGGTGGCGTTGATGGGCGCGCCGGCAAACATGGCGTCGATGGCGCGGCGCAGATGGCTCGCGTCGGCCAGCTCGCACAGGGCGCTGAGCCCGGTTTCGTCGATGCGGTTCTTGCTGTAGTCGACGAATACCGGCCCCATCCGCGCCTGCATGCGCGCGGCACGGTCGGCGTCGGCGGCGAACATCTCGCGCATGTGTCGCTTGTTCAGCGCTTCGGCGTGGGCGTGCACCCGGTGCCAGGCGGCGGCGCGGGTGCGGGGCGAGGTTTTTGCGTGCGGCATGAATACGTCCGGCGGTCAGCGGTTGATGCAGGCGGCTTATTTTAGGTGACGCGGGGCGGTACGTCACGCCGGCAAGCGCGCGCGGGTTTTGTCGTGCACGATCTGCATTGCACCGGCCCCGCGTTACAATGATCGATTCGATAGCATGCTTCGCGGAGACACCCCATGCCCCAGTACCGTTCTCGCACTTCGACCGCCGGCCGCAACATGGCGGGCGCCCGCGCCCTGTGGCGCGCGACCGGGATGAAGGATGGCGATTTCGAGAAACCGATCATCGCCGTGGTCAACAGCTTCACCCAGTTCGTGCCGGGCCACGTCCACCTCAAGGACATGGGCCAGCTGGTGGCGCGCGAGATCGAGGCCGCCGGCGGCGTGGCCAAGGAATTCAACACCATCGCCATCGACGACGGCATTGCCATGGGCCACGGCGGCATGCTCTACAGCCTGCCCTCGCGCGACCTGATCGCCGATTCGGTCGAGTACATGGTCAACGGTCATACCGCCGACGCGATGGTGTGCATCTCCAACTGCGACAAGATCACCCCGGGCATGCTGATGGCCGCGCTGCGCCTGAACATTCCGGCGATCTTTGTCTCCGGCGGCCCGATGGAGGCCGGCAAGGTGAAGTGGGAGAACAAGGTCATCGCGCTCGATCTGGTCGACGCCATGGTCAAGGCCGCCGATTCGAGCTGCTCGGACGAGGAAGTGGCCGCTGTCGAGCGCTCCGCCTGCCCGACCTGCGGTTCGTGCTCGGGCATGTTCACCGCCAACTCCATGAACTGCCTGACCGAAGCGCTGGGCCTGTCGCTGCCGGGCAACGGCACCGTGGTGGCGACCCACGCCGACCGCAAGCAGCTGTTCCTCACCGCCGGGCGCAAGATCGTCGAGCTGGCGCGGCGCTACTACGAAAAGGACGACGCCACGGTCCTGCCGCGCAGCATCGCCAGCTTCGAAGCCTTCGAAAACGCGATCACCCTCGACGTCGCCATGGGTGGCTCGACCAACACCGTGCTCCACCTGCTCGCCGCCGCGCGCGAGGCCGGCGTGGACTTCACGATGAAGGACATCGACCGCATCTCGCGCAAGGTGCCGTGCCTGTCCAAGGTGGCGCCGGCCGTGTCGGACGTGCACATCGAAGACGTGCACCGCGCCGGCGGCATCATGGGCATTCTCGGCGAGCTGGACCGCGCCGGCCTGCTCCACGGCAGTGCCCACACCGTGCATAGCAAGACGCTCAAGGAAGCGCTGGCGCGCTGGGACGTGATGCAGGCGCACGACAACACCGTGTTCGACTTCTTCCGCGCCGCGCCGGGCGGGGTGCCCACGCAGGTCGCCTTCAGCCAGGACCGTCGCTGGAACGAGCTCGACATGGATCGCAGCCACGGCGTGGTCCGCGACAAGGCCAACGCCTTCAGCCAGGAGGGCGGCCTCGCCGTGCTCTACGGCAACATCGCCGAGAACGGCTGCATCGTGAAGACCGCCGGGGTGGATGAATCGATCTGGGTCTTCACCGGCCGCGCGCGCGTGTTCGAGAGCCAGGACGCCGCGGTCGAGGCCATCCTCGGCGACCGGGTCGTCGCCGGCGACGTGGTCGTCATCCGCTACGAAGGCCCCAAGGGCGGCCCCGGCATGCAGGAGATGCTCTACCCGACCAGCTATCTCAAATCGAAGGGGCTGGGCAAGGACTGCGCGCTGCTCACCGACGGGCGCTTCTCCGGCGGCACCTCCGGCTTGTCCATCGGCCACGCTTCGCCGGAAGCCGCCTGTGGCGGCGCGATTGCGCTGATCGAGGAAGGCGACGCGATCGAGATCGACATCCCCGCGCGGCGCATCCATCTGGCTGTGGCCGACGACGTTCTCGCCGCCCGGCGCGCAGCGATGGAGGCCAAGGGCGGCGAGGCCTGGAAGCCGGTCGGGCGCCAGCGCGTGGTGTCTGCGGCGCTGCAGGCCTACGCGGCCCTCACCACCAGCGCCGATACCGGCGCGGTGCGCGATGTGACGCAGGTTCAGCGCTGACGCATCACCCGCATCAGCCCATTCCCCCGGCCGCGCAAGCGGCCTTTTTTGTGCGTGCGGCCGGCGGCGGGGCGCGCCGCCGACGGAACAATCGCCGCGAGGGCGGATCGAAAAGAGCATGGCGCGTTCTCGCGCAGCACGAAAAGGGGCGAGCGATGGACAAAGTTCCCCGGGAGCCGCTGGTCATCCTCTGGCCGCGGCTGATTCGCGGCGCACTGTGGCTGGCAGCGATCAACTATGGCGTGGCGGTGATGATTCTCGTCTTCGGCGCCGTGCTGCATCCGGCGCTGGCCGGGTCGCAAGTGTGGGCCTTGTTTGTGGTCTCCGGCACGTCGCTGCTGGTCCAGGCCGGCTTGATGGAGATGATGCAGCGCTCGATGGCGGATACGGCAGCGCAGCCCATCGCGCGCGGTCGCCGGCGGGGGGCTGGCGCCTGGCGCTTTCACGCCCCGCACGGGCGGCACGTCGCGCGGCGCCGACGGGCGGCCGACTTGCCCTTGTTCCTGCGCGGTGCCAGAGTTCAGGGCAGCGGGTGATGGTGTGCACGCCGCGACGGCGATCAACAAGCAGGGCATGAATGAATGGCGAACGGGCTTTTACGGCGCCTGGGTGGATGGATTGCGCACTATCTCAACGGTGAGGTGTCGGGCTACCGGCCGACCGCCATGGACGATGTCGAAACCCTGCGCGACATCCTCCAGCCCGGCGACATCCTGCTCGTCGAAGGCAACCGGCGCATCAGTACGGCCATCAAGTATCTGACCCAGTCCACCTGGTCGCACGCGGCGCTGTACATCGGCCCCGGCGTGGTGAGCGGCGCGGCGGACGATCCGCCGGTGCTGATCGAGGCCGACACCGAGCACGGGGTGATCGCCTCGCCGCTGAGCAAGTTCAACGGCCTGCATACGCGCATCTGCCGCGCGGTCGGTCTGTCGCTGGAGGACCGCCAGGCGGTGGTCGACTTCGCCGCCGCGCGCATCGGCCTGCAGTACGACCTCAAGAATATCTTCGATCTGGCGCGCTACCTGCTGCCCACCCCGCCGGTGCCGACGCGCTTCCGGCGGCGCTTGCTGTCGCTGGGCAGCGGCGAGCCGACGCGCGCGATCTGCTCGACGCTGATCGCCCAGGCGTTTCAGGAAGTGGGCTATCCGGTGCTGCCGGCGGTGACGCGCCGGCCGACCTTGCCGGGTGAGCCGGAATACTGCGAAACCTGCGTGGTGGAGGTGTATCACGCGCGCCACCACAGCCTGTTTACGCCACGCGATTTCGACCTGTCGCCGTACTTCGCGGTGGTCAAGCCGACGATTGCGACCGGCTTCGACTACCGTCAGCTGGAGTGGGGGCCGCCGTGCGTGGCCGACGAGACCGCGCAGGCCAACCCCGCGTGCGAGGTGGCGCCGAGTGCGCCGCCGGCCTGAGCCGCGTGCTCAGGCGGCGTCGGCCTTGGCCGCGGCTTCTCGCGCCATTGCCCGCGCCACGGCCGGGCGCGCGAGGTTGCGTTCGAGATAGTCGGTCAGCGTGGGCGAAGCAATCTCCAGCTTGGCCGAGCGCGCCCAGGCAAGGCAGTGGGCGGCGAGGATGTCGGCCACGCTGAAGGCCTCGCCGGCCAGGCAGGGTGAGGCCTCCAGCCGCAGTGCGAGCAGGTTGGCGGCGCGCTCGAACTCCCAGCGCGCGGTGTCTTCCATTGCCGCGACGCGCAGCCGCTCGGGCAGCGCGAAACGGTGCTTGGCCAGATTCCACAAGGCGGCGTCCAGTTCGGTGAGGCAGAAGCACAGCCAGCGCCACGCCTCGGCGCGGGCCACGGCATCGCTCGGTGGCGGCAGCAGCGCGGCGTCGGGGAAGTGCTCGGCAACCCACACCAGAATCGCGCCTGATTCGGTCAGCGGCAGCCCGTCGACGATCAGCGTCGGCACCTTGCCGCCGGGGTTGATCTGCAGGTAGTCGGCGGCGCGGCCGGCGCCCTTGAACAGGTCGACGAACACGTAGTCGTAGTCGGCGCCGGCTTCTTCCAGCGCCCAGGCGGCGCGCAGCGAGCGGGAGTTGGGGCAGCCGTAGAGCGTGGGCATATTGTCTTCCTCCAAGTTTCACGCCATTGTAAGCATCTTCCGGTGAAGGTTTGGAGTGATGCAATGGGCTGGCATCTGTGGGGTGCATTCGTGGCGGCGTGCGTGGTGATCTCGATGACGCCGGGGCCGGGCGCGGTGATCAGCATGAGCGTCGGTGTGCAGCATGGCTATCTTGCCGCGCTGCGCGCCATCGCCGGCCTGCAGGCGGCCCTGCTGATCCAGCTCGCCGTTGTCGCCGCCGGGCTGGGCGCGGTGCTGGCAGCCTCGGCGACCGCGTTTGTGGTGCTCAAGCTCGCCGGCGCAGCGTATCTGGTGTGGCTCGGCATCCAGAAATGGCGCGCGCTGCCGGCGTCGCCGGGCACCGCGGCGCTCACCGTGCGGCCGCGCAATCTGTTCGTGTCCGGCCTGTTGGTGAACCTCACCAATCCGAAGGCGATCATCTTCATCGCCGCGCTGGTGCCGCAGTTCTTCCGCCCCGACACCTCCGCGTTGCTGCAGTTCGTGATCATCGGCGCAACCATGATCGTGGTCGATGTGCTGGTGATGTCGGTGTATGCCGTGCTCGCCTCGCGTTTTCGGCCCTGGCTGGCGGATCCGCACGCGCAGCGGGTGCAGAACCGGGTGGTTGGCAGCCTGTTCATCGGCGCCGGCGCGGCGCTGGCGACGTCGTCGCGCACCTGAGGCGTCTGATCGGCGCTCGCCCGGTCGGACGCGGCAAGTGGAAACCCGCTTGCCACTTGCCGCGGGCGGCGGCGCTGCCCGAATGCGCGCAAGCCCCTGATTTATCTCCCTTCGTTGTGCTGGGCGCACGCTGGCACATTTCTTGAGTTTGTCTCCCCGTTGTTGCGCGCCGACGACGCGGCGTGGCACCGGAAAACGAGCCACAGGGGAGACGCTCCATGACCGAAACCTTCTACGAGGTACTGCGCCGGCAAGGGATTACGCGGCGCAGCTTCCTCAAGTTCTGTTCGCTGACCGCCACCTCGCTGGGGCTGGGCTCGGCGTTTGCGCCGAAGATTGCGCATGCGCTGGAGAGCAAGCCGCGCACGCCGGTGCTGTGGCTGCACGGGCTGGAGTGCACCTGTTGTTCGGAATCCTTCATCCGCTCGGCGCATCCGCTGACCAAGGATGTGGTGCTGTCGATGCTCTCGCTCGACTATGACGACACGCTGATGGCGGCGGCGGGGCATCAGGCGGAGGCGATTCTCGAAGAGGTGAAGGCCAGGTACAAGGGCAACTACATCCTGGCGGTGGAGGGCAATCCGCCGCTGAACGAGGACGGCATGTTCTGCATCCAGAGCGGCCGGCCCTTTATCGAGAAGCTCAAGGAGACGGCCAAGGACGCCAAGGCGATCATTTCGTGGGGCTCCTGTGCCTCCTGGGGCTGTGTGCAGGCGGCCAAGCCGAACCCGACGCGCGCCACGCCGGTGCACAAGGTGATCTTCGACAAGCCGATCATCAAGGTGCCGGGCTGCCCCCCGATTGCCGAGGTGATGACGGCGGTGGTGACCTACATGCTCACCTTCGACCGCATCCCCGAGCTGGACCGCCAGGGCCGGCCGAAGATGTTCTACGGCCAGCGCATCCACGACAAGTGCTATCGCCGCCCGCACTTCGACGCCGGTCAGTTCGTCGAGCAGTGGGACGACGATCAGGCGCGCATGGGCTACTGCCTCTACAAGATGGGCTGCAAGGGCCCGACCACCTACAACGCCTGTTCGACGGTGCGCTGGAACGGCGGGGTGTCCTTCCCGATCCAGTCGGGCCACGGCTGCATTGGCTGCTCGGAAGACGGCTTCTGGGACAAGGGTGCGTTCTACGACCGCGTCACCGACATCAAACAGTTCGGCGTCGAGGCCAATGCCGACAAAGTGGGCGGCACGGCGGCGGCGGTGGTTGGCGGGGCGGTGGCGGCGCATGCCGCGGTGACCGCGCTGGCCCGCGCCCGCCAGAAGACGGGCATCGATACGCCGAAGGGAGAGGACTGATCATGGGTGTGTACGAAACGCAGGGCTTCAAGCTCGACAACACCGGCAAGCGCGTGGTGGTGGACCCGGTCACCCGCATCGAGGGCCACATGCGCGTGGAGGTGAACCTCGACGAGCACAACGTGATCCGCAACGCGGTGTCCACAGGCACCATGTGGCGCGGGTTGGAGGTGATCCTCAAGGGGCGCGACCCGCGCGATGCCTGGGCCTTTACCGAGCGCATCTGCGGGGTGTGCACCGGCACCCACGCGCTCACTTCCTGCCGTGCGGTGGAGGATGCGCTGGGCATCCAGATTCCTGAAAACGCCAACGCCATCCGCAACATCATGCAGCTCACGCTGCAGGTGCACGACCACCTGGTGCACTTCTACCACCTGCATGCGCTCGACTGGGTGGATGTGGTCAGCGCGCTCAGTGCCGACCCGAAGGCCACCTCGGCACTGGCGCAGAGCATCTCCAACTGGCCGCTGTCCTCGCCGGGCTACTTCCGCGACATCCAGAACCGCCTCAAGAAGTTCGTCGAGAGCGGTCAGCTCGGCCCCTTCATGAACGGCTACTGGGGCAACCCGGCCTACAAGCTGCCGCCCGAAGCCAACCTGATGGCGGTCACGCACTATCTGGAGGCGCTCGATTTCCAGAAGGAAATCGTCAAGATCCACACCATTTTTGGCGGCAAGAACCCGCACCCCAACTGGCTGGTCGGCGGCATGCCCTGCGCGATCAACATGGACGGCACGGGCGCGGTCGGCGCGATCAACATGGAGCGGCTGAATCTGGTCAAGAGCATCATCGACCGCTCGATCGAGTTCATCGACCAGGTCTACCTGCCCGACCTGCAGGCCATCGCCAGTTTCTACAAGGACTGGACCCATGGCGGCGGCCTGTCGAGCCTGTCGGTGCTCTCCTACGGCGACATCCCCGACCGCGCCAACGACTACTCGGGCAGCAACCTGCTGCTGCCGCGCGGCGCAATCATCAATGGCGATCTGGGCAAGATCCACGCGGTCGACCTGCGCGACCCGGAGGAGATCCAGGAGTTCGTGAACCACTCCTGGTACAAGTACGCCGACGAATCCAGGGGGCTGCACCCGTGGGACGGTGTGACCGAGCCGAACTTCGCGCTCGGCCCCAAGACCCAGGGCACCAAAACGAACATCAAGTCGCTGGACGAAGAGGGCAAGTACTCCTGGATCAAGTCGCCGCGCTGGAAAGGGCACGCCATGGAAGTGGGCCCGCTGTCGCGCTACATCATCGGCTATGTGCAGGGCAATCCGGAGTTCAAGGAGCCCACCGACAAGCTGCTGACCGACCTCGGCCTGCCGCTGCAGGCGCTGTTCTCCACGCTCGGGCGCACCGCCGCGCGCGGGCTGGAAGCCTCGTGGGCCGCGCACAAGATGCGCTACTTCTTCGACAAGATGATGGCCAACATCAAGGCCGGCGACAGCGCCACCGCCAACGTCGACAAGTGGGACCCCTCGCGCTGGCCGAAAGAGGCCAAGGGCGTGGGCTTCACCGAGGCGCCGCGTGGCGCGCTGGGGCACTGGATCAGGATCCGCGACGGCAAGATCGACAACTATCAGGCCGTGGTGCCCACCACCTGGAACGGCAGCCCGCGCGACGGCAAGGGCCAGATCGGCGCCTTCGAGGCGGCGCTCATGAATACCCCGGTGGCGGTGGCCGACCAGCCGCTGGAGATCCTGCGCACGCTGCACTCCTTCGACCCCTGCCTGGCCTGCTCCACCCACGTGATGAGCCCGGACGGTCAGGAAATGACCACGGTGAAGGTGCGCTGAGCCGTGGCAAGAAGCGTAGGCCGGGTTTCAACCCGCCGCACAGCCTTCTCCCAAGGAGATGAAAAATGCTAGCTGAACAGGACGCCTTCGAAGCCGAACGCAGTGCCCGCATGGTCAAGGCGGTGTACGTGTACGAAGCGCCGCTGCGCCTGTGGCACTGGGTCAATGCGCTCGCCATCACGGTGCTGGCCGTCACCGGCTACTTCATCGGCCTGCCGCTGCCCTCGGTGCCGGGCGAGGCGAGCGAGCAGTTCCTCATGGGCTACATCCGCTTCGCCCACTTCGCCGCGGCCTACATCTTTGCCATCGGCTTCATCGGGCGCATCTACTGGGCCATCGTCGGCAACCACCATGCGCGGCAGATCTTCATCCTGCCGGTGTGGAACGCCAAGTGGTGGGGTGAAGTGTTCTACGAGCTGCGCTGGTATCTCTTCCTGGTGAAGGAGCCGAAGAAGTACGTGGGCCACAACCCGCTGGCGCAGCTTATGATGTTCCTGTTCTTCACCATTGGCGCGGTGTACATGATCTGCACCGGCTTTGCGCTGTACGGCGAGGGGCTGGGCGAGCAAAGCTGGGCCTCCAGCCTGTTCGGCTGGGTGATCTCTGCCGTCGGCGGCAACAGCATGCAGGTGCATAGCTGGCACCGGCTGGGCATGTGGGTCACCGTCAGCTTCGCGCTGGTGCACATCTACGCCGCGATTCGCGAAGACATCATGAGCCGCCAGAGCCTGATCTCGACCATGATCAGCGGCTGGCGAATGTTCAAGGATTGAGCGTGGCGTGAACGCCGACGTGCCCCCGTCTCCCTCGTCCGGCCAGCCCGTTGCCGGCAGCACGGCAGCGGGCCCGGGCCCTTGCCGCCCCGGACGCAGACCCCTGCATCCGGGGCACTTTCTTGAATCCCGTTTCCTGCGTCCCGCGCATATCTCGCAAGACGCACTCGCCCGCGCGTTGGGCATCTCGCGCCGCCGCGTGAACGAGCTCGTTCGCGGCCGCCGCGCCTTCACCCCCGACACCGCGGTCCGCCTCGGCCTCTACTTCCGCACCGACCCGCACATGTGGATGGCCATGCAATCGGCGTGGGACGTGCATCGTCTGTGGCGGCAGGTCGGCGGAGCGGGGCGACCGCGCGGATAGTCGGCGGCGGTGCAGGCCGGGCGCGCGGGGCTACATCGAGAACCCGGCCAGCGCCTCGCGCATGGTTTCGATGAAGGCGCGTGTGCGCGCCGGCAGCAGGCGCGCGTGCGGGTAGATAACGCTGATCGGGCGTGGAGGCAGCTCGTAGTCCGCGAGGACGATCTCCAGCGTGCCGGCTGCGATGTCCGGCGCGACCTGATAGGACAGGAAGCAGCCAAAGCCGAGGCCGGCACGGCAGGCTGCGATGGCGGGCGCACCGTGGTTGAAGCTCAACCGTCCGCTGACCGGCACGTTGATCTGCCGTCCGCCGTCCACAAAGTGCCACCGCGGCGCGCTGCTGCCGCTGATGTGAATGCACTCGGCGTTGCGCAGCGCGCGTGGATGGCCCGGTGTGCCGTGGCGGGCCAGGTAGTCGGGGCTGGCGGTGACGACCTGGCGCACCAGCCCCACCGTCTGCGCGATCAGCGATGAATCGTCGAGCGTGCCGATGCGGATCGCGGCGTCGAAGCCTTCTTCGACCAGATTGGTGACCCGGTCGAGCAGAATCAGGTCGACGCTCACGCCGGCGTGGCGGGCCACAAAGCGGTTGACCAGCGGCGCCACGTGCATCTGCCCGAACAGCACGGGTGCGGTGATGCGCAGTTGGCCGGTCGGTTCGGTGACATCGGCACGCGCCGCCGCGTCGGCCTCGTGCACCGCGCTGAGTACCTGGCGACACGCGAGCAGATAGCGGCGCCCTTCGTCGGTGAGCGCGATGCGGCGTGTGCTGCGGTTGAACAGGCGCACGCCGAGGTGCGCCTCCAGCGTCGCAAGAGCGCGCACGATGGACGGGAGCGAGGTGTCGAGTGCCTGCGCGGCAGCGGTGAGGCTGCCGGCATCGGCAATGGCGACGAAAATGCGCATGTGCTTGAGCTGGTCCATGCCGGCATGATTGCTTCAAAAAACAAAGTAATCAAGTTCATGTTTGCTGATTTATTTCATTGTATGGATGGCAGACAATGCACACGACTTACCACCAGGAGCCCGTTGCCATGTCTGCCATCTCCCCCGTCAGCACCGCCATCCGCCTGCACGGCCTGCGCCTCTCCGGCCACAGCCACCGTGTCAGCCTGTTTCTTGGCTTGTTGCAATTGCCGCACCAGCACATCGAAGTGGACCTGCTCGGCGGCGCCCACAAGCGTCCCGACTTCCTGGCCATGAACCCGTTCGGCCAGGTGCCGGTACTGCAGGATGGCGATCTCACCCTGCCCGACTCGAACGCGATCCTGGTCTACCTCGCCAAACGCTATGGCGATGCGCATTGGCTGCCGGACGATCCGGTCGGCGCGGCGCGCGTACAGCGCTGGCTGTCGGTGGCCGCCGGGCCGCTGGCCGCCGGCCCCGCGATGGCGCGCATCCATGTCGTGTTCGGCAAGCACCGGCCCGACCCCGCACTGGTCGAGCGCAGCCATGCGCTGCTGGCGGTGATGGAGGGCGCGCTGGCCGACACGCCCTTCCTCGCCGGCGCGGGGCCGACCCTCGCCGACATCGCCTGCTACAGCTACACCGCGCACGCGCCGGAAGGGGGCGTGAGCCTGTCGGACTACCCGCAGGTGCGCGCGTGGCTGGCGCGTATGGAGGCCTTGCCGCACTTCGTCGGCATGCCCGCCACGCCCTTGGACTGAGCGCGATCATGACGACCTTTCATGCCGGCGAACGGGCCATTCAGCAGCGCGCCGGGTTTGGCGATACGGTCGCGTCGGTGGGGCAACGTCTCATCCGCGATGCCCTGCCGGCGCAGCATCAGGCCTTCTTCGCGCAGCAGGCGTTCGTCCTGGTCGGCGTGCTCGACGCGGACGGTCATCCGCGCGCGGGCGTGCTGGCCGGTGCGCCGGGCTTCATCGCTGCGCCCGACGCGAGGCACCTCGATGTCCGCGGCGGCGTCGTGGTTGGCGAAGGCGTGGCCGGTCGTCTGGTGGCCAGCGCGCCGTTCGGCATGCTCGGCATCGAAGCGTATACCCGTCGGCGCAACCGCGTCAACGGTGTGGTCGTCGAGGCCGGCGCTGGGGCGCTGCGGCTGGGCGTGGCGCAGAGCTTCGGCAACTGCCCCAAATACATCCACCCGCGGCGCGCCGAGTGGACCCCGCGGGCCGGCGATGCGCGGGTGAGCGACGGCTGGGACGGCGTCGCGCAACGCATCGTCGCCGCTGCCGACACCTTCTTCATCGCCAGCGCCCACCCCGACGCGTCGCACACCACCGTTGCCACCCACGGCGTCGACCTGTCGCACCGCGGCGGCGCGGCCGGCTTCGTCGCCGTCCAGGGGCGGACGCTGCGCGTGCCCGACTACCCGGGCAACCGTTTTTTCAACACCCTGGGCAATCTCGAACTCAACCCACGGGCCGGCCTGCTGTTCATCGACCATGCCACCCGCACGCTGCTGCAACTCGCCGTGCAGGCGCGCATCGAATGGCTGCCGCCGGCCGACGATGCGCCGGGGCGACCCGGCCGCGTGCTGCATTTCGACGTGCTGCACGCGCAGCGCAGCGACGGCGCCTTGCCGCTGACGTGGATCGACTGAAGCTGCAAACCTTGTTTGCGTAGTGCAAAGCGGCTGACCTGCTTTGTGCCGGGTGGTGACGCCAGTCCATTGTTTTCAAATGCATTCTTGGTGATGCGCAGACTGGCACGAAGTCTGCGTTGTAACGCCTCACGTGACATCCGGTGAGGCGACATGACGGCCAGCAACGAATCGATTCTGATCCTCGGCATCGGCAACCTGCTGTGGGCCGACGAGGGCTTTGGCGTGCGCTGCGTCGAGGCGCTCAACGCGACCTGGGCGCTGCCCGAGCGCGTGACCGTGATGGATGGCGGCACGCAGGGCCTCTACCTGCTGCCCTACGTCACCGCGGCCCGGCACCTGCTGGTCTTCGACGCGGTCGACTACGGCTTGCCGCCGGGCACCGTCCGGCGGGTGGAAGGCGACGAAGTCCCGCAGTTTCTCGGCGCCAAGAAGATGAGCCTCCACCAGACCGGCTTTCAGGAGGTGCTGGCCTCGGCGCGGATGCTCGACCGCTTTCCCGAATCCTTGCTGCTCATCGGCGTGCAGCCGGTCGAACTCGACGACTTCGGCGGCAGCCTGCGCCCCGCGGTGGCGGCGCAGGTGCCGGTGGCCGTCGGTATCGCGCTCGACTGGCTGGCGGCGCGCGGGGTGAGGCCGGTCGCGCGCAGTGCCGGCGCGGCCCCGGCGGGCGACCCGGCGCTGGCGCTCGACGCCTACGAGCAGGGGCGGCCGTCGGCGGGGGCGGCGTGTCGCACCGGCGACCGCCGCTTTTTTCCGGAGGACGCCTGAATGTGCGTGGGCGAGCCGATGCAGGTGATGGCCGACGCCGCGACCTTGGCGCGGTGCCGCGACCGCCATGGCGTGGTGCATGACATCGATTTGCTGCTGGTCGGGCCGCAGACGCAGGGCGTTTGGTTGCTGAGCTTTCTGGGCGCGGCGCGCGAAGTCATCGACGCGTCGCGGGCGGCGGCGGTGTGCGACGCGCTCGATGCGCTCGACGCGCTGATGCGCGGTGAGACGGCGGATGTGGACGCCGCCTTTGCCGACCTGACCGGCCGGGAGCCCGAGCTGCCGGCATTTCTGAGAGGACCGAAACCATGATCGAAGTGACCAGCCCCGACAGCGCGCGCTTGATGGGCTTGCTCGAACGGCTTGAGCACGAACACGGCATCGCGCTGCTGCGCGGCGCGGCGGGCGATGAGTTTGCGGCGGGCGAGGGCGACAGCCTGACCTTGCTGATCGACGATCCACTGCGCGCGCCGGAGGTGTGGGACGTGGCGGTGGTGCTGCCCGAGGCGCTGGCCGCACTGCCCGCGCCGCCGCGCGTCGCGGTGGCCGACATGGCGACCAGCCGCGCGCTGGGCGAGCGTTTCGACGTGCGCCGCTACCCGGCCATGCTGTTTCGCCGCGCCGGCGACTACGTGGGGGTGGTGCACGGCATGCTGGACTGGGACGCGTTTGTGCCGGCCATCGTCGGCATGCTCGCCGCGCCGGTGCAGCGCGCGCCGGGCATTGGCGTTCCGGTCCGCCCGGCAGGCGCGGGCGGCTGTTCTTCGGGAGCGTGACGATGACTGAATTTCCGATTCCGGTGGTCGGCCTCGGGCCGGGCAGTCAGGGGGGCGACGAGGGGCTCGAATTGATCGGCTCGCCGGGCGAGATGGCGGTCTTTGCGCCGCCGCGGGTGTCCGACAACGCCAGCGCGGCGGTACGCGCGGCGGCGCTGGAAGAACTCCTCGCGCTGCGCGATGCGATGCGCGCGACCGATTTTGCCCGCGGCCTGACGCGCGACATGCGCGGCCTGACGCCGGCCGTGCGCGCGCTGGTCAACGAGGCGCTCGGCGAGGGCGAAGTGGCGATTACGGTGCAGGGCCCGGGCCGGCTGCGGGTGCAGGAGACGGTGTTTGCCGGGGTGTGGCGGGTGCTGCGCGACGCCACCGACGGGCAGCCCGCCGTCGACCGCGTCGAAGCCGGCGCGATGCCGGCCGCGGTGATCGACGCCGCGCGCGCCGGCACCGTGCGTCAGGCCACGGCCCTGGCGCAACCGGCGGGGGTGATGAACGCGCCCGCGATTCTGGCGGAGTTGAACGAGCACGCCGCCACCCGCCTGCCCCACGCGCCGGCGCACATCGTCAACCTCACCTTGCTGCCGGTCACGCCGGAAGACCTCGCCTGGCTGGGCGACTGCCTCGGCTTTGGCGCGGTGGCGATCCTCTCGCGCGGCTACGGCAACTGCCGCATCACCAGCACCGGCTTGCGCGACACCTGGTGGGTGCAATATTTTAATTCCACCGACAAACTGATTCTCAACACCCTCGAAGTGACCCGCGTGCCCGATGTGGCGCCGGCGGCCGAAGAGGACTACCTTGACAGCATCGAGCGCCTGGGCGAATGGATCGACGCCTTGCGCGAAGAACAATGAAGCGCCCGGCGCGTGTGGGCGCGCAGGAGACGGGTCATGTTTGAAGGCAGCTTTCTGGGCGACGCCAGCCGCATCGCCGACGATGCGCGGCTCGAATGCGGCATCTGCTGGGCGGTGTACGACCCGGCGCTGGGCGATGCGGTGGGGCAGGTGCCGGCGGGCACGCCGTTCTCGGCCTTGCCCGCGCACTGGCGTTGTCCCAACTGCGATGCCGAGCGCGAAAAATTCATGGTCATCGAGGCTTGAAGATGCGCGCCCCGACGTGCGACAGCGACACCCATCCGGCTGCCCGCGTGGCCGCGGCGTTCGAGCGCATCGCGCGCGAGCGGATGGCCGACGTGCCGCTGTGCAATCGCGCGCTGGCGGTTGAATCTGTGGGCTTTCGGCGCTGGAACGGGCTGTGGGTCGGGGTGCTGGTCACCCCGTGGGCGATGAATCTGATGCTGTTGCCGGCGGGTCACGCGGCCTTCGCGCCGCTCGCGGTGGGGCAGGTCCGGGCGTGGGACTTGCCCTCCGGTGCGTACGAATTCATGGGTGGCGACGCCCCGGGCCTCGGGCCGTTCCACAGCTGCGCGCTGTTCTCGCCGATGAACGACTTCGCCACCCAGGGCGAGGCCCGTGCGACCGCCGCCGCGGTGATGGACACGGTGCTCGCCGCGCCGCCCGAGGTGGCGCCGCCGGCGGTCGACCGGCGCGCCTTTTTGCGCCGCGCGCTCG
>JAGRFQ010000104.1 GCA_020445945.1 Rhodocyclaceae bacterium
GCTTCGCCTTCGACCACCGTGGCGGGACCAGAAAGCGTGAGGATGCCGTTGTTGGGTGCGGTGACGACGGTGTTTTGGCCCGAATCGTCGGAGACGCTGCCGAATTCCGGCAGCGGTTCGCTGCGTGCGGTGGCGAATTCGAAGGCGAGGGGGTCGAGGTCTTCGGTGATGCGCAGCAGGCGGACGAAGCTGTTGCCGTCGCCGCCGCTCCCGCCGGCGACGCCGGCGGCGGGGGCTTCGAGGGCATCGTCGATGTCGCCGGTGCCTTCCAGCGCTTGAATCACGCGCTCGACGGTGGCGTCGCCGAGGACGGCTTCTTCCGGGGTGGGGCGGGTGGTTTCGGAGAGTTCGACCGTCATCGCGACGGTTTCGTTGGGCTGCACTTCGAGCCGCTGGCCGTCGCTGGTGGCGAGTTCGACGTGGCTGCCGTCGCGGGTGATGACGACTTCGCCTTCACGCAGGACGTCGCCGGCCTTGAGCGGGCGCATTTCGCCATTGGCGTTGCGGGCAAAGGCTTGGCCGGTGACGGCGACGACGGTGGCGATGGGCTGGGTGGTGGCCATTTGAATTCTCCATTCACCGACGCGCGATGCGCCGATTTACATTGATTCGATAGTTGGACTTTACGGTGCGAGGCGGGCGCTGCCTATTGGACCGGTGGACAGGGTCGCCCGCCTCATTCAGGCGGCGCGGTCGACGCTGGCGGGGGGCTGCTTGAGCTCGAGCACCAGTTGCAGGCGGTCGCGTACGCCGAGCTTTTCGAACACGGCGCTGAGGTGCGCCTTGACGGTGCGCTCGGTGATGTCGAGGCGCCGCGCCACTTCCTTGTTGGTTGCGCCGTGCGCCACTTCGATGGCAACCGCGCGTTCGCGCGGGGTGAGCGCGTCGAGACGGGTCGCGGCAGCGGGGTCCACGTCGGCTAGCAGTTGCTTGCTGGCCACGCCCATGACCGTGCTCATGAGTTCGGGGCCGAGCCACAGGCCGCCGTTGAGGACGACCACGGCAACCTGCTGAAGCATTGCGGGGGTGGCGTAGGCGTGGCAGTAGGCACGCGCGCCGGCGGCGAGGGCCTGCATGGCGTCGGCCTGACTGGGTTCGCTGGAGAGCACGACCAGCGGGGTGCCGGCAGGCAGATCGGCGATGAGTGCGTCGAGGGCGCTGGCGTCGAACTGCGGCGGCATCCACCACACGACATCGGCACGCCGGGCGCCCGGCCGGGCGGCCAGTGTGGCGTCGGGGAACGCGTGCTGCCAGCGTGGCAGCGGTTGTGCCCGGGGGGAGATGAAGAGGTGCGTTGTCATCGTTCGGTCAATGCGTTTGCCTTGGCACGGAGCACCGGTTTGAGCAGGTAATTCAGGATCGTTTTCTTGCCCGTGAGTACGTCCACTTGCGCCACCATTCCCGGAATGATCGGCAGATCGCTGCCCAAACTTGATTCTTTTGTGCGCACGCGGACGATGTAGAAGGCGTTGCCGCGGTCGTCCATCACGGTGTCGGCGCCGATGTGGTCGACCGTGGCGTCCAGGCCGCCGTAGATGGCGAAGTCGTAGGCGGTGAATTTCACCAGGGCGGGCTGCCCCGGGCGCAGGAAGGCGATGTCCTGCGGTTTGATCTGGGCTTCGAGCAGCAGGGCGTCGTCCAGCGGCACGACTTCGGCGACTTCCTTACCGGGCTGCACCACCCCACCAACGGTGTTGATCATCAGCCGCTTGACCGTGCCACGCATCGGCGACTTCACTTCCGCGTGCTTGACGCGGTCCGACAGCGCGGCCTTGCCTTCCGACAGGCTGCTGAGCTTGGCCATGGTGTCGGACAGCTCGGTGCGCGCCGCATTGCGGAAGGTGAGTTCGACGTCCTGTATCTTGCGCGTGGCTTCGACAATCGACGAGCGAATGCGCGAAATCTGCGCGGTCGCTTGGTTGCGCTCGCCGCGCAAGCGTGACACGTCGCGCTCCAGACGCAGCAATTCGACTTCGGACACCGCGCCGGAGGCAAGCAGCGGGCGCGTCACCGCCAGCTCCTGCGAGACCAGGCTGTAGGCTTGCGATGCCTGGGTGAGCTTGGCCTGCACTTCGTTGAGTTCCTGATCGCGCTGGGCCAGTTGCTGGCGGGCGATGGCAATTTCGGCGTCGAGTTCCTCCTGGCTGGACTGGTAGAGCGCGAGCTCCTGCGCCACCAGCGCTGGCGAGGCCGACACGACTTCGGGCGGCGGAACGAATGCCTCGCCTTCGGAGAGCGCCCGCAACCGCGCGGCCTTGGCAAGCAGGGCCAGATACTGGGCCTGGCTCTCCCGAAACGACGACACGAAGCGCGTGGAGTCGATCCGCACCAAGGTCTGCCCCGCTTCGACGGTGTCGCCCTCCTTGACCAGAATTTCCTCCACCACGCCGCCGTCGAAGGACTGCACAACCTGCAGATGACTCGAGGGGATGACGCGCCCCTCGCCACGGGTGACCTCATCGATCTCGGCGAAGCCGGCCCACACCACGAGCAACACCAACACCAGCAGCGCACCGCGCAGCAGACTGCGCGCACGCAGCGGCTCTTGCTGCAGATGCGCCCAATCGGCATCGCGCACCCAGTCGACATCGCCGCTGCCCTGCGTCGGCAGCCAGCGTCCGAAGAGGCGGTCGAACCACGGCCGGGTATGCGACGACACCGCACCGGCGACTTTGCCGATGCGCTCGAACTGGTCGGGGCTCATGCTGCTCATGCGGCCCTCCCGATGCGCCCCTGGCGCAAGGCCTCGACCACCTGGGCCTTGGGCCCGTCGGCCACGATCTTGCCGGAATCGACCACGATGATGCGATCGACCAGCTCAAGCAGCGAGGTGCGATGGGTGATGACGATCATCGTCTTGCCCCCAGCGTGCTGACGCAGCTGCTGCTTGACGTGCTCTTCGCTGGAGTGATCCATCGAGCCGGTAGGCTCGTCCATCAGCAGAATCGGCGGATCGCTGATGAAGGCCCGCGCAATCGCCACGCCCTGGCGCTGACCGCCGGAGAGCGACTCACCGCGCTCGCCCACCAGCATGTCGAAACCCTGCGGATGGCTGTTCACGAATTCGGCGATCCCGGCGATCTCGCTGGCGCGCAGCACGTCGGCGTCGTCGGCGTCACGCGAGGCGATGGTGAGATTGTCGCGCAAGCTGCCATAGAACAGCACCACGTCCTGCGGCACGTAGCCGACGTGGCGGCGTAGCTCGGCCGGGTCCAGCTGGCGCTGGTCGATCCCGTCGATGAGCACCGCGCCCTCGGTCGGCCGGAACAGGCCGAGGATGAGTTTGTGCAGCGTGGTCTTGCCCGAACCGACCCGCCCGAGTACGGCCACTTTTTCGCCCGGCTCGATGCGCAGCGACACGTTGCGCAAGGCCAGCACTTCCTGACCGGGGTAGGCGAAGCAGACGTCCTTGAATTCAATCCGCCCGCTGAAGCTCTGGCGGCTCACGAAGTTGGCTTCGTCGGGGCGCTCCACCGGCCGCGAAAGGATGTCATTGAGCGAACTGAGCGCGGTCGACGCGTTGTGATACTGGGTCAGCAGCCCGGCCACCTGGCCGATTGGCGCGAGCGCCCGCGAGGACAACATGCTGCAGGCGATCAGGCCGCCCATGCTCAGTTCGCCATCGCCGATCAGATATACCCCGAGCACCACGACCGCCACGTTGACGGTTTGCTGGACCCACATCGCGCCATTGGTGGTCGACGACGACAGCAGGCGCAGCTGCGCACTGACGCGGGCCAGAAAGCTGGCGCTGTGCTCCCACTTGCGCTGCATGTGGCCTTCGCAACCGAGCGACTTGACCGCCTCGAGCCCGACCAGCGACTCGACCAGCGTGGCGTTGCGCAGCGCGCCGGCACGATAGGTGGTCTCGGCCAGCTCGTGCATCCTGCTCTGCACGCTCATCGCGTAGAGCAGCACGATGATCACCCCGACGATGATCGGCAGCACCATCGGCCACGCAATCCACCCGATCACGGCCACGAAAATGAGCGCGAACGGCAGGTCGACGAAGGCGTTGACGGTGGCCGAGGTGATGAAGTCGCGCACCGTTTCGAAGGAGCGCAGGTTGGCGGCAAACGACCCGGCCGACACCGGCCGATGCTCCATCTGCAGGCCCAGCACCCGCTCCATGATGTAGGCCGACAGTTTGACGTCGACCCGGTTGCCGGCCAGATCGATGAAATAACCACGCATGGTGCGCATCACCAGATCTGCGACCATCACGATCGACACCCCGATCGCGAGCATCCACAGGGTTTCGATCGCGTTGTTGGGCACCACGCGGTCATACACGTTCATGGTGAACATCGGCAGCGCAACGGCGAACAGGTTGATCATCAGCGCCGCCAGCAGCACATCGCGGTACAGCGGCCGGTTGTCGTTGATGGCACCCCAGAACCAGTGCCGATGCGCCACGTCACCCACCTCCGGGGTACGCGCATCGAAGCGGAACTTGGGCCGCGCAAGCAGCGCAAAGCCGGCGTAGCGTGCCTCGAGCTCGGCCCGCGCAATACACACCTCGGCGTCGCCAAGATCGGGCGTGATCACGCGCGCATCGCCGTTGTCATCCCAGCCCAGCAGCACGCAGGCCTGCTCCTCTTCGAGGACCAGCACCACCGGGAACAGATCGGGGTTGAGCCGCGCCAGCGGGCGGCGCGCAATGCGGCTGGCCAGCCCGGCGCGCTGCGCGGCACGCTCGAACAGCGATGGCGTGAGGCGGTGATCGTTGAGCGGCAGGCCTGCCGTGGCGGCGTCGCGGGTCAAAACGCAGCCATGTGCGCGTGCGACCACCAGCAGACATTCGAGCAACGCATCGGGGCGATGGGGGTCCGGCGCCGCCTCGACGGCCTGTTCCGGCAACGGCGTATCGTTGTCTGTCATAGCGTCCTGTTACGGGGAACCCAGCACATGATGATCGCAAACCTTGTCGCCAGAGTATCGGCACCAAACGCGCCAACTTGACGGCGAACGCCAATATTGGCACAGGCAACCGCAAAAACAGGTGACATCAGGCTATACGGCAGCGGCAAGGCTCCCAACGGACGGACAGGGGAACCTTTGCCACAGTTAGCACTCTGATCGCACGAGTGCTAACATAGCGTCGTTTCCACGGGAGGATAGTGTCAATGAGCCAAGCCTTGTCCTTGCCCACCCCGACAGCCGTCGGCAGCATTGATCAATACATCCAGTACGCCAACCGCGTGCCGGTGTTGAGCGAACACGAAGAACACGAATACGCGACCCGCTTTCACGACGAAGGCGACGTCGACGCCGCACGCAAGCTGGTGCTCTCGCACCTGCGCCTGGTGGTGGCGATCGCCCGCGGCTATCTCGGCTACGGCCTGCCCCACGCGGACCTGATCCAGGAAGGCAACATCGGCCTGATGACGGCGGTCGACAAGTTCGAATACCGACGCGGCTACAAGTTCTCGACCTATGCGACGTGGTGGATTCGCCAGGCGATAAAGCGTTACATCGCCGA
>JAGRFQ010000032.1 GCA_020445945.1 Rhodocyclaceae bacterium
CCTTGGGGCGGCCCGGCGGTGGGCGGAGACCCCCACGCTCACTTCGCTCGCGGCCCCCCGAGGGGCGCCATGACGGACACTTTCGCCCTCTACCGCCGGCTGCTCGGCAGCATCCGCCCTTATCGCAAGGTGGTGGTGGTGTCGATTCTGGCGATGATCGCGGCGGCAGCGCTGGAGCCGGTGTTGCCGGCGCTGCTCAAGCCGCTGGTGGACGAGAGCCTGATCGGCAAGAACACCACCTCGCAGTGGCAGGTGCCGTTGTTTCTGATGCTCGCCTTCCTGGCCAAGGGCATCGCCGAGTACGTGGCCAGCGTGTCGAGTCAGTGGATCGCCCACAAGGCCATCACCGACCTGCGTCAGCAGGTGTTTCGCCACCAGATGCATCTGCCGCTGACGGCCTATCACGACGAGTCCGGCGGGCGCATGCTGTCGCGCATCCTGTACGACATTCCGCAAGTCGGCGCGGCGCTGTCGAACGCGTGGATCATCGTCATCCGCGACTCGCTGGTGATCGTCGGCCTGACCGGCTACCTGATCTACACCGCGTGGGAGCTGACGCTGATGATCCTCGCCATCGCGCCGGTGGTGGCGTGGCTGATCCGCGTCGCCAGCCGCAAGCTGCGCGGCTCCAACCAGGCCATGCAGGACGCCACCGGCGAGCTCACCGGCGCCGCCGAAGAGGCCATCGACGGGGTGCGCGAGATCAAGCTGTTCGGCACCCACGACCACGAAGACGCGCGCTTTGGCGGCATTGCCGAGCGCCTGCGCCAGCACACCATGCGCACCGTGCGCGTGTCGGCGGCCAACGTGCCGCTGGTGCAGGTGCTGGCCGCGGCGGCGGTGTCGGCGGTGATCTACACCGCCTCCGCGCTGTCGGCGCAGGACCGCCTCTCGCCGGGCGAATTCGTGGCCTTCGTCGCCGCCATGTCGATGCTCTTCGAGCCGATCCGCCGGCTGACCAACATCAACACCGTCATCCAGCGCGGGCTGGCCGGCGCGCAGAGCATCTTCGAGCTGCTCGACACCGCGCCGGAAGCCGACGTCGCCACCGCCGACCGCCCGCCGGCGCGCGGCGCGCTGCACTTCGAGGGGCTGCGCTTCCGCTATCCGGGGCAGGACGCCGACGCGCTGAGCGACTTCGATCTCCGCGTCGCGCCCGGCGAAACGGTGGCGCTGGTCGGCGCCTCGGGCAGCGGCAAGAGCACGCTCGTCAGCCTCATCGCGCGCTTCTACGCCCCCACCGCCGGACGCATCACGCTCGACGACGCGCCGCTCGACACCCTGCCGCTGGCGTGGCTGCGCAGCCAGCTCGGCTGGGTCGGCCAGCACGTGGTGCTGTTCGACGACAGCATCGCCGCCAACATCGCCTACGGCCAGCCCGACGTGCCCGAAGCCGACATCCGCGCCGCCGCCCGCGCGGCCCACGCGATGGAGTTCATCGACGCGCTGCCCGACGGTCTCGCCACCCGCGTCGGCGCCAACGGCAGCCAGCTCTCCGGCGGCCAGCGCCNNAGCGCATCGCGATCGCCCGCGCCTTCCTCCGCAACGCCCCGATCCTGCTCCTCGACGAGGCCACCTCGGCGCTCGACAACGCCTCCGAGCGCGCGGTCAAGGACGCGCTGGTCGAGCTGCGCAAGAGCCGCACCGTGGTGGTCGTCGCCCACCGCCTGAGCACCATCCGCGACGCCGACCGCATCGTCGTCATGGCGCACGGGCGCATCGTCGAGGTTGGCGACCACGCCACCCTGCTGGCCGCCCACGGCGCCTACGCGCGCCTGCTGGCCAGCGGCGAGGGGCTGGTCGACACCGACGCCGTGGCGCAGTAAAACCTCGCCATGACCGACCTCGTCGCCCTCTACTTCGTCGCCTCGCCGCTGCAATACCTCGCCGCCAAGCGCATCGCCGAGGCGCACGAGGCCGGCGCCCGCAACGTGCTGGTGTGGTACAAGCCCGGCGTCACCCCGATCGTGCGCGCAGCCGACTGGGACGCCAGCGCCTACATGCCCTGGCCGCGCTGGGAGCCGCTGCCGGGCCGCTTCGGCCGCCTGCGCCGCCAGCGCGCCAACCTCCGCGAAGTGGCCGCGCTGGTCGGCCCCTGCACGCGCCTGCACATCCACAGCGCGGTGTTCGACACCGAAGCCATCAACTATTTCCTGCGCGCCCTGCCGCGCGCCTGCGGCGCCCAAACGATGCACGCCCGCATCCTGCCCGACGGCATCATCAGCATCCGCCGCTACCCGCTCTCCCCGCTCAAGGCCGCCGCGCAATACCTGCGCAAGCTGCGCCGGCTGGTCGCCCCGGAGCTCGACTACTGGTGCTTCAGCGGTGACCGCATCGGCTCCGATGCGCCCTTCTGCGACCGCATCTACGTCCTCCCCGGCCTGCCGCATGAATACCCCGCCGCCAAGGTGGTGACCCTGCCGCCGCTGGTCGACCTCGCCGCCGACGAGCGCACGCCCGTACCGCCGCGCGCACTGGTCATCGGCCAGCCGCTGGCCGGCGCGGGGCTGATGAGCGCGGCCGACAGCGAAGCCACCGGCCGACGCATCCGCGCATGGCTGGCCGAAAAAGGCATCACCGAGATCTACTACAAGGGCCACCCCAAGGACAGCGCGCGCGAACTCAATCACCCGGACTACCGCGCGCTCGAACTCGACCAGCCGCTGGAGAGCCATCTGGCCGACACGCCCTACCGCTGCATCGTCGGCACGCGCTCCTCGGCGCTGCTCTTCGCCGCCCAGCTTGGCCGGCCCGACACGCAGGTGGCGGCCTTCGGGCTCGATCAGGTCAAGTTCAAGAACCCGACCGAGCAGCAGCAGATGCTGGCGCTGTTCGACCACCTGGGCGTGGCGCGCCTGTGAGTGCGCTGCACGCCCTGCGCGCCCGCGCCACGGCCGCACAGCCGTGGCTGCTGTCGGCGATCTGCGCGGTGCTCGCCCTCAAGGTGTCGTGGGCCTATGCGTTGTCTTTCTTCCTGCTCGCCGCCTGGCTGCTCGATGGCCGGGTGATCGCCAAGCTCGGCGCCATCGTCCGCTCGCCGCTGTGCCTGGCGGTGATCGCCTCCGTGCTGATCTATCTGCTGGCGATGGCGTGGACCGCCGACACCGCGGCCGGCTGGAAAATGGTCGGCCGGCAGACGCCGTTGATGCTCTTTGCGCTGTACTGGAGCAGCGCCGAGCCGGCCGACCGCGAGCGCCACGTGTCGGCCTTTCTCGGCGGGCTGGCGGTGTGCGCGCTGCTGGCCCACTACAACTGGCTGCAACTGCACTGGCTCACCGAGTTGCCGGCCGGCATTCGCGTCGTCAAAAGCCCGGGCGACACCGCCCCCTTCGTCGACCGCATCACCTATGCCCCGCTGCTCGCGCTGGGCGCGTATCTGGCGCTGCGCCGCGCCCTCGGCCTGACGCCTGGCGCGCGCCGCGGTGCGGCCACCCTGATCGCCGCGCTGCTGCTCGCCAATCTGCTGTTCTCCGGCGGCCGGGCCGGGCTGGTGATGTTCATCGCGATGGCCATCGGGCTGGCCTTCGAAGCCTTCCATGCACGGCGCCGGGCGCTGCTGCTGTGCGCCGCGCTGCTGCCGCTCAGCCTGCTCGCCGCCTATCAAACGTCGGACTATTTCGCCCAGCGCGTCGACGCCATCGGCACCGATCTGCACAGCTTCGAGCAGAACCCGAACACCTCGGTCGGCCAGCGGATGGTGTACTGGGCAACGAGCTGGGCGGTGTTCACCGAGCATCCGCTGATCGGCGTCGGCAGCGGCGATTTTCAGGCCGAATACACCCGCGCCAAGCCCGAAAAATGGGCGATGACGCCCGACTCCTACAACCCACACAACCAGTATCTGATGACCGGCGTCACCACCGGCCTGCTGGGCCTCGCCGCGCTGGCGGCGATCTTCGCCTTCGCCGCGCGCGGCGGCGATGCGCGCAGCCGCACGGTGCTGGCCGGCTTCGCGGTGGTCTGCCTGTTCGAAAGCTATCTGTGGCGGTCGAACACCGCGCTGGCCTTCGCGGTGCTGGTCGCGGTGCTGACGGCGCCGTCCCGCGCGGGGCCGGGTCGATGAGCGCGCTGAAGATCGCCTTCGTGTCGTCGCACCCCAGCCTGCGCCGTTTCCGCCGCGACCCGTCCTACATCTACCGCTGCGAAAACCTCGGGCTGGCCTTGCAGCGCCTCGGCCACCGGGTGAGCTTCGTCCACCTCAAGGCGCTCCTGCTGCCGCGGCGCTTCGATGTCGCGGTGTTCCTGCGCCCGTCCGACGCGCTGCTCTACCGTCACGTGGTCGCCCGCCTTCGCCGGCAGGGGACCGTGCTGGTCGGCGATTGCGACGATCTGCTGTTCGACCCGGCCTGCGCCGCGTTCCGCCCCTCGGTCATCAACGGCAGCGCCGATCGTGACGAAACCGCGGCCAAGTTCCGCCGCCACCACGACGCGCTGGCCGCGCTCGACCGCTTCATTTTCTCCACCGAGGAACTATCCGATCGCTACCGGGCGCTCCACCCCGACGCCGCGGTCACGATCCTCCCCAACGCGGTGCACAGCGGCTGGCGCGACATCGCCCCCAACCCCGCGCCGCCGCGCGTGCTGACCTACTTCAGCGGCACCCGCACCCACGACCGCGACATCGCGCTGATCGCCGCGCCGCTGCAGCGCGTGCTCGACGCGCAGCCCGATCTGTCGGTGCAACTGGTCGGCCCGATCACCCCGCCGTTCAGCCATCCGCGGCTGCTCGTGCGCAAGAAGGTCGCCTTCACCGACTACCCCTACGTGCTGCGCGACAGCTATCTGAACCTCGCGCCACTCGAAGACACCCCCTTCAACCGCAGCAAATCCGCGCTCAAAGCCATCGAGCCGGGCTTCTTCGATGTGCCGACCATCGCCTCGCCGGTGGGCGACTTCACCCGCGTCGCCGTCGACGGCGTGCGCTACGCCCGCGACGATGCCGAGTGGGAGGCGCAGATCGCCGCCGCCTGCGCACCCGAGCGCCACGCCCAACTGCGCCGCGGCCTGCGCCAGCGCATCCTCGCCCACGCCGACATCGACCGCTTCGCCGAGGCGTTCGTCCGTTTCGTCGCGCACTAGGCGACAATAGCCGCGCATGCCCGATACCCGCATCCTCATCATCCGCGCCTCGGCCATTGGCGACGTGGTGTTCGCCTCGCCCTTCGCCGCGGCGCTCAAGGCGAGCTGGCCGGACGCCCGTGTGGCCTGGCTGGTCGAGCCCGGCATTGCGCCGCTGCTGGCCGCCGACCCGAACATCGACGAGCTGATCCTGTGGCCCAAGGGCGAGTGGAAAGCGCTGTGGCAGGCACGGCGCGTCGGCGCACTGATCGGCGCGGTGCGCCGCTTTTCGCGCCAGCTCAAGGCGCGCCGTTTCGACATCGCGATCGATCTGCAGAGCCTGCTCAAGAGCGGCGTGCTGGCGTGGCTGTCGGGCGCGCCGCGGCGCATCGGGCTGGGCTCGCGCGAGGGCAGCCAGTGGCTGATGAGCGAGGTCGTTCCGAAAGGCGGCGACACGGCGCGGATCAGCTCGGAGTACCTGTATCTGGCCCAACAGCTCGGGCTGGAGACCGGCGATTTTCTGCCCTGCCTGCACATCGGCGCGGACGCCGCCGCGGCCGCCGACGCGCGCCTCGCCGCGCTGGGGCTGGCGCCGAAGCGCTACGCGGTGTTCGCGCCCTTCACCACCCGCCCGCAAAAGCACTGGTTCGAGGATGCCTGGCAGGCGCTGGGGCCGCGCGTGACGGATGAACTGGGGCTGACCCCGGTGATCCTCGGCGGGCCGGCCGACCGCGACGCGGCGCGGCGCATTGCCGCGGCGATTCCGGGCGCGATCAGCCTCGCCGGCGACACCGCGCTGACCGAAGCGGCGGCGCTGATCGCGCGCGCGGCGCTGCTGATCGGCGTCGACACCGGGCTGACCCACATGGGCATCGCCTTCGCCACCCCGACGGTGGCACTGTTCGGCTCGACCCGGCCGTATCTGGACACCGGCCGCGCCAACGCCCGGGTGATCTGGCTGGGGCTGGAATGCTCGCCGTGCCGCCGCCGGCCAACCTGCGACGGCGCCTTCACCTGCCTGCGCGACATCCGCCCGGACCGCGTCATCGACACCGCCCGCGAGGTGCTGGACGCATGAAGGTGCTGCACATCGAGGCGGGCCGCCACCTCTACGGCGGCGCCAAGCAGGTGCTCTACATCATGGACGGGCTGGCGCGGCGCGGGGTCGCCAACCTGCTCGCCTGCCCGAACGGTGCGCACATCGGCGCGGCGGCCGGCGACTGCGCGACGGTGGTCGAGCTGCCGATGGGCGGCGACGCCGACGTGGCGATGGTCGCCCGCCTGCGCCGCGTCATCCGCGCCCACCGGCCGGACGTGGTGCACATCCACAGCCGCCGCGGCGCCGACCTGTGGGGCGGCCTCGCGGCGCGGCTCGCGGGCGTGCCCTGCGTGCTCTCGCGCCGCGTGGACAACCCCGAAGCGCGCTGGATCGTGACCGCCAAGTACCGCCTGTTCGACCACGTCATCACCATCTCCGAAGGCATCCGGCAGGTGCTGCTGGCCGAAGGGCTGGCGCCGGACAAGGTGAGCTGCGTGCGCAGCGCGGTCGACCCCGCGCCCTATCTGCGCGACTACGACAAGGCCGCTTTCCGCGCCGCGCTGGGCATCGCGCCGGACGCGCCGGTGGCCGGCATGGTGGCGCAACTGATCCCGCGCAAGGGCCACCGCCACCTGCTCGCCACGCTGCCCGCGGTGCTCGCCGCGCATCCCACGCTGCAGGTGCTGATCTACGGCCGCGGGCCGCTGGAGGCCGAGCTGCGCGCCGCCATCGCCGCCCATCGCCTGCAGGACAAGGTGCGCCTGATGGGCTTTGTCGATGACCTGCCGGCGCAGCTCGGCTGCCTCGACCTGCTGGTCCACCCGGCCGACATGGAGGGCCTCGGCGTGGCGCTGCTGCAGGCCTCGGCAGCGCGCGTGCCGATCATCGCCTGTCGCGCCGGCGGCATGCCCGAGGCGGTGGTCGATGGCGAAAACGGCCGCCTGATCGACGTCGGCGACGTGGCCGCGCTCGGCGCCGCGCTGATCGAACTGCTCGACGACGCGGCGCTGCGCCAGCGCATGGGCGAGGCGGGCCGCGCGCGGGTGCTGCGCGCGTTCTCGGTGGACGCCATGTGCGAAGGCAATCTGGCGGTGTATCGTCGCCTGCTGGAGGCACGCCGATGAAAGTGATCTACGTCCTGCACAGCCACAAGGCCGGCGGCGCCGAGCGCCACCTGCTCGACCTGATGCACGGCACCGCGGCGCTCGGCGTGGAGCCGCTCTACGCCGGGCCGATGGACGGTTGGCTGGGCGCGCAGGCCGAGGCCGCCGGGGTGCACTGCCACCACCTGCCCTACCACGGGCTGTACGACATGCCCTCGCTGCTGCGCCTGGCGCGCCTCGCCAGGCGCGAGCACGCCGCACTGATTCACGGCCACCTCACCCGCGGCGCGTATTACGCCGGCTGGGCCGGGCGGCTCGCCGGGCGGCCCAGCGTGGCCACCGCGCACTCCACCAACGCCGGCAAGCACTTCGGCCGCGCCGCGCGCATCATCGCGGTGTCCGACGCGGTGCGCCGCTTCCTGATCGAACGCGGCTACGACGCCGGGCGCATCGTCACGGTGCACAACGGCGTGCCCGACGCCACCGCCCACGCCCCCTCGCGCGAGGCCGCGCGCGCCGCGCTGGGGCTGGCGCCGACGCAGATCGCGCTGATCATGGTGGCGCGCTTCATCCCCGACAAGGGCCACGACATCGCCCTCGACGCGCTCGCCCACCACCGTGACGCGCCGTGGACCCTGCTCCTCGCCGGCGCGCCCGACGGCCCCACCGCGGCGCCGCTACGCGCGCGCATCGCCGCGCTCGGGCTCGCCGAGCGGGTGCGCTTTCTCGGCCACCTCGACGACGTGGCGCCGCTCTACGCCGCCGCCGACGCCCTGCTCGCCCCCTCGCGGCGCGAAGCCTTCTCGCTGACCCTGCTCGAAGCGGCGGCGTGGCGCCTGCCGGTCATCGCCAGCACCGTCGGCGGCAATGGCGAGGCGGTGGTCGACGGGGTGACCGGCCTGCTCACCCCGCCGGACGACGTGCCCGCCTTCGCCGCCGCGCTCGGCCGCCTGCTCGCCGATGGTGCCGAACGCGAGGCGCTGGGCAAGCGCGCGCGGGCGCGCTATCTTGAATCCTTCACCTGCGCCACCATGTGCGCCTCGACGCGGGCGCTGTACGCCGACGCGCTTTCGGACCGCCAGCCATGAACCCCATCCAGATCCTGATGTATCACCAGGTCGGGCGTTTTCCGGCCATGAAGGCGCACCGCGCCACCTACTGCGACCACCGCCGCTTTGCCGCGCAGATGGCCTACCTGGCGCGCTTCGGCTACACCGTGCTGCGCATGGACGAGGCGCTGGCCTGCCTGCGCGGCGAGCGGCCCACGCCGCCGCGCGCGGTGGTGCTCACCTTCGACGACGGCTACGAGAATTTCTACGAATACGCCTGGCCGGTGCTGCGCAGGCACGGTTTTCCGGCGCTGGTGTATCTGATCTCCGACCTCATCGGCCAGCCCGCCCGCTGGCTCGCCGCGGACAATCTGGCCACGCCGCCGCTGATGTCGGCCGAGCGGATTCGCCAGTTGCGCGGCGAAGGGGTCGATTTCGGCTCGCACGCGGTCAGCCATGTGCGCCTGGCGCAGATCGACACGGCGGCGATCCGCGCCGAGGTGCACGACTCCAAGGCCGCGCTCGAAGACGTGCTGGGCGAGGAAGTGCGCCACTTCTGCTACCCCTTCGGCAGCCACGACCGGCGCGCCGTCGACGCCGTGGCCGAGGCCGGCTACGCCAGCGCGACCACCTGCGTGCGCGCCCCGGCCACCCCGGCGGACGACCCGCTGACCCTGCCGCGCAAGGCGATTTCCTTCGGCGACAACCTGATCGGCTACTTCTGGCGCCTGCACGTCAAGAACACGCCCAAGCACGACTTCATCCGCCGCGACGGGCAGACCTTCGCCGAGCGCGCCGCCGCGGCCTGAGCCGCGCTCAGCGCCCGGCCTGCAGCGCGTCCAGAATCTTGCGCCCGGCGCGGCCGTTGGCCTCGACACCCAGCCGGGTCTGCTCCAGCGCAATCGCCGCGCGGGTGCGGCTGCCGATCATGCCGTCCACTTCGCCGATGTCGTGCCCCCGGTCGAGCAGCAACTGCTGCAGTTCGCGCCGCGCGCGCCGGCCGAGGCCCGGATCGTCGGTCGGCCACGGGGTCGCGAACGCGCCGCCGCCGCGCAACCGGTCGGACAAATGCGCGATCGCCAGCGCATAGCTCTCCGCCGCGTTGTAGCTGTAGATCGCGTTGAAGTTACGGAACACCACGAAGGTCGGCCCCTCGACGCCGGCCGGCAGCAGGATCGCCGCCGAGGTCGCTTCCGGCGCAATCGGCGCGCCATCGACGCGCGTCACGCCCATGCGCACCCACTCGGCCAGCGGCCGGCGCGCCTTGCGCCCGGCGATGCCGGCATCGAAGCCGGCCGGCAGGCGCACCTCGTAGCCCCAGCCCTCGCCCGTGCGCCAGCCGGCGCGCTTGAGGTAGTTGGCGGTCGACGCCAGCGCGTCGGGCACGCTGTCGATCAGGTCGCGGCGGCCGTCGCCGTCGAAATCCACCGCCACGCGCATGAAGGTCGAGGGCATGAACTGGGTGTGCCCGAAGGCCCCCGCCCACGAGCCGGTGAGCCGCTCCGGCGCCACATGGCCGGCTTCGAGGATGCGCAGGGTGGTGAAGAACTCGCCGCGAAAGTACGTCTGCCGCCGCCCGGCGCAGGACAGCGTGGCCAGCGAGCTCACCAGCGGCCGGCCGCCGAAATTGCGCCCGAAGTTGCTCTCCACGCCCCACACCGCGACCACCGTCTCGGCATCCACACCGTACGCCGCGGCCACCTTGTCGAGCACCGCGCGCCACTCGGCGAGCATGGCGCGGCCGTCGTCGATGCGCTCCTCGTCCACCAGCGCGGCGAGGTAATCCCAGATCGGGGTGACGAACTCGGGCTGCCGGTCGAGCGCTTCGAGCACCGTCGGGTCGGGCGCGACGCCCGCGGTGAAACGGTCGAAAGCCGCCGCGCTCACCTCGCGCGCGGGGGCCTCGGCGCGCAGGCGCGCCAGACAGGCGTCGAAATCGGCATCGGCGTGGATGGCCGGCGCGGCGACCAGCAGGAGCAAGAACGAGAGCAGTTTTTTCATGGCGCACATTCTATGCGCGGGCCCGATGTCGCGCAGCCCGCGTTACAAAGGCTCACGCACGCGCCAGAAACTGGCGAAGCGCGGCAAACCGGTGGCGGTCAGGCCGCGGTAGCGAAACGTGATCTGCGCGCCGACCGGCGGGGGCATCCGCCGTTGCGCGTCGGAAAAGCCGGTGCCGATGCGAAAACGCCGGCCATCGGCCATCTCCACCTCCAGCGCCCCGAGCATGCCGGCAAAGCGCCCCTGCCCCGGCCACTGCGCCACCACGGTGGCCTCGGCGTCCTGCCACGGTTTGAGCTTGAGCAATGCGTCGCTGCGACCGCTCAGATACGGCGCATCGGCGCGGTGCAGCATCAACCCCTCGCCACCTGCCGCCAGCACCTCGGCCAGGCGCGCCGCCAATGCCGCGCGGTCCGCCACCCGGGCTTGCTCGACCACCCCGAGCCACGGCACATCCACCGCCGCCACCAGCGCGCGCATCGTCGCCACGCGCCGCGAGAAATCACCCGCCGCGCCCGGCAGCTCAAAGATCAGGTAACGCACCGCCCGCCATTCGGCATCCACCGGAACGTGCTTGCGCACCACGCCGGACAGCTCGGCAAAGCGCGCCCGGCCCAGCCACAGCTCGCCATCCATGGCCTGCGGCGGCAAGGCGGCGACGAACCACGCCGGCGCATGCACCGGCCGCCCACTGCGAAACCGCAGTACGCGGCCATCCCACACCGCGCGCACGCCATCGAGCTTTTCGCTCACCCAATACGGCGCCGGGTCGATGCCCCCGGCCGCTTCGCGCGCCAGCAGCACCGGCGGGGGCACGGGGTCGGCCAGCGGCGATGCCGCAGACACCCCCAGGCTCACCAGCACGCCGCACAGAAACAATGTCAATTGCATGGTCCGCAGTATACGGGAGACGCCCCGCGCGTGGCCGTCGCGCTATGCTGTCGACCCGACCACGCCGCACACCCGCGCCCATGCCCGAACACCTCACCGACCTCTCTCACGCCATCCAGCTCGCCGTCGCACCGGTGTTCCTGCTCACCGCGCTGGCGACCCTCATCAACGCCATGAACGGGCGCCTCGCACGCATCGTCGACCGCCGGCGGGTGGTCAAGAAACGCCTGCAGGAAGACACCGCCCCCGCGCAGCAGGAAGCACTCGAACGCGAGCTCGGCCTGCTCGCCCGGCGCGGCACGCAAATCTACCAGGCCATTTTCTGTCAGGTGCTCAGCGCGCTGCTGGTATGCCTCGTCGTCGCCGGCGCCTTCGTCGGCACGCTGGTGCGCATCGACCTCACCACCGCCATCGCCACCCTGTTCATCCTCGCCATGCTGGCGATGATCGGCGGGCTGGGGCTGTTCTTGCGCGAGGTGTATATCGCCGTGCGTCGGCCCACGCATTGGGAGCCGTGAGGACGTGTAGCCCGGATACAGACCAAAGGCCGGAATCCGGGATTTACGGTTGCTCTGCCGATGAACCCCGGATTCCGTTGCGCTGCATCCGGGCTACGCTCAATGCCATTAAGTTAAGCCGCCTTGTATGCGAAATGGAACCCTGCGATGCGCACGCCCTTGTTGCGTGGGGCGCGGCGGTCGGTCCGAGTCCTTTCGATGGACGAAGGAGCGCGAAGGCGCTCGATCAGGTGAAGTAGAAGGGAGTGCGGATCGAGCGCCAGCAGCACGCGAGGCAGGAAGTGGCGCAAGCTTTTGAGCACCAGCGTGCGATTGATCCGGCTGCGCCATCCCTTGGCGTCAGGGGCTGGAGGTTCCAAACCGTGCTCCTCAGGCCGGACGGCCATGGCCATGACGGCGGCGCAGTTGTGGCGCACCAATGAGGCATTGAAATCCTGCTCGACCGTGTGCGGCAGCACACCACTCCAGTTCTCGACCTGCAAGCGCGCCTTGATTCGCTTGAAGGCCTCCTCAATGCGCCAGCGACTGCGGTACAAGGAAGCGAACTGCGGGCCAGTGACGGAGTTGTCGAACAGATTGGTCACCAGCATCAAGGTCGAACCATTGGGCAACACGACTCGCAGCAAGCGCAACGGCAAGGGCGCCTTCGTCGTGCCCAGATCCACCACGGCATCGTGCTGGTCGCTACGCGCGAAGCGCTTGACCTGTGCCCAGGGGTGTCCGATGTGCGCACAGAAAGCCACGCCTTTGGCGCACAACTGGGTCAGCCACTGACGAGAAGGATAGCCGCGGTCCATCACGAGCAGATCGCCGATACCGAGCGCTTCAAGATGATCGGCGGCAAGCGTTCGGTCATCGTCGGCAAAGCCACCGAGGCGGGCATCGACAAAGGCATCGCGAGCCACGTCAAGTAGTGCCGAGGCGCGCGCCAAAGGTCGGAATTTTCCGCAGGAGGTGAGCATGCCGCCGAAGTGCTCAACGCTCTCGGGAACATTGGGAACACGCAGCGTGGTCGAATCGAGCACCAGCACGCGCAATCCATGCCACAAGGGAACTTTGCTGTGCTCGACAAATGCTTGCGCACTATGACCGAGCAACTGGCGCATTGCCTGTGGGCGAAGATGTCTGCGTGCCTGGCACAGTGCACTCTTGGTCGGTGGGCGGCCCAGCGGCGCTTGGAGCGAGTGATCGAAGAAGGCATCGAGCTCGCTTTGCAGACCCGCACGCGGCGCGTTGAGCAAGAAGGCGACAAGGCGCGCGAGCGGAAGGCGACGGGAGCGCGTAAAGTCTGACGGATTCACCCGAGCCTGAACGGCAAAGGCGTCAGAGTGAAGAAACTGGCCGAGTGCATCAAATATGGCACGGGGTTTGCAATGTCATGGTCATCATCAAGGAGTCATTGCAACACCGCAATTTTAACGCAACATGCTGTTTTTATGTGCTTTTGTGCGCTAACTTAATGGCATTGGGGCTACGCTTGCTGCCCTGCACACCGGCCATGGGAGCCTGGAGAATGGGGAGATCGATGTTGAGGAGGGGCGTGAGGGACATGGCAGTTCCGCGCAAAGAGGGGCGCCCTATCTATACACCGCGCCCCTCACCGCGTCGAATTTGCCCTCTCACATTGCCGCCGTAGCCCGGATGCAGGCCAAAGGCCGGAATCCGGGGTTTGCGGTTGATCCGCCAATGATTCCCGGATTTCGCTACGCTGCATCTGGGCTACGCTTGTTGCGGCCAACCAACAGCATCGCCGCCAGCGCGACGAATGCCAGTTGAGGGGGCTCAGGCACCATCGATGGAACAGGACCTACTAGGCTACCGACTGCAAACGTCCAAGTGTTGCTGTAGCCAAAGCTGTGGCTCTGGGCCCGATTCTCTTCTGGAAGCCCGGGCCGGTTCGGATAATAGATCCAACCGATTGTGTAATCGGCGACGGCACCGTCGTAGATGGAGGTTGCGAACATCGGCCCATACATTCCAGCGGTATTAGGGAGTCCCAGCGAGCGCCCCACTTCATTTGCAAGATCGCGGGCCAAGCTTTCGTCAGCAAACCATGCTTGGGCTTCAATCGTAGAGCGCAGGTTGCTCAGCAACCCTGACACCGTCTCGATGTCGTAGAGATTGCCCTGAGCTTCGTAGATCACGCCTGCCGCCGCGCCCGAAGCACTGGCAGCAAGCAGAATTGTGGCGCAAGCCTTCGCGATTAAACGCATCTTGGAGCTCCTATCGAGGGATCGAGAGTGTAACCGAGGAAACAGCGCCTATCTACGACATTCTCGCCCTAGCAGCATGCGAGTTTGGGTTGAGCGAAGCGAAGCCCATCATTTGCCGCAGCACAATGACAATTGCAATTCAAAGCCACGCAATCCGCGCGCCGAGGCACACTCTCAATGCGCCTCATCCCAATTCACCCCATCCCCCACTTCCGCCACCAGCGGCACGTCAAGCTTGGCCACGCCGGCCATGAGTTTCGGTAGCTGATCGCGCACCGTCGCCAGCTCGCCCGCCGGCACTTCCAGCACCAGTTCGTCATGCACTTGCAGAATCAGCTTTGAGGCGAGCTGTTCTTTCTTCAGCCAGGCCGAGACGGCGATCATGGCCTTTTTGATGAGGTCGGCGGCGGTGCCCTGCATGGGGGCGTTGATGGCGGCGCGCTCTGCCCCCTGGCGGCGGCCGGCCTGGCGGGCGTGGATGTCGGGCAGGTGGAGGCGGCGGCCGAAGACGGTTTCCACGTAGCCCTTGTCGGCGGCGTCGGCGCGGGTGCGGGCCATGTAGTCGGCCACGCCGGGGTAGCGGGCGAAGTAGCGGTCGATGTAGCTGGCGGCGGCGCTGCGGTCGATGCCGAGGTTCTTGGCCAGGCCGTGGGCGCTCATGCCGTAGATGAGGCCGAAGTTGATGACCTTGGCGTAGCGGCGCTGCTCGTTGCTCACTTCCAGCGGGGTGACGCCGAAGACCTCGGCGGCGGTGGCGCGGTGCACGTCTTCGCCCTCGGTAAACGCTTTGAGCAAGCCCTTGTCGCCGGAGAGGTGGGCCATGATGCGCAATTCGATCTGGGAGTAGTCGGCGCTGACGATGCGGTGGCCCTTGGGGGCGATGAAGGCGGCGCGGATGCGGCGGCCCTCTTCGGTGCGGATGGGGATGTTCTGCAGGTTGGGGTCGGAGCTGGCGAGGCGGCCGGTGACGGCCACGGCCTGCGAGAAGCTGGTGTGCACCCGGCCGGTCTTGGGGTTGACCATGCGCGGCAGCTTGTCGGCGTAGGTGCTCTTGAGCTTGGCGAGGCTGCGGTAGTCGAGCAGCAGCTTGGGCAGCGGGTAGTCTTCGGCGAGCTTCTGCAGCACTTCTTCATCGGTGGAGGGCTGGCCGGTGGCGGTCTTCTTGACGATGGGCAGTTCGAGCTTGCCGAAGAGCAGCTCGCCGAGCTGCTTGGGCGAGTTGAGGTTGAAGGGCTGCTCGGCGAGCTTGTGGGCCTCGGCTTCGAGCTCGACCAGCCG
This sequence comes from Rhodocyclaceae bacterium, assembly GCA_020445945.1. Classification (GTDB taxonomy): domain Bacteria; phylum Pseudomonadota; class Gammaproteobacteria; order Burkholderiales; family Rhodocyclaceae; genus Nitrogeniibacter. The sequence goes on from JAGRFQ010000032.1 coordinate 15,151, forward strand.
GCGGCCGAGTTCCTCGCTGTGCTGGGCGAGCAGGAAGTCGTCGATCAGCACGCCGTTGCGCTCCATCTCGAACAGCACGGCCATGGCGGGCAGCTCGATGTCGCGGTAGAGGGCGTCGAGCGCGGGTTCGGCGGCGAGCTGGCCGGCAAAGCATTGCTGCAGGCGCAGGGTGATGTCGGCATCCTCGGCGGCGTATTCGCTGGCTTGCTCGACGGCCACTTCGTCGAAGCCGATCTGCTTGGCGCCCTTGCCGCACAGGGCGGTGTAGGGAATCGTCTCCAGCCCGAGGTGGCGTTTGGCGAGGCTGTCCATGTCGTGCGACTTGTCGCTCTCCAGCACGTAGGAGGCCAGCAGGGTGTCGTCGGCGATGCCGCGCAGGCGCACGCCGTGGTTGGCCAGCACGTGGGTGTCGTACTTGAGGTTCTGGCCGGCCTTCTTGTATTTGTCGCTCTCCAGCCAGGGGCGCAGGGCGAGCAGCACGGCGTCGAGGCCGAGCTGGCCGGGCGCGCCGGCATAGCGGTGATGGATGGGCACATAGGCCGCGCCGCCGCCGGGCACGGCGAAGGACAGGCCGACCAGGGTGGCAGCCATCGGGTCGAGGCTGGTGGTTTCGGTGTCGAAGGCGGCGATCGGCGCGGTGCGCAGCTTGAGCACCCAGGCGGCCAGCGCCTCGGCGTCGAGCACGGTGTCGTAGCCCTGACGGTGGATGGTGGGGTCGGCGGGGTGTTCGACGGCGGCCGGCGCGGCGGGGGCGGTCTCGGCCGGGGCGGGCGCATCGGCAGCCTGCTGCACCTCGCGCAGCCAGCTCTTGAATTCGAGGTGCGAGAACAACTCGAGCAGCTTCTCGCGGTCTTCCTCGCGCTGAACGAGATCGGTGGGGCCGAGGCCGAGGTCGAGGTCGGTGGCCACGGTCACCAGCTTGCGCCCCAGCGGCAGGAAGTCCAGATGCCTGCGCAGGTTCTCGCCGACCTTGCCGCCCACCTCGTCGGCGCGGGCGACGATCTCGTCCAGCGTGCCGAACTGGGTCAGCCACTTGACGGCCGTCTTGGGGCCGCACTTATCCACCCCCGGCACGTTGTCGACGGTGTCGCCGACCAGCGCGAGGTAGTCGACGATGCGCTCGGGCGGCACGCCGAACTTGGCCTCCACGCCGGCCGGGTCGAGCACTTCGTTGCTCATGGTGTTGACCCAGCGCACGCGCTCGTCCACCAGTTGGGTGAGGTCCTTGTCGCCGGTGGAGATCACCACGTCCATGCCGGCGGCGCTGGCCTGGCGGGCGAGCGTGCCGATCACGTCGTCGGCCTCGACGCCCTCGACCATCAGCAGCGGCCAGCCACGCGCCTCGATGGCCGCGTGCAGCGGGGCGATCTGGGCGGCGAGGTCTTCGGGCATGGGCGGCCGGTTCGACTTGTAGTCGGGGAACCACTCGTCGCGGAAGGTCTTGCCCTTGGCATCGAACACGCAGGCGCGGTAGTCCGCCTTGTAGTCGGCATCGAGCCGACGTAGCATGTTCAGCACCCCATACACCGCGCCAGTCGGCTCGCCTGCGGCGTTTCGCAGGTCGGGCATGGCATGGAAGGCGCGGAACAGATAACTCGATCCATCAACGAGCAGCAGCGTGGGCATGGGTGTCACCGGCAAGGGTTGTCGGAAGGCGGACCCGCCCCCTGCGCCAGCGACACGAGGCCACATGAACGCCAAGGACAAACTCCCCGCCGACCTGCCCAATGCCGCCGTGCCGCAGTACAACGCGCGCGAATCCTGGCGAATCTTCGGGATTATGGCAGAGTTCGTGGAGGCCACCGAACGGCTCAACGCGATCCGTCCGGCGGTGTCCATCTTCGGCAGCGCGCGCACGCCGGCCGACCATCCCTACTACCTGCTCACCGAACAGATCGCGCGCAAGCTGTCGGACGCCGGCTTTTCGGTCATCTCCGGTGGCGGCCCGGGCATCATGGAGGCGGCCAACAAGGGCGCCTTCTTCGGCAAGAGCCCGTCGATCGGGCTCAACATCCAGCTCCCGCACGAGCAGCAGGCCAACCCCTATCAGGACATCTCGCAGACCTTCCAGCACTTCTTCGCGCGCAAGTTCATGTTCGTCAAGTTCGCCTCGGCCTATGTGGTCATGCCGGGCGGCTTCGGCACGCTGGACGAACTGCTCGAAGCGATGACCCTGATGCAGACCGGCAAGACCCGCAACATCCCCATCATCCTGGTGCACAAACCCTTCTGGGAGGGGCTGCTGGCGTGGTTCAGGGAGCGGCTGGTGAGCGACGGCATGATCAACCCGGAAGACCTCGACCTGGTCCAGCTCATCGACGACCCCGATCAGGTGGTCGAGGCGATCTTCAAGCACTACGAAACGCGCGGCTTCCTGCCCCTGCCCGAGGAGCACGAGCTGATGCTCAATCTGTGAGGCCGGATCGCGCGAACTGCTAGAATCGCGCCATTCAAGGAGAATGTCATGCGCACCCTGTCGCTCCCTACCCTGCTTGCCGCCGCCCTGCTCGCGTTCAGCCTCAACGCGCGCGCCCAGGAGCGCCCGGCCAATCTCGAAGACGTGCCCGCCCCGCCGCCGATTCCGGCCGGCGTGAGCAGCGAGGACTTCGAACCCGAAGTCACCATCATCAAGCGCGGGCAGGAAACGGTGGAAGAGTTCCGCGTGCACGGCAAGCTGTACATGGTCAAGGTCACCCCGGCGCATGGCACGCCGTACTACCTTGTCGATCGCAAGGGCGACGGGGTGTTCGAGCGCGAATCCGGCGAGCGCCAGCTGAGCGTGCCGATGTGGGTCGTCAAGTCGTGGTAGGCCACGGCCGCTGATCCGGCGGGCCTCCGGGCCCGGCACTGCCCATGTCCGTCTTCACTCCGGTCACCCCCGAAGCCCTCAGCGGCTGGCTCTCCAACTACGCCATCGGCCGGCTGGTCGAGCTGCGCGGCATCGCCGCCGGGGTGCAGAACAGCAACTTCTTCGTCACCACCAGCCTCGGCCGCTACGTGCTGACCCTGTTCGAAACCCTGCCGCGCGCCGAGCTGCCCTTCTATCTGCACCTGATGGCCCACCTCGCGCGCCACGGCCTGCCCGTGCCGGCGCCGATCGCCGACCTCGACAACGAATATCTCGGCACCCTGTCGGGCAAGCCGGCGGTGCTGGTGCGCTGCCTCTCCGGCGCCTCCGACATGGCCCCCGACGCCGCGCGCTGCACCAAGATGGGCACCATGCTCGCCGGGCTGCATCTGGCCGGCCAGCGCTTCGGCCGGCGCCAGATCAATCCGCGCGGGCCAGCCTGGCGCGCCCTCACCGCCCAAGCGGTGCGCCCCCACCTGCCGCCCGACGAGCAGGCGCTGCTCGACGCCGAGATGGCCTTCCAGGCCGGCATCGACACCGCCCGCCTGCCCGAAGGGGTGATCCACGCCGACCTGTTCCGCGACAATCTGCTGTGGGACGGCGCCGACGTGGGCGGGGTGATCGACTTCTACTTCGCCGGCAACGACGCGCTGCTGTTCGATCTGGCGGTCACCGTCAACGACTGGTGCAGCACCGCCGACGGCGCGCTCGACCCGGCACGGACCCACGCGCTGCTGGCCGGCTACCACCTCGAACGCCCGCTCACCGCCGCCGAACACGCCGCCTGGCCGGCCATGCTGCGCGCCGCGGCGCTGCGCTTCTGGCTCTCGCGCGCGGAGGACTTCCACCTGCCGCGCGACGGCGAGATGGTGCAGGTGAAAGACCCGAACGTCTATCGCGACCTGCTGCGCCTGCGCGTCGCGGCCGGCGCCGCGGTGCCATGGGTCGACTGATCTGCCGCGGGGCCTCAGAATAAACCCCTGATTGCCGCCGCCCTTTCCGATGCCCGATACCGCCCTGCCCCCCGCCCGATCCCTGCCTGCCGGCCGCTGCCTCGACTGGCTCGCCGCCGGCTGGCAGTTGTTTCTGCGCGACCCGGCTCGCTGGATGGCGGTGGCCGCGCTGAGCCTCGTCATCCTCGCCGCGCTCGGTGTGGTGCCGCTCATCGGCTGGGCGTTCACGCTGCTCGCGATCCCGATCCTCGGCGCCGGCCTGGTGAGCATCACCGACCAGGCGGCACGCGACGGCCGGGTGCGCATCGACGCATTGTTCGACGGCCTGCGCCGCGACGCCGGCAAGCACGTCATCATCGGCGTGAGCCACCTCGCCGGGGCGCTGATCATCGGCTTCGTTGCCGCGCTCATCGGCACCAGCGCAGCGCTCACCGGCGCACTGATCGGCCCGCTCGCCGCGGTCGGGCTCGCCACCGGCGGCATCATGCTGGCGATCGTGGTGTTCACCGCGCTGTGGATCGCGCTGATCATGGCGCTGTGGTTTGCGCCCTCGCTGGTACACTTTGCGCACGCCGACCCGGTCGACGCGCTCACCCACTCGGCCGCCGCGTGCGCGCGCAACCTGCCGGCGTTTGCGGTGCTTGCACTGGCGCTCTACGTGCTCGGCTGGATCGCCATGCTGCCCGCCGGCCTCGGCCTGCTGGTACTGCTGCCGGTGCTCGCCGGCGCGCAGCACGCCGCCTATCTCGACACTTTTTCCGCCCCGGCCACGCCGGCGCCGGGCTCACCGAACGACTGAAATGCAAGCATACAAACGCGCGCCAACGCGCGGCATCAACTGGGTCGCCGACGGTTTCGCGCTGTGGAAGCGCAATCCCGCGCTGATCACCTACCTCACCTTCGGCTATCTGCTGATTCTGGTCGTACTGAGCATCATCCCGGTCATCGGCCAGGCCGTCGCCGCGCTGACCATGCCGATGGTGTCGCTCGGCGTGCTCAACGGCACGCTGGCCGCGCACCAGGGGCGCAAGGTCGGGCCGGACATCCTGTTCTCCGGTTTCAAGCGCAACGTCCACGGGCTGATCACCGTCGGCGGCATCTACCTGCTCGGCACCTTGCTGGCGCTGGCCGCCACCGCGCTGGTGGACGGCGGCACGCTGGCCAAGATCATGATCGGCGGCCAGCCGCTGACCGAAGAGGTCGCCAACACCCCGGGGCTGCTCGAAGCCTCGCTGCTCGCCACCGCGCTGACCACGCCGCTGATGATGGCCTACTGGTTTGCCGCGATGCTGGTCGGCTGGCAGGGGCTGTCGGCGCCCAAGGCAATGTTCTTCAGCCTGGTCGCGTGCTGGCGCAACTGGCAGGCCTTCTTCCTGTATTCGCTGTCGATCTTCTTTCTCGTGCTCGGCGCGCCGGCGCTGCTCATCGCGGTCGTCGCGCAGGCTTCGCCAATGCTGGCCAGCCTGCTCACCATTCCGCTGCCGCTGATCGCCATCCCGATCGTGTTCGCCACCTTCCTGCCCAACGCGCTCGACGTGTTCGGCCGCGACATTGCGCCGAATGCGCACTAAGCGCCCGATCGGCCTGCTCGGCGGCACCTTCGACCCGATCCACTTCGGCCATCTGCGCCTCGCCGAAGAGGCGCGCGAGACGCTCGATCTGGCCGAGATGCGCCTTGTCCCGGCCGGCGAGCCGCCGCACCGCGACACCCCGCGCTCGCCGGCGCAGCACCGCCTGGCGATGGCGCGGCTGGCGGTGGACTCCAACCCCGGGCTGCGCGTCGACGACATCGAGATCCGCCACCCCGGCCCGAGCTATTCGGTGCTCACGCTCAGCCGTCTGCGCGAAGCCGTCGGCCCCGACCAGCCGCTGGTGCTGATCCTCGGCGCCGACGCGTTCGAGGGGCTGCCCGGCTGGCATCGCTGGGAGGAACTGTTCTCGCTGGCCCACATCGCGGTCGCCAACCGCCCGGGCTACGCACCTCACGGCCGGCGCTGGCCGGCGGTGCTGTCGCCCGAACTGGCCCGCGCCTGCGACGGCCGCCGGCTGAGCGATGCCGCGGCGCTGGGGCACAGCCCGGCCGGCGGTATCCTGCCCTTCGACATGACCCCGCTCGACATCTCCGCCACCCTGATTCGCGACCTGCTCCGGCATGGCCACAGCCCACGCTATTTGCTCCCCGATCCGGTTGTCGACTATATTGCCGCGCACAATCTCTATGCCTGAGCCCATGAATATCGACCAACTCCTCCCCATCGTCGTCAACGCCCTCGAAGACATCAAGGCGCGCGACATCGAAGTCATCGACACCACCAAACTCACCGCGCTGTTCGACCGCATGGTCATCGCCAGCGGCGACTCCGGCCGGCAGACCCGCGCCCTCGCGCGCAACGTGCAGGAAGAAGTCAAGAAGGCCGGCGGCACGGTGAACGGCGTCGAGGGCGAAGACAGCGGCGACTGGGTGCTGGTCGACCTGGGCGGCATCGTGGTGCACATCATGCAACCCGCGGTGCGCACCTACTACAACCTCGAAGAGCTGTGGCAAGCCTCGCCTAACCAGCGCCCCGACAAAGCGTGAAGCTGCTCATCGTCGCGGTCGGCACGCGCATGCCCGGCTGGGTCGGCACCGGCTTCGACGACTACGCCAAGCGCATGCCGCGCGAGGCCGGCATCGAGCTGCTCGAAGTCAAGGCCGAACCGCGCACCACCGGCAAGACCGTGGCGGCAATGATGGCCGCCGAGGCCACGCGCATCGAAGCCGCGCTGCCGGCGCGCTGCCGGCGCGTGATTCTCGACGAACACGGCCGCGACACCACCACCCGCGATCTCGCCGCCCGGCTCGAACAGTGGCTGGGCGAGGGCGACGACGTGGCCTTCATCATCGGCGGGCCCGACGGCCTCGACCCGGCGCTCAAGGCCAGCGCCCACGAAACCGTCCGCCTCTCCAGCCTGACCCTGCCCCACGCGATGGTGCGCCCGCTGCTCGCCGAGGCGCTCTACCGCGCCTGGAGCGTGCTCAACAATCACCCCTATCACCGTGAATAGGCGCTGCCCGGCAGGCTTCCCGTAGAATGGCGGAATCCGCGTTTGCGATCCGCCATGAAACCTTCGATCTACCTTGCCTCCAACAGCCCGCGCCGGCGCGAGTTGTTGCGCCAGATTGGCGTCCACTTCGACGTGCTGCTGTTTCGCAGCGGCGCGCGCGCCGACGCCGACGTGGACGAAACCGCACATGCAGACGAGCCGGCGCACGACTACGTGCAGCGCGTGGCGCTGGCCAAGGCCGAGGGCGGCATGCGCCGGGTGCACTGGCGCCACCTGCCGCCACGCCCGGTACTCGCCGCCGACACCACGATCGAACTCGACGGCCGGATCATCGGCAAGCCGGTCGACGCCGCCGACGCGGCGCGCATCCTGCAGCAGCTGTCGGGGCGCAGCCATCAAGTGCTGACCGCGGTCGCGCTGAGCGACGGCGAGCGCACCGCGCACTGCCTCAACGTCAACACGGTGGATTTTCGCGCCCTCGACCCCGACGACATCCGCCGCTACATCGCCACCGGCGAGCCCATGGACAAGGCCGGCGCCTACGGCATCCAGGGTCGCGCCGCGATGTTCATCGAATCCATCCACGGCAGCTACACCGGCATCATGGGGCTGCCCCTCTACGAAACCGCCGCGCTGCTGACCCGTTTCGGCCTGCGCCCCTGAACTGAAATCCACACCAAAGTGCCCATGACCGAAGAGTTCCTCATCAACTTCACACCGCAGGAAACCCGCGCGGTGCTGATGCAGCAAGGCGTGGTGCAGGAACTGCATGTGGAACGCACCGCCAGCCGCGGCATCGTCGGCAACGTGTACCTCGGCACCGTGGTGCGGGTGCTGCCCGGCATGCAGTCGGCGTTCATCGACATCGGCCTCGAACGCACCGCCTTCCTGCACGTGGCCGACATCTGGAGCGAACGCCACAACGGCGAGCACGCCCAGCCCATCGAGCGCATCCTCAACGAGGGGCAGCGCATCATCGTGCAGGTGCTCAAGGACCCGATCGGCAGCAAGGGCGCGCGCCTGTCGACGCAGATCAGCATCGCCGGGCGGCTGCTCGTTTTTCTGCCGCAGGAGCACCACATCGGCATCTCGCAGCGCATCGAGGACGAGGCCGGGCGCGAGGCCTTGCGCGAACGCCTGACCCGGCTGATGGGCGAAGACGCCACCGGTGGCTTCATTGTGCGCACCATGGCCGAGTCGGCCAGCGACGACGAGCTGGCCGCCGACATCGCGTACTTGCGCAAGCTGTGGAGCGAGATCCAGAACCGCAGCCACGGCGCCAAACCGCCGCTCGCGCTGTATCAGGACCTGACCCTCGGCCAGCGCGTGCTGCGCGATCTGGTCACGGACGAAACCTCGCGCATCGTGGTCGATTCGCGCGAGAACTTCGTCAAACTCACCGGCTTCGCAAAACAATATATGCCGCGCGTGTTGCCCCTGCTGACCCACTACACCGGCGATCGCCCGATCTTCGACCTGCACAATGTCGAAGACGAAATCCACAAGGCGCTGGCCCGGCGAGTGGAGCTCAAGAGCGGCGGCTACCTGATCATCGACCAGACCGAGGCGATGACCACCATCGACGTGAACACCGGCGGCTTCGTCGGCGCGCGCAACTTCGACGAAACCATCTTCAAGACCAACCTCGAAGCCTCGCAGGCCATCGCCCGCCAGCTGCGGCTGCGCAACCTGGGCGGGATCATCATCGTCGACTTCATCGACATGGAATCGGCGGAACACCGCAACGCGGTGCTCGCCGAATTCAACCGCGCACTGGCCCGCGACCACACCAAGATGACGGTCAACGGCTTCACCGCGCTGGGCCTGGTCGAGATGACGCGCAAGCGTACGCGCGAGTCGCTGGCCCACACCCTGTGCGAGACCTGCCCCACCTGCGACGGCCGCGGCGAGGTCAAGACCGCGCGCACGATGTGCTTCGAAATCCTGCGCGAACTGCTGCGCGAAGCGCGCCAGTACGACAACGCGCGCGAGTTCCGGGTGCTCGCCGCCCCCAAGGTCACCGACCTGTTCCTCGACGAGGAATCGCAGGCGCTGGCGATGCTCTCGGACTTCATCGACAAGACCATCTCGCTGCACCCGGAAGCCAGCTACTCCCAGGAACAGTACGACATCGTGCTGCTATGAGCGCACTGTTCGACCCCGCCACGCTGCGTGCAGTGGTGTTCGACATGGACGGCCTGCTGCTCGACAGCGAACGCATCGCCTACGACATCGGCCGCCAGGTGAGCCTCGATCTGGGCATTCCGTGGACCCACGCGGTGGCGATGCAGATGATCGGCCTGAACTCGCGCGAACACGAGGCGCTGCTCAAGGGCGCCTTCGGCGACGACTACCCGCTCGAAGCGCATCGCGCCGAGTTCGGGCGGCGCTACGAGGCACGCATCGCGCGCGGCGGCTTTCCGCTCAAGCCCGGCGTGCGCGAGCTGTTCGACGCGCTCGACGCGGCCGGCCTGCCACGCGCCGTGGCCACCTCCACGCGACGCAGCCGGGCGCTACCCAAGCTCGACGCCGTGGGCCTGCTGGCGCGCGTCAATGTGGTCGTCGCCGGCGACGAGGTCGCCCGCGGCAAACCCGCGCCCGACATCTTTCTGGCCGCCGCCGCCCAGCTCGCCACCGCCCCGGCGCACTGCCTCGCGCTGGAAGACTCCAACGCCGGCGTGCGCGCCGCGCTGGCCGCCGGCATGCAGGTGGTGATGGTCCCCGACCTGCTCGACCCGGCCGACGACATCCGCGCCGCGGGTGTCGCCACCGCGGCAACGCTGCTTGACATCGCCGCCCGGTTCACGCGCCAATAAACGTCCGTTTGATCGCCAGCCCGCACACCATGAAACTCATCGGCATGCTCGACTCGCCCTATGTGCGTCGCACCGTCGTTTCCGCCCACCTGATGAACCTCGCCATCGATCACGAAGCGCTGTCGGTGTTTCGCGATTTCGAGCAATTTCGCAGCATCAACCCGCTGGTCAAGGCCCCCACGCTGGTGTTCGACGACGGCACCCTGATGGTCGACAGCCAGCTCATCGTGCACTACCTCGAACCGCTGGCCGCGCCGAGCAAGCGCCTGACCCCGACCGACCCCGACCTGCGCGGCCGCAACGACCGCCTCACCAGCATCGCCCTGGCCGCCTGCGACAAGGCCGTTCAGCTGTACTACGAAGTGTCGCTGCGCCCCGAACCCCTGCGCTGGCCGGAATGGATCGAGCGCGTGTCCACGCAACTGCGCGCCGCCTTCGTGATGCTCGAAGACAGCATCGGCGACACCCGCTGGCTGTGCGACGACAACCGCCTGTGCCACGCCGACGTCACCGCCGCCATCGCCTGGCGCTTCGCCCGTCACGTCGTGCCCGACGTGATCGGCGGCATCGACTGTCCGCGTCTGGCCGCGCTGTCCGAAGCCGCCGAAGCCCTCCCGGCCTTCCAGGCCGCCGACTTCTGAGGCCCCCGATGATCGGACGCCTGCACGGCACCCTGCTCGAAAAGACCCCGCCGCGCATCCTGCTCGACGTGGGCGGCGTCGGCTACGAAATCGACGTGCCGATGAGCACCTTCTACCCCCTCCCCGCCGTCGGCCAGGCGGTCACCCTGCACACCCATCTGGCGGTGCGCGAGGACGGCCACTTCCTCTACGGCTTCGCCACCGACGAAGAGCGCAGTGCCTTTCGCCAGCTCATCCGCGTCTCCGGCATCGGCGCGCGCACCGCGCTGGCGGTGCTCTCCGGCCTGTCGGTGGGCGAGCTGATCCAGGCCATCGCGCTGCAGGAGAGCGGGCGCATCGTCAAGGTGCCCGGCATCGGCAAGAAAACCGCCGAACGCCTGCTGCTGGAACTCAAGGACAAGCTCGCCCAGGCCCTGCCCCACGCCGCCGCCAGCCTCGCCGCACCGCCCGCCACGGCCCCCGACAGCGCCCAGAACGATATCCTCAACGCCTTGCTCGCGCTGGGCTACAACGAGCGTGAAGCGGCGCGTGCGACGAAGCCTCTGGCCGACGACATCGACGTCGCCACCGGCATCCGCGAAGCGCTCAAGCTGCTCGCCAAAGCCTGATGAGCAGCGCAGCGCCGCAACCCCGCCAGGGCTTCCTGCGCAAGCTGCGCCTCGGCCCGCGCGTGCTCAAATGGGGCATCAACCTGTGGCCGCCCTTCCTCGGCGCCGGCATCCGGGTCACCCGCATCGCCGCCGATTTCGGCGAAGTCACCGTCGCCCTGCGCATGGGCCTGTTCAACCGCAACTACGTCGGCACCCACTTCGGCGGCTCGCTGTTCTCGATGACCGACCCGTTCTTCATGCTGATGATGATGCACCGCCTCGGCCGCGACTACGTGGTGTGGGACCGCGCCGCCACCATCGACTTCCTCCACCCCGCCAAGGGCACCGTCACCGCCCGCTTCGTGCTCGACGCCGCGATGGTGGACGCCGTGCGCGAAGCCACCGCCCACGGCGAAAAACACCTGCCGACCTACACCGTCGAGGTCATCGACGCCGACGGCACGGTGTGCGCGCGGGTCGCGAAAACGCTGTATATCCGCAAGCACCCCCCTGGAAGAAGCGTGTCGGCAGATCTTACAAATGAGTCAAACGCACCACACGATATCCACGAAAAAAAACACCAGATCAACAAGTTAACCATCTAGGCACAGATTCTGCTTTTGTGGCCGCAAACACACACTAGGAGTATCTGCCATGAAAAAACACGCTATCGCCCTTTTGGTCGCCGCCGCTGGCACCAGCGCAGCGTTTGCCGCACCGGTTGATCTGAGCACTTGGACAAGTGAAGGGCCGGGCACTTGGAATGTCGCTGCCGACAACAACTCGGTTCTGCAAACAGTCAATGGAAGCCCGACTGTGTTCTATTCGGCCGGCAACGAACAGGGCAAACAACTCTCCGGCAAGATCAAGGTTGAAACGACCGGCGATGACGACTACATCGGGTTTGTGCTTGGCTACCAAGCCGGAGATGCTGCGTCCAGCAGCACCGACTTCATCCTGATCGACTGGAAGCAGGCCAACCAGGGCAGCTACGGATGCACGGCCTTTGCCGGCCTGTCGATTTCTCATGTCAGCGGTGGATTACCCGAAGCTGCGGCGTCATGGTGCCACAATGGCACAACGACGGAACTGGCACGCGGGCTTAACCTTGGTAGCACCGGCTGGTCAGACAACACCGAGTATGCTTTCGACCTGATTTTCACCGCGTCTAACATTCAAGTGTTTGTCGATGGCGTCAAGGAACTGGACATCAACGGCAGCTTTGCTGACGGCGCCTTTGGCTTCTACAACTATTCCCAATCAACGGTGCGTTACTCGGCAATCGAAGAAGCGGCGGCGCCGCCCCCGAACGGCAACCCGATGCCCGAACCAACGAGCATGCTGTTGGTGGGTGCGGCATTGGCCGCGATGGGTGTCACGCGTCGTCGCAAGTAACACACGCACCACGGACTGAAAAAGCGCCCACCGTCGGGCGCTTTTTTGTTTGTCGCCCAGATGTCGCACCCGGGGAAAAGCACCATCCGTTACACTGCGGCCATGATCGAGATCGACAAACTCCACAGTGGCGCCGAGCGCCTGATTGCGCCGCAGACCGCGAGCAAGCAGGAAGACGCCATCGAGCGCGCGCTGCGGCCAAAACGGCTGACGGACTACGTCGGGCAGCTCAAGATCCGCGAGCAACTGGAGATTTTCATCTCCGCCGCGCGCGGCCGCGGCGAAGCGCTCGACCACGTGCTGCTGTTCGGCCCGCCGGGGCTGGGCAAGACCACGCTGGCGCACATCGTCGCCGCCGAGATGGGCGTCAATCTGCGCCAGACCTCGGGCCCGGTGCTGGAGCGCGCCGGCGATCTGGCGGCGTTGCTGACCAATCTCGAGCCGCACGACGTGCTGTTCATCGACGAGATCCACCGCCTCTCGCCGGTGGTGGAGGAGATCCTCTACCCGGCGCTGGAAGACTTCCAGATCGACATCATGATCGGCGAGGGGCCGGCGGCGCGCTCGGTCAAGCTCGACCTGCCGCCCTTCACGCTGGTCGGCGCCACCACCCGCGCCGGCATGCTCACCAACCCGCTGCGCGACCGCTTCGGCATCGTCTCGCGGCTGGAGTTCTACACCCCGGCCGAGCTCGCCACCATCGTCAGCCGCTCATCCGGCCTGCTCAATGTCGACATCGACGACGCCGGCGCGATCGAAATCGCGCGTCGCGCGCGCGGCACCCCGCGCATCGCCAACCGCCTGCTGCGCCGCGTGCGCGACTACGCCGAGGTCAAGGCCGACGGCCACATCTCCTCGCCGGTGGCCGACGCCGCACTGCGCATGCTCGACGTCGACGCGCTGGGGCTCGACGTGATGGACCGCAAACTGCTCGGCGCGATGCTCGAAAAATTCGGCGGCGGCCCGGTCGGGCTCGACAACCTCGCCGCAGCCATCGGCGAATCGACCGACACCATCGAAGACGTGCTCGAACCCTACCTCATCCAGCAAGGCTACCTGCAGCGCACCCCGCGCGGACGCGTCGCCACCCCCGCCATCTGGCAGCATTTCGGGCTGGCGCCGCCCGGCGCGGCGACGGACCTGTTTGCCGGGCGCTGAGGGCGATGAACGCTGTCGACCTGCCCGCGCTGATCGCCGCCAGCGCCGCCCTCCTGGCCGGCCTGCTCATCTGGCGCCACCGGGCGCGCAGGCAGCGGCGTCATTTCATCGCGCAGTTCGACTATGCCCGCCTGCTCGACGCCCGCCTCGCCAAACGCCGCCCGGAGCTGAGCGCAACGCAGCGCCGGCAAGTGCTCGACGCCCTGCGCGACTGGTTCCTGATCTCCAAAGCCGCCGGTCGGCGCAAGCTCGCCATGCCCTCGCAGGCGGTCGATGACGCCTGGCACGAGTTCATCCTGTTTACCCGCAACTATCAGGACTTCTGCCGCAAGGGGCTGCGCCGTTTTCTGCATCATGTACCGGCCGAAGCGATGGCCTCGCCCACCGCCGCGCAGGACGGCCTGCGCCGCACCTGGCGGCTGGCCTGCCGCCACGAGGGCATCGACCCCAAAGCGGCCACCCGGCTGCCGCTGCTCTTTGCGCTCGACACCGCGCTGGGGCTGAGCGACGGCTTCCGCTACCAGCTCGACTGCCTCAAGGCCGGCGCGGCCGGCAACGGCGTGTACTGCGCCAGCCACATCGGCTGCGGCGGCGGATGCAGCAGCGGGAGCGATGGGGACGCCGGCTGCGGCAGCAGTTGCGGCGGTGGTTGCGGCGGCGATTGAAGGATCGGGAGCCTGTCCATGAAGCAGATTCTGGTGTACGCCGACTCGCTGTCCTGGGGCATCGTGCCGGGCACCCGCGCGCGCCATCCGTTCGACGTGCGCTGGCCGGGGCGGCTCGAAAACGGCCTCAGGGCGCAGGGCGAAGACGTGCGCCTGATCGAAGACTGCCTCAACGGCCGGCGCACGGTCTTCGACGACCCCTTCAAGCCCGGCCGCAACGGGCTTGAAGGGCTGGCCCAGCGCATCGAGGTGAACAGCCCGCTGGCGCTGGTGATCCTCATGCTCGGCAACAACGATTTCCAGTCCATGCACCCGCACACCGCCTGGCATGCGGCACAGGGCAACGCCGCGCTGGTGCACGCCATCCGCAGCGCGCCGATCGAACCGGGCATGCCGGTGCCGCCGGTTCTGCTCGTCGCCCCACCGCCGATCGGCACCCCCGCCGGCGCCATGGCCGACAAGTTCGCCGGCGGCGACGTGAAATGCGCCGGCTTTGCCGAACAACTCGCCTGCGTCGCGCACGAGAACAACTGCGCCTTCTTCGACGCCGGCCGCCTCATCCACGCCAGCACGGCGGACGGGGTGCATCTGGATGCGCACAGCCACCAGGCGCTCGGCGACGCGCTGGTGCCGGTCGTCGCCCGGCTGCTGGGGAGCACGTCCGCGCCATGATGCGCACGGTCTCGCTGTTTGTGGTCATCCTCAGCACCCTCGGCGGCGCGTGGCTGATGCTGCGCGGCGAGTTCTACCTGCCCAACCGCTTCGACCTCGCACTGGCGACCCACTTCACCGGCGCCGCCGCACATCTGCTCGGCGCCGCGCTGCTCGCGCTCGGCGCCGCCGGAATCAACTTCATGCACCACATGGCCAGCGGCGCACCCGCGGGCAAGGCCGCCCGCTGGCAGGTGCGTCAGTTCGTGCTGCTGTCGCTGAGCATCGCCCTGTTCACCGCCGCCTTCATCCAGGCCGACGTCGGCCCCAACCCGGACTACCGCGCCCCAACGCGCGGCCAGGCGCATTAGGTCGAGGTCGACAAAAAACGCGCACCGAAGTGCGCGTGCCATCCGCCGGGCGCAACACGCTCAGCCGCCGCAACCACCACCGCTGCAGCACGAACCGCCCGCGCCGACCTCGGCCGGCACGGCGTTGTGCGCCGACAACTGGATCGTGAAGTCGATCACGATCTCGCCGTTACCGCGCGACACGTAATTGATGCCCACCTGGTTGCCATAGCGCTGCTGGATCTGCCCCAGCAACGGCAACGGATCGTGATCGTTCACAAAACGCATGGTCTCGCCATCGTTCAGCGCTTCCAGTGCGCCGAAAATCGACGCATGACGAAAGCGCTTGGCCACGCCACGCGCGTCAAAAGAAAATACGCTGTCGTTGATGATGTTCAGTTCGCTCATTCCCGTCGTCCTCGTGAAGTCAGTCGACCACATCGGTCACAGGGCGGGATGATCCGGTATTGCGCGGGGCGCGTCCTTGAGATGGCACAAGCGCGCGACCGCTACGCCGGCGCAGTGCGCGCCACATACACCGTGCACGACGATTCGCCGCCGGTGTAGAAATTCGGGAACGGCACCACGTGCGCTTCGGACGCCGCGAACACGCCATCGAGCAGGTCCGTGACCGCGGCGTGCGGCGGGTCGTTCGACCACAGCGCGAAGACGCCGCCGGGATGGATCTTGGCGGCCATCCGGGCCAGCGCCTGCGGGGTGTAGAAATCGCGGTTGGCGGGGTTGAGCCAGTGGCTGGGCGAGTGGTCGATGTCGAGCAGCACGGCGTGCACGCGCGCCTCCGGCGCGGCGGGGTCGAAGCCGCGACCGGCGGCGCTGGCGACCGCGAAGAAGTCGGCATGCATCAGCGTGCAGCGTGGGTCCGCCACCAGTTGCGCCCCCAGCGGAACCAGGCCGCGGCGATGCCAGTCGATCACCGGCGCCATCACCTCGATCACGCGCAGCGAACACACCGCCGGATTGTCGAGCGCGGCGACGGCGGTGTAGCCGAGGCCCAGACCGCCAACCACCACATCGAGCTCCGGCGCATCCAGCGCGCCCAGCCCGAGCGTGGCGAGCGCGATTTCCGAAGCGGTAAACAGGCTCGACATGAGAAATTCGTCGCCGAGTTTGACCTCGTAGACGATCTTGCCGCCAAGCCGCGGCTCACCCCTTTTGCGCAGGCTGATGTCGCCCAGCGGGGTGTGCTGGAAGTCCAGCTCTTCGAAAACGAAACTCACTGCGTCGCGCTCCGTAGCGCAGCGGCGGTCACGCGGCGGGCGTGTTGGACGGCGCGTTGGGCACGACGTCGTCTTCGGTCGGTGCGGCGGCGCTTTCGGGGGGCGGTGCGTCGGATTCGGCGGCCGGCGCATCGCTGGCTTCGCCGCGCTCGGCGGCGCTGTCTTCGAGCGGTGCCTGAGCGGCGGGCGCAGCCGCGTCTGCTGCGGTGCGATCGTCTGCCGGTGCGTCGTCTGCCTGCGCGTCGGCTGCGCCAGCTTCGGCAGTCGGGGCCTTGTCGGTGGCCGGCGCGGCGTCATCGTGGGTCAGCATCGCGCTGTCGGTGGCTGCAGCGCCCAGCAGCAAGGCGTCGACACGCTCGCGGAACAGCTCGCGGGCCGAACCGTCGGAGAGCTTCTCGTAGTCGGCCGAGAGGTGCTCGAACAAGTCCTTGTAGGAACCGGCCATCGACACGAACAGCGAAGCCGTTTTGTCGAAATGCCCCTCGACCTCGCGCTTGTAGCTGGCGATCTCGTCTTTCTGCCGGGTGATTTCCGCCTCCAGCGCGGCGACGTTCTTCTTCGGCTCGCTGGTCACCCGCCCGATCAGGAACCCGATGATGATGGCGACCACGGCGCCGGCAATGGCGATGATGATGTTTTCTTCTGACATGCTTCCCCCTCGTCAACAATGCGCTGCACGTGGAGCGCCCGCCGTACGGGTCGCCCTCGCCGTCGATTATATCGGGCCTCCACGCAAATGGGCCGCAGCCTCACCGCAGGCCGCCAATCGGGGCAATGCCTTTTGGGTATTTCGCCTTACGCGGGATGCGATGATGAACACATGGCATGATTGTCCGGGTGTTTGAAGTGCGTCACATCATCTACCGTGATGGGATCTTCTCCATCTAGCAGATGGTTGCGAACTGCTACTAGTACCTGTCGTGCGTCTTTACCCCCCTGCGATTTCTCGCACATGGCTTTTATGTCCCGCACGAGTTGAGCGGGCAGGTAGAGCGTCAATTCCCAAAGGAGTTGATTTAGCCGCTTTGTGTCCGCATTTTTGACATGCGTCCATTCGGCTAACAGCTCTGCAACAACGGCTGCTTTTTCTCTGCGTTCGTACTCTCTCTTGATGCTCTCAAATCTCCGGTCGTACTCATATTTGATTGATGCACTCAAGCGGCTTTGAATCCACCATGCAAACAGAGCTTGAATTGCAGGGAGGCCGAATACGACAAGAGTAATTTGGCTGTCGGTCATATGTGAAGAACCCACGCAGGGCGCAATAACCAAAGGGCATTGCGCCGCATGCTACGCGTCGCCGCTCACCCTGTCACCCGCGGCGCGATCGGCCCAATTCGCAGCATGGCTGCCGCCGCGCGCCCGTTTCGGCCGCTTTTACCGATCGGCGCGCATGCGCCTTCGCTATGGCGCAGGCGCTTGAAGCCAGTTCTCGGTCGTGATGCCGGGATATCGGGCAAAGTCCCGCACATTGTTGGTCACCAGCGTCACGTCCAGCGAGCGCGCATGTGCGGCGATCAGCTTGTCGAGGTGATCCGTTTTGCGGTCGCGGGTCGCCTGCCGGATCGGACCATAGGCAACGCCCGCCGACGCGTCGAAGGGGGCAACCGGAATGTCTTCGATCAGGCTCGCCAGGTTCGCCCGCTCGCGCCCGGGGTTGCTGGCAACGGTGACGCCGTATTCCAGCTCGGCATAGGTGATGGCCGACATCACGACGTCGCCGATGTAGCACTGGGCGAACCGCCGGGCGACCGCCTCGGGCTGATTCTTCATCAGATAGATGCACATGTTGGTATCGAGCATGTAGCGCGCCATCACAAGGCGTCCCGTTCGGCCTGCTCTTGATCGCCACGGCCTTCGGCCATGAAATCCGGCGAAAACCGGGCGAACTTTGCCAAAACGCCGGACAGCGGGCGACGAGCCGGACGAATCCGGAGTTCGTCTCCGATACGCTCGATCTCCAGCTCGATATCCGTGCGCTCGTAGGCCAGATCCGCCGGAATGCGGACGGCTTGCGAGTTTCCGTTCTTGAAGGCTCGGGTGGTTGTAGACACGTTGAACGCCCCTGTGGATGTACAATGGATGTACATTACCTCGAATGGGTGCCAAAGTAAATGTGCCGGCGCTCTTTGGCCTTCAGCGCACCCGGCTTTCACGCAAACGTCGCACCTATCCCACCTGACAACACAGCCCCTTGAGGTATTCCCCCTCCGGCACCGACAGGCCCACCGGGTGGTCGGGTGCGGCTGACAGGCGGTGCAGGATGCGGCCGTCCACGCCGGCATCGGCGGCCGCGCCGGCGACGATCTTGTGGAACAGTTCGATGCCGATGCCGCCGGAGCATGAGTAGCTCATCAGCACCCCGCCCGGGTTGAGCAGGCGGAAGCCGTACAGGTTGATGTCCTTGTAGGCGCGTGCGGCGCGCTCGGCGTGGGCGGCGGAGGGGGCAAACTTGGGCGGGTCGAGGATGACCATGTCGAAGCGCTCGCCGGCCTCGCGCAGCGCGCGCAGCGCGGCGAACACGTCGGCCTCGCGCCACTCGGCGCGGCGGGCGTCGAGCTGCGGGTTGAGGGCGAGGTTGGCGGCGGCGATGGCCAGCGCGGGGGCGGAGGAGTCGATCGACAGCACCGCGTCGGCGCCGCCGGCCAGCGCCTGCAGCGAGAAGCCGCCGGTGTAGCAAAAGCAGTTGAGCACCCGCCGGCCGGCGGCGAGTTGCCCGGTCAGGTGGCGGTTGTCGCGCTGATCGAGGTAGAAGCCGGTCTTGTGCCCGCCGACCACGTCGACCTGCATGCGCACGCCGTGTTCGACGATGGTGAGCGCCTCGGGCAGCGCGCCGTACGCACAGCCGGTCACCGGCGCCAACCCCTCGCGCCCGCGCACTTCGGAATCGGAGCGCTCGTACACCGCCGCGCAGCCGGTGGCCTGCACCAGCGCGGCGACGATGGCCTCGCGCCATTTGTCGGCCCCGGCGCTGGTGAGCTGCATCACCACCACCGGGCCGTAGCGATCGGCGACCACGCCGGGCAGGCCGTCCGATTCGCCGTGGATCAGGCGCACGCCGTCCTGCCCGACCAGCGCCGGGTGGGTGGCCCGGCGTGCCACCGCGGCGGCCACCGCGCGCTTGAAGAAGGCGTGGTCGATGACCGCGTCGGGGTCGAAGCTCCACATCCGCGCGCGGATTTTCGATTCCGGCGACCAGGCCGCCTTGCCCAGCGGCGCGCCGCTGTCGCCCAGCACGGTCACGGTGTCGCCGGGGCGGGCACGGCCGTCGAGGCGCGCCACGGCGGAGTCGTAAATCCACGGGTGGCGGCGCGCCATGGCGCGCTCCTTGCCGGGTCGGAGAATCAGTTGGGCCATGGCGTCGGGGGGCGTTCGGAAAAGGCTGGCAGTGTACGCCGCGCCTGCGGTTGTCGCCAGTTGGGTGCCGGCGTATGCTCGAAATATCCACTGATCGCAGCCACGCCCACGCGCCATAGGAACCCGCCATGCGCCCTGTCGCCCCCTGCCTGATGAGCGCCCTCGCGCTGACGCTGACCGCCTGTGGCGGGCCGGCGGTGTACGAGGACGAATCCTTCGCTGCGGCCTCGCCCTACGAGGCCCGCTTCGCCACCGACACCGCCGCCACCTGCGAGGCCGCGCGGCGCACCCTGCTTAGCCAGGGCTACACCATCGCCTCGGCCACCGCCGAAGCGGTGCGCGGCACCAAGGTGTTCCAGCCGGACGACGACATCCACATGGCGCTCGAATTCAACGTGGTGTGCGCCGGCACCGTGCGCGACACCATCGCCTACGCCAACGCGGTGCAGACGCAGTACGAGCTCAAGCAATCGGCCAGCTCGGCGGGGCTGAGCGTCTCCGGCGTCGGCTCGCTGTCGCTGCCGTGGACCTCGCGCAACGATTCGCTGGTCAAGGTCGGCGCCGAGACGGTGAGCGACCCCGACTTCTACACCCGCTTCTTCAAGCTGATGGAGAACCACGCACCGCGCGTTGGGGCACAGAAAAAGGCCGCGCCGTCGCGCCGCGGCAACCTCCACGACTGGTGAGCCGCCGGGCTCAGCCGCGCCGCTTTCCGGCGCGCGGATGGGCCGCGTCGTACACCTGGGCGAGGTGCTGAAAATCGAGGTGGGTATACACCTGCGTGCTCTGGATGCTGGCGTGGCCGAGCAGCTCCTGCACCGCGCGCAGGTCGCCGCTGGACTGCAGCAGGTGGCTGGCAAAGCTGTGGCGCAGCATGTGCGGATGCACGTGGGTGCCGTCGCCGTGGCGTTGCGACCAGCGCGTGAGGCGGCTGCGCACCGCGCTTGGCGACAGGCGCGCGCCGCTGCGCGAGACGAACAGCGCGCGCTGGTCGCCGGCCGCCAGCGTGGCGCGCAGCGGCAGCCAGGCGTCGAGGGCGGTGAGCGCGGCGCGGCCGATCGGCACGATCCGCGTCTTGCCGCGCTTGCCGGTCACGGTGGCTTCGCCGGCGGCCAGATCGAGGCGCGCATCCAGATTCAGCGAGAGCAGTTCGGCAATGCGCAGGCCGGTGCTGTAGAGCAGCTCGAAGACCGCCCGGTCGCGCACGTCGAGCGGGTCGTCGGCCGGCGCGTCGAGCAGCGCGCCGAGCGCGTCCGGGCCCAGACTCTTGGGCAGCCGCCGCGCGGCGCGCGGGGCGCGGATGCCGTCGACCGGATTGAGCGCGGCGCCGTGATGGCGCACCCGCCAGCGAAAGAAGCCGCGCCAGGCCGACAGCGCCCGCGCCACCGAGCGCGGCGTCAGACCGCCGGCGTGCAGCGTGGCGGCCCAGCGGCGGATGCGCGCGGTGTCGATGGCCTCGGGCGCGGCGCCATCGGCGAGCGTGGCGAGGCGGCACAGCTCGCGCCGGTAGGCGTTCAGGGTGTGGACGCTGGCGCGGCGCTGGGCGGTGAGATAGGCCAGATACGCGTCGATCTGCGCATCGAAGCCCGGCGGCAGCACGGCACCCATCGACACGCTCAGCCGAGGTGGCGCAAGGCCGTGGCGCTGACCATCTCGCCGATGCGTTTGAGGTAGAGCGTGCCCATTTCGGGGTAGAAGCGCTCGTCGTCTTCGCTGCCCAGCGCGAGCAGGCCGAACACGCGCTTGTCGCGCATCAGCGGCACCAGCGCCACCGAGCGGATGTGCGGCGCAGCCTCGCCGAACCAGTCGATGATTTCGAGATTGCCCGGCGCGCCGCAATACGGCTGGCGCAGGTCGCCGGCGTAGAAGCGCACGTCTTCGGACACCGGGGCGAACTCAACGGTTTCGCGCTTGAGCACGCTGTTCCACACCCGCATGGCGACGTGCGGCACGGCGAAGTCCTCGCGCAGGTGGGTGTAGATCGCGTCGCGCACGGCTTCGAAGTTGTCCGCTTCGAGCAGCGCCAGAATCATGCGATGGACCTTTTCGCTGATCTCGTCGTTGTCTTCGCCAAAACGGATCAGCTCGGCGAGCTTGGCTTCGAGCTGGCGGATTTTTTCGCGCAGCGCGTGGAGCTGGCGCTCGGTCAGCGAGATGGTTTCGCCGTTGTGCGGGTGCACCGCGTTGAGCGAGCTGAGCAGGTGGCTGTTGTCCTCGAAGAAATCCGGGTTCTCGTGCAGGTAGCGGACTACGTCGTCGGTGTTCATGCTTGCCTCTCTCCTGCCGTCGGCGTGACGGCGCAATCAGTCGATGTCGATCTCGGCGTCGAAGACGCGCACCGCCGGCCCGGTCATGCGCACCGGGGTGCCGGGGCCGTCCCACGCGATCTGCAGCCGCCCGCCGCGGGTGTCGACGGTGACCGGGCTGAGCAGCAGTTCGCGCAGCACGCCGGCCACCACCGCGGCGCAGGCGCCGGTGCCGCAGGCCAGCGTTTCGCCCGCGCCGCGCTCATACACGCGTAGGCGCACGTGGTGGGCGTCGAGCACCTGCATGAAGCCGGCGTTGACCCGCGCCGGAAAGCGCGGGTGCGATTCGATCGCCGGCCCCTGGCTCGCCACCGGCGCGGCGTCCACGTCGGCCACCACCTGCACCGCGTGCGGGTTGCCCATGCTGACCGCGGTGATTGCCAGCGTCGCCTCGCCCACCTGCAGCGGCTGGACCGCCGCGTCGCTATCGCTGGCAAAGGGAACGCGCGCCGGATCGAGCACCGGCACACCCATGTCGACCGTCACCTGGCCGTCGGCTTCGAGCCGCGGGGCGATGATGCCGCCGCGGGTTTCGACGCGGATCGCGGTCTTGTCGGTGAGCCCCTGATCGTGCACGAAGCGCACGAAACAGCGCGCGCCGTTGCCGCA
>JAGRFQ010000033.1 GCA_020445945.1 Rhodocyclaceae bacterium
CCGATCACCATCGGCCACAGCCCGGCGTTCTTGGCGATGATGCCGATCTCGGTCTTGCTGTACCCCATGTCGAGGTAGAAGGGCGTGGCCAGCGCGGTGCACAGCGAATCGCCGAGCTTGTACAGAAAGATGAAGGCCAGCACCAGCAGCGCAGACTGCACGCCGTAGCGGGTGAAGAACTCGTGGAAGGGTTCGACCACCGCGTCGCGCAGGGTGCGCGGGTGGGTCGCGGCGGCGGTCGGTTCGGCCACCATCAGCGTCATCACCATGCCCGGCAGCATGAACGCGGCGGTGATGAGGAAGACCTGCGACCACGGCAGGTGATCGGCCAGAATCAGCGACAGCGAACCCGGCACCAGCCCGGCGATGCGGTAGGCGTTCACGTGAATCGCGTTGCCGAGGCCGAGCTCGACATCCGGCAGGATCTCGCGGCGGAAGGCGTCGAGCGCGATGTCCAGCGTCGCCGAGCACAGCGCAATCACGGCGGTCAGCGCCACCACCAGGCTGAGCTGGTCGGTCGGCGAGAGCCGCCCCAGCCAGGCGATGGCGGCAAGCAGGGCGAGCTGGGTGACGAACATCCAGCTGCGCCGTCGCCCGAGCACCGGCAGGATGCCGAAGCGGTCGAGCAGCGGCGCCCACAGGAATTTCCAGGTGTAGGGAAACTGGATCAGCGCGAAGGCGCCGATCGCCTTGAGCGACAGCCCCTCGGTTTTCAGCCAGGCCGGCACCAGATTGAGCAGCAGGTACAACGGCAGACCCGAGGCGAAGCCGGTGAAGATGCACACCAGCATGCGCCGGTTGAGGACGATCTCGCGCCAGCCGCGGCGGGGTGGTGCCAGGTCGCTCATTCAGACGCTTTCTTTTGCGTTTCGGGCGCTGGCGATTCGCGGATCGCTTCAACCACGTCCTTGCTCACCTCGCCAATACGTTCGGCGGCGCGCCGGGTGGCTTCGAAAAAGCGCCCGGCGGCTTCGCCCGTGGCGGCGCTGGCGTCGCGAGTGCTGGCGGCCTCGTCGACCGGCACAGCGCTGCGATCTTCAACCGGCGCAGCCGGGATGGCGGGATCGGCCGGCGGCGGCGGGGTCAGCGCTTCGCTGGCGGCCTCGGTGGCCGCTTCGGTCGCGGCACCGGCAGCCTGGCCGAGTTTGCGCAGTGCGTCACCGGCCTTCTCGATTGCCTGCCGGGCAGCCTCGCCCGCGTCGCGTGCGGCCTGTTCAGCGCGTTCCTTGGCGGGCGGTGGCGGGGGAGGCGGGGCGTCCGGCGCACAGCCGGTACTCAAGATGCAGGCAAGCGACGCAAACCACAGGGGCACCCGGCCCATCCCAAACCTCCAGCAATTTCGAGCGTTGACGATGGCCGCCATTGTCCCACAGCTTGGACGCGCAGGCCGTGCGTGACATGCAGCGAAATGCTTCAGCCGGCAAACGCGCGCGCGTGATGATGCAGGTGCGCGTCGATGAAGCTGGCGATGAAGAAATAGCTGTGGTCGTAGCCGGGCTGGATACGCAGCGTGAGCGGGTAGTCCGCTGCCTCGGCTGCGGCGACGAGGGTTTGGGGATGCAGCTGCTCGGACAGAAACGGGTCCTCGCTGCCTTGGTCGACAAGCAGTGGAAGGCGCTCGGTGGCGGTGGCGATCAAGGCGCTGGCGTCCCATTGTGCCCAGCGCTGCCGGTCTTCGCCGAGATAGCGCGAAAACGCCTTCTGCCCCCACGGACACATGCTCGGCGCGCAGATCGGCGAGAACGCGGAGACCGACACGTAGCGCCCGGGATTGCGCAGCGCACACACCAGCGCGCCGTGTCCGCCCATCGAATGCCCGCTGATGGCGCGCGCGGCGGTGACCGGAAAATGCGCTTCGACCAATGCCGGCAGCTCGCGCACCACGTAGTCGTGCATGCGGTAATGGGTGGCCCACGGCGCTTCGGTGGCATTGAGGTAAAACCCCGCGCCGTGGCCAAAGTCCCAGTCACCGTCGGGGTCACCCGGCACCTCGTCGCCGCGCGGGCTGGTGTCGGGGGCGACGATGGCGATCCCCAGCTCGGCTGCCAACCGTTGGGCGCCGGCCTTGTGCATGAAGTTTTCGTCGCTGCAGGTCAACCCGGAGAGCCAGTAGAGCACCGGCACCGGCGCGGTGGTGGCCTGCGGCGGCAGGTAGATGGCGAACACCATGTCGCAGCCGACAGTGTGGGCGCGATGGCGGTAGCGCGTGTGCCAGCCGCCGAAGCTCTTGCTGCTGGCGATCAGGTCGAGGCTGTCGTCCATCTGCGCGCTCACCGGTCGAAGTGGATCACGCTGCGAATGCTCTTGCCTTCATGCATCAGCGCAAACGCGGTGTTGATGTCGTCGAGCCCCATGGTGTGGGTGATGAAGGTGTCGAGCGGAATCTCGCCCCGTTGGGCGCGCTCCACATAGCCCGGCAGCTCGGAGCGGCCGCGCACCCCGCCAAAGGCCGAACCGCGCCACACCCGCCCGGTGACCAGCTG
>JAGRFQ010000034.1:0-20709 GCA_020445945.1 Rhodocyclaceae bacterium
CTGCGCAGGCGCATCGCGCCCTGCACCCAGTCGGTGCCGAAGTGCAGGTAGCGCACGCCGCCTTCTTCGCGGATATCGATCGGGTTTTTCATACGGTTTCAGTACTCAGGGCGCGTCGGCGTCGGGGGCCCACGGGTGGGCGCTGAAGCGCAGCGGCGCGCGCCGATCGGCCGGCACGTCGACCCGCACCCAGCCGAGGAAGGGGTAGCCGTAGGACTCGATGCGCGTGAACTTGGCGATCGGCTCGCCCGCGTCGTCGAGCAGCGGCTGGTCGATGGTTTGGCGGTGGCTGTCGCCGTGAATCAGGACCGTCGGGTGGCGCGCGGCCAGCACGTGGCGGCGCAGCCGGTCGAGAAAGTCGCGATAGGCCGGCTTGGGCGTGCCGGCAGCGTAGGCGTTGAAATACAGGTCGGCATGCAGCACCAGCACCAGCGCACGCGCACGGGTGACGCGTGCGCGGAAAAACGCGGCCTCCAGCCAGGCCGTGTTGGCGAGGCTGCGCAGCACATGCTCGCTGGGTTGGGCGAGGTTGTTGTCGCTGCCCGGGATGTTGAGCGTCGCGAACACGATCCGGTCTTTTTCCCAGCGCAGGTTTTCGGGGAAGGGGCGGGCGCGCGGAAAATCGCGCTGGCGGCGTACCGGCATCGGCAGCCCGCCGACCGAAAACGGGGTCGCAAAGAACACCCTGCGCAGATGGTCGAGCCGCTCGGTCGGCTCGTAGCTGCCTGCCGGCAGGCGGTGGCAGTCGGTCCATTCGTTGTCGCCCGGGGTGTAGATCACCGGCGCGGCGACGGAGTTGAAGAGCGCCAGCCGGTCGGCGTACATCGCGTCGGAGCACCAGCTGGTGCCGGATTTGATGTCGCCGACGTGAATGATGAAGGCCGGTTTGGTGGCGCTGATGTCGGCCAGCATGCCGGGCAGGTGGCGGCGCTCGTAGTCCGAATACGGCGTGTCGCCGATGATGTCGAAATGCCAGTCGGCCGCCGTTGCGAAGGGCGCAAAGCAGGCCAGCGCACAGGCCAGTAGCGGCAATAGACGCATCAGCTCACCAGACGTTTGAGGGTGTAGAGGTGTTCGAGCGCTTCACGCGGGCTGAGGCTGTCGGGGTCGATCCCGGCCAGCGCGCCGACCGCCGGGTGGGCGGGCGTGTCGTCCTCGTCGACCGGTGCTGCGGCGAACAGATCGGCCTGCGGACCGGCGCCGATTTCGCGGTTCTCCAGCGCCCGCAGCCGGCGCCGCGCGTCGCGCACCACAGCGGCCGGAATGCCCGCCAGCGCGGCCACTTCGATCCCGTAGCTCTGGCTCGCCGGGCCTTCTTCGAGCGCGTGCAGGAAGACGATCCGGTGGCCATGCTCGACTGCGTCCAGGTGCACATTGGCGCATTCGGGGTAGTCGACGTTGAGCCGCGTGAGCTCGAAGTAATGCGTGGCGAACAGGGTCAGGCTGCGTGTTTTTTCGAGCAGATGGCGGGCAATCGCAAAGGCCAGCGCGAGCCCGTCGAAGGTGGAGGTGCCGCGGCCGATCTCGTCCATCAACACCAGGCTGTGCTCGCCCGCGCCATTGAGGATTGCCGCCGCTTCGGTCATCTCGACCATGAAGGTGGAGCGCCCGGAGGCGAGGTCGTCGGAGGCGCCGATGCGGGTGAAGATGGCGTCGATCGGGCCGATGCAGGCGTGTTCGGCGGGCACGAAGCTGCCGATGTGAGCCATCAGCGTGATCAGCGCGACCTGACGCATGAAGGTCGATTTGCCGCCCATGTTGGGCCCGGTAATCATCAGCATGCGCCGCGTCGGCGCCAGCGTGCAGGCGTTGGCGATGAAGTCTTCGACTTGGCGTTCGACCACCGGGTGGCGCCCGCCTTCGATGTGGATGCCGGGCTGCTCGGAGAAGCTCGGGCAGCGATAGTCGTGGCGCCGCGCGGCCTCGGCCAGCGCGGCCAGCGCGTCGAGCTCGGCCAGCGCGCGGGCGACCTGCTGGAGCGCCGGAATCTCGCCGGCGAGCGCGTCGAGCACTTCGTCGTAGAGCGCCTTCTCGCGCGCCAGCGCGCGCTCGCGCGCCGACAGGGCCTTGTCTTCGAAGGTTTTCAGCTCCGGCGTGATGTAGCGCTCGGCGTTCTTCAGCGTCTGCCGGCGGCGGTAGTCGTCGGGCACCGCGTCGCCGTGGGCGCGGCTGATCTCGATGTAGAAACCGTGCACCCGGTTGTATTCGACCTTGAGACTGTTGATGCCGGTGCGCGCGCGCTCGCGCGCTTCGAGCGCCATCAGGAATTCGCCGCAATTGTTCTGGATGCCACGCAACTCGTCGAGCTCGGCGTCGAAGCCGTCGGCGATCACGCCGCCGTCGCGCAACACCGTGGCCGGCTCGGGCGCAATCGCACGCGCCAGCAGTTCGGTGCTGGCCAGTGGCGGCGTCAGTGCCGCGCGCAGCGCTTGCAGGATCGGGGCGTCCACCGCGGCCAGCGGGGCGACGAGCGCCGGCAATGCGTGCAGGGTGTCGCGCAGCGCCGACAGGTCGCGCGGGCGGGCCGAGCGCAGCGCCACGCGGGCGGTGATGCGGTCGACGTCGGCAATGCCCTTGAGCGCGCTGCGCACCGCGGCGCCGGGGCCGTCGCCGGCCACGCCGAGCAATTCATCCACGCCGGCGTGGCGCGCGGTCACCGCGGTGCGGTCGCACAGCGGATGGTGGATGGCGTGGCGCAGCCAGCGCGAGCCCATGCTGGTGACGCAGGTGTCGAGGCAGGAGAGCAGGGTGGGGGCGGTTTCGCCGCGCAGCGTCTCGGTCAGTTCCAGATTGCGCCGGGTGGCGGCGTCGATGCGGATGAATTCGGATTCGGACTCGACCCGCAGGCCGGTCACGTGGCGCAGGCTCTGCTGTTGGGTGCTACTGGCGTAGTCGTACAGCGCCGCCGCGGCGGCCAGCGCCACACTCAGCTCGCTGGCGCCAAAGCCGGTGAGGTCGCGCGTGCCGAGGTGTTCGGTCAGCAGGCGCTGGCCGTTGGTGGCGTCGAACTGCCAGTCGGGCAGGTGGCGCAATGCCGGCGCGAGCGATTCGACGAGCGGCAGGCGCAGCGCGTCGGAGATGAGCACTTCGGCCGGGCGCAGGCGCTCGAACTGGGCCTGCAGTTGCTCGGGTGCGCATTCGAGCAGGCGCAGATCGCCGTTGGCGAGATTCAGCCAGGCCAGCCCGAGGCGCCCGCGATTGAGGTGCGCCGCGAGCAGCAGGGCGTCGCGGCGGTCGTCGAGCAGGGCGGCGTCGGTGAGCGTGCCGGGGGTGACGATGCGCGCGACGGCGCGTTCGACCGGCCCTTTCGTCGTGGCCGGATCGCCGACCTGCTCGGCGATGACCACCGACTCGCCTAGGCGCACCAGCCGCGCCAGATATTGCTCGACCGCGTGGTAGGGCACGCCGGCCATCTTGATCGGCTCGCCGGCCGACTTGCCGCGCGTGGTGAGCGTGATGTCGAGCAGTCGCGCGGCCTTCTCGGCGTCTTCGAAAAATAGCTCGTAGAAGTCGCCCATGCGGTAGAACAGCAGCAAATCCGGATGCGCAGCCTTGATGGCTAGGTATTGCACCATCATCGGGGTATGCCCGTCGGGCGAGCGGGGGGCGGCGCTGTTCATGGCGCGGTAGATCAGGCCGGCATGGTGGCCGGGCGGTGCGCCTGAATGATGGGCAGCAGTTGGGCGAAGACCTTCGGCGATCCGGCAACCACGTTGCCGGTCTTGAGGTAGGCCGACTCGCCGGACAAGTCGCTGATCAGCCCGCCGGCTTCCTGCACCAGCAGCGCGCCGCCGGCCATGTCCCACGGTTTGAGCCCCATTTCCCAGAAGCCGTCCACGCGACCGCAGGCCACATAGGCCAGGTCGAGCGCGGCGGCACCGGGGCGGCGAATGCCCGCGGTTTTCTGGCACAGCTCACGGAACATCGCCAGATAGGCGTCGACGTTGTCCAACTCGCGGAACGGAAAACCGGTGGCGAGCAGCGATTCGGCCAGCTTGCTGCGCCGCGAGACGCGGATGCGCCGGTCGTTGAGGTAGGCGCCGGCGCCCTTGGAGGCGACGAACAGCTCGTTGCGTGTCGGGTCATACACCACTGCCTGCTCGATCACCCCGGCGTGGGCCAGCGCGATCGAGATCGCATATTGCGGGAAGCCGTGGATGTAATTGGTGGTGCCGTCGAGCGGGTCGATGATCCACTGGTATTCGCTGCCGCCGGTGCCTTCGGTGAGGCCGGACTCTTCTGCTAAGATGCCGTGCCCCGGGAAGGCTTCGCGCAGTACCTCGACGATTGCGGCTTCTGCGGCGCGGTCCACCTCGGTCACGAAGTCGCGGGCGGCTTTGGTTTCAACGCGCAGGCGGTCGATATCGTTGGCGGCACGATTGATGGTGTTGCCTGCGCGGCGAGCGGCCTTGACGGCGATGGTGAGGGTGGGGTGCATTTCGGTCCGTGGCGACTGGCGCGAGATGTGCGTCGCTGAAATTTGAAAAACCACAAATTCTAATATGAAACCAGCCCCCGTGCTCGACCGTGTTCGGATTGTTCTTGCCCGTACCAGCCACCCCGGCAACATCGGCGCCGCCGCGCGGGCGATGAAGACGATGGGACTGTCGCAGCTGGTGCTGGTGTCGCCCAAAAGCTTTCCCGATGCGGTTGCCACGGCCCGGGCCTCCGGGGCCGGCGACGTGCTTGATGCGGCGCGCGTGGTGGATTCGCTCGATGCGGCCTTGCGCGGCACCGTGTTTTCGGCTGCGATGACCGCCCGCCGACGCGAGCTGTCGCTGCCGATGGCGTATCCCCGCGCGGCCAGCCAGATGCTTGCCAACTACACCGCGCAGGGCGATGTGGCGCTGGTGTTCGGCAACGAAACCAGCGGGATGACCAACGAGGAGCTGGCGCTGTGCGATCTGCCGGTGACGATCCCCGCCAATCCGGACTACAGCTCGCTCAACCTCGCCGCGGCGGTGCAGATCCTGTGCTACGAGATGCGCCTGAGCTGCGAAACCCTCGCGCCGCCGCCCGATGGGGCGGCAATGGCGGCCGGTTTCGACGAAGTGGAAGGGTTTTACGCCCACATCGAGCAGGCCATGATCGCCTCCGGGTTTCTCGATCCGGGCAATCCGCGCAAGCTGATGCCGCGGGTGCGGCGGCTGTTTGGGCGCGTGCGTCTCGAAAAGGAAGAGGTCGGCATCCTGCGCGGGCTGCTCAGTGCGCTGGGGCATAAAGTCGATTAAAATAGTCGGAAATAACCAGGGTTGGCGCCGGAGTCTGTTTTGGCGCCCCATGAGGTCGGAGAAATCAATGTTCAGTCGCTTGCGTGAAGACATCGCCAGTGTACGCAGCCGCGATCCCGCCGCGCGTTCCGCGCTGGAGGTGCTCACCTGCTACCCGGGGCTTCACGCCTTGATGTTCCACCGGGTGGCGCACGCGGCATGGACCCACGAACTGTTCTGGCTGGGGCGTTTCGTCAGCCACATCGGGCGCTGGTTGACGGGCATCGAGATCCATCCCGGCGCGGTCATCGGGCGGCGCGTGTTCATCGACCACGGCTTCGGCGTGGTCATCGGCGAGACCGCAGTGGTTGGCGACGACTGCACCATCTACCAGGGCGTCACGCTCGGCGGCACCTCGCTGTACCGCGGCACCAAGCGCCATCCGACGCTGGGCAAGGGCGTGGTGGTCGGTGCGGGGGCCAAGGTGCTGGGCGGGTTTACGGTCGGCGATGGGGCCAAGGTCGGCTCCAACGCGGTGGTCGTCAAGCCGGTGCCGGAAGGGGCGACTGCGGTGGGCAATCCGGCGCGGGTGCTCGATCGCGAGCGCGACGATGCGCGCGCGCAGAAGGCCGAGCAGATGGGCTTCTCGGCCTATGGCGTGACGCGCGACATGGACGATCCGCTGGCCAAGGCGTTTCACGGCCTGCTCGATCACGCGGTCGAGACCGACCGCCGTCTGGCGGTGCTGCTCAAGCGCATGGAGGCTGCCGGGGTGTCCGTCAATGGTGACGCCCAGCAGGGCGACGACTTCGACGCCGAGCGTCTGAGCAAAATGGTCGAGTAAGGCCGCACAATAGTTGATCGCTGTAGTCGGGAACTGTATAGTTGACCGAAAAGTTCGGGTATTAGCTGCAGCGAGGGATTCGCCATGAGACTGACCACCAAAGGCCGCTTTGCGGTGACCGCAATGATCGACCTGGCCCTGCGTCAGGAGGGCGGCCCCGTGACGCTGGCCGGCATCGCCGAGCGGCAGAGCATTTCCTTGTCCTATCTGGAACAGTTGTTCGGCAAGTTGCGGCGTCACGAACTGGTGTCCAGCGTGCGCGGCCCGGGGGGCGGATACTGTCTGGCCCGCGAAATGGCTGAGATTACGGTGGCGGACATCATCGTTGCCGTCGATGAGCCCTTGGATGCCACCCAGTGTGGCGGCAAGCAGAACTGTCACGATGAGCATCGCTGCATGACGCACGACCTGTGGACCAACCTCAATCGCCGGATGTTCGACTACCTCGATTCGGTCACGCTGGGCGGGCTGGTGTCGCAGCAACATGCGCGGACGGCGAAGATCGCGGTTGTCAAGGACGAACGCGCGCGCCCGTCCAGCGGCGAATCGGTCTCGGCTTGACTGTTGGAGCCACGACCATGTTTGCCCCGGTCTACCTCGACTACAACGCAACGACGCCGCTCGATCCCGCGGTGCGCGAGGCGATGCTGCCGTATCTTGATGCGCGTTACGGTAATCCGTCGAGCCGCCACGAATACGGCCGCCACGCCCGTGCCGCGATCGACGCCGCGCGGGCGCAGGTGGCCGAGGCGGTGGGCGCGCACAGCACCGAAGTTGTCTTTACCAGCGGCGGCTCCGAGGCCAACAACCTGTTCCTCAAAGGCGCGTCGGCGAGCCTCAAGCCCGGCCTGCTGGTGACGAGCCCGATCGAACACCCCTGCGTGCGCGAGCCGGCGCGTCAGCTGGTCCGGCTCGGGTGGGCGCTTGAAACCCTGCGTGTGGATGGCGCCGGGCGGGTCGATGCGGCACACTTCGACACCTTGATGGCGCAGCGCCCCGGACTGGTGTCGGTGATGCTCGCCAACAACGAGACCGGGGTGATCCAGCCGGTGGCCGAACTGGCCGCAAAGGCGCGGGCCGCGGGGGCCTGGTTCCACACCGACGCGGTGCAGGCGGTGGGCAAGATTGACGTTGATTTTCGTGCGCTGGGCGTTCATGCCCTGACCTTGTCGTCGCACAAGCTGTATGGTCCGCTCGGCGCCGGTGCGCTCATTGTGGACAAGCGTGTCGAGCTGCAACCGCTGATTGCGGGGGGGGGCCAGGAACGCGGCTTGCGCTCCGGCACCGAGAACGTGGCGGCCATCGTCGGCTTCGGCGCGGCCTGCGCGCTGGCGACGGCGCGGCGCGCGGCCGAGGCGCAGCGGCTGGCCGGCTTGCGCGAGGTGCTCGAAGGCGGTCTGACTGCGCTGGGCGCGACCGTGTTTTGCGCCGACGCGCCGCGTTTGCCGGGCACCGTGTTTTTTGCCTTCGCGTCGATCGACGGAGAGACGCTGGTCGGCAAGCTCGACCGGGCCGGTTTTGCCTGCGCCAGCGGCTCGGCCTGTTCCAGCGCCGATCCGGAGCCTTCAAAAACGCTGCTGGCGATGGGCGTGGCGCCGGCGTTGGCGCGCGGTGCGGTGCGCGTCAGCCTCGGGCGCGACACGCAGGCGGCGGATGTCGAACGGTTTATCGAAGTACTGGGGCATGAAGTGCGCGCACTGCGCGGTCTGGCCGCTGTGGCGGTCTGAGAAACAAACCCTTGGCACCCTCGGGTGCCGTGATGGAGAAAACAGATGTTGAAGTTGCCGATCTATCTCGACTATTCCGCAACCACGCCGGTCGATCCGCGGGTGGCGGAAAAGATGATTCCCTACCTCGCCGAGGACTTCGGGAATCCGGCGAGCCGCTCGCACCCCTATGGCTGGACCGCGGAGAAGGCGGTCGAGCTGGCGCGGGCGGAAGTGGCGGCGCTGGTCAATGCCGACCCGAAAGAAATCGTGTGGACCTCGGGCGCGACCGAGTCGGACAACCTGGCGATCAAGGGCGCGGCCCAGTTCTACCAGAGCAAGGGCAAGCACGTCATCACCGTCAAGACCGAGCACAAGGCGGTGCTCGACACCTGCCGCGAGCTGGAGCGTCAAGGCTTCGAGGTGACCTACCTGAACGTGCGCGAAGACGGCCTGATCGACCTCGACGTGTTGCGCGCGGCGATTCGCGACGACACCACGGTGGTGTCGGTGATGATGGTCAATAACGAAATCGGGGTGATCCAGCCGATCGCCGAAATCGGCGAGATCTGCCGTGAGCGCGGCATCGTCTTTCACGTCGACGCCGCGCAGGCGACCGGCAAGGTCGAGATCGACCTGCAGAAGCTGAAGGTCGACCTGATGTCGTTCTCGGCGCACAAGACCTACGGCCCCAAAGGCATCGGCGCGCTGTACGTGCGTCGCAAGCCGCGGGTGCGGCTGATCGCCCAGATGCACGGCGGCGGACACGAACGCGGCATGCGTTCGGGCACGCTGGCGACGCACCAGATCGTCGGCATGGGCGAGGCCTTCCGCCTGGCGCGCGAAGAAATGGCGACCGAAAACGAACGTATCGGCCTGTTGCGCGACAAACTCATGAAGGGCTTGACCGACATCGAGGCCACCTACGTGAACGGCGACATGACCCAGCGCGTGGCGCACAACCTCAACATCTCCTTCGCCTATGTCGAAGGCGAGTCGCTGATCATGGCGATCAAGGATGTGGCGGTATCGAGCGGCTCGGCCTGTACCTCGGCCAGCCTGGAGCCGTCCTACGTCCTGCGCGCGCTGGGGCGCAACGACGAACTGGCGCACAGCTCGATCCGTTTCTCGATCGGGCGCTTTACGACCGAGGAAGAGGTCGATTACACGATCGATCTGCTGCACGCCAAGATCGCCAAGCTGCGCGAGTTGTCGCCGCTGTGGGAAATGGTGCAGGAAGGCGTCGATTTGAACACCGTGCAGTGGGCCGCCCACTGACGCGAACAGGAGAAGATCATGGCATATAGCGAAAAAGTGCTGGACCACTACGAAAATCCGCGCAACGTGGGGTCCTTCGGCAAGGAAGAAGAAGGCGTGGCTACCGGCATGGTCGGTGCGCCGGCCTGTGGCGACGTGATGAAACTGCAGATCAAGGTCAATGGTCAGGGCGTGATCGAAGACGCCAAGTTCAAGACCTACGGCTGCGGCTCGGCGATTGCGTCGAGCTCGCTGGTGACCGAGTGGGTCAAGGGCAAGACGGTGAGCGAAGCGCTGGAGATCAAGAACACCGCCATCGCCGAAGAGCTCGCCCTGCCGCCGGTGAAGATTCACTGCTCGATTCTGGCCGAAGACGCTATCAAGGCTGCGGTGGCGGATTACCGCAAGCGGACCGGCGACACCAAGTAAAGGAGCCGAGGCATGGCGATTACCCTGACCAGAAGTGCGGCAGAGCACGTGGCGCGCTTTATTCAAAAGCGCGGCAAGGGGGTTGGCATCCGGCTCGGGGTGAAAACCTCGGGGTGTTCGGGCATGGCCTACAAGCTCGAGTTTGCCGACGAGACGGTGGACGAGGATGTCATTTTCGAGAGCCACGGCGTGAACGTGCTCATCGACCCGAAGAGCCTGGCCTACCTCGACGGCACCGAGCTCGACTTCGTGCGTGAGGGCTTGAACGAAGGTTTCAAGTTCAACAACCCCAACGTCAAGGATGAATGCGGCTGCGGGGAGAGCTTCAACGTATGAGCGCGCTGTCGACGGATGCGCTCGACCTGCAGCAGGACTTCTTCGCCCTGTTCGGCCTGCCGCGTGATTTTGCGCTCGATGTCGACCGGCTCGACCAGGCCTATCGCGACCGTCAGGCGCAAGTGCATCCCGACCGCCACGCCCATCGCTCCGACGCTGAAAAGCGCGTCTCGATGCAATGGGCGACGCAGGTCAACGAGGCCTACCGCACCTTGCGCAAGCCCTTGTTGCGGGCGCGCTATCTGCTGGAACTCGAAGGCGTGGACGTGGCCGCGGAGAACAACACCGCGATGGCGCCCGAGTTCCTGATGGAGCAGATGGAGTGGCGTGAAGCGGTCGAAGAGGCGCGCGAGGGCGGCGACATGGCCGACCTCGAACACCTCCACCAGCGGCTCGCGCAGCACGCGCGCGAGGTCAACGCATCGCTCGCCGCGCAATTGGCGGCCGCGACTGCAGACCATGAAGCGGCGTCCGATACCGTCCGCCGGCTCATGTTCATCGAAAAACTTCAGGAAGAGATCGACGGCGCAATCGAAGCGCTGGAAGGCTGATGGCACTACTCCAAATTGCAGAACCCGGCCTGTCGGCCGCGCCGCACGAGCACCGCCTCGCGGTGGGCATCGACCTGGGCACCACCAACTCGCTGGTCGCCACCGTGCGCAGCGGCGAGGCGGATTGTCTCAACGACGCGGATGGCCGCGCGATGCTGCCTTCGGTGGTGCGCTATCTCAAGGACGGCAGCGTGGTCGTCGGGCGCGAGGCGATGGCCGCGCAGGTGGACGATCCGCGCAACACCATCGTGTCGGTCAAGCGCTTCATGGGGCGCGGGGTCAAGGATGTGGCCCACATCGAGTCGATGCCCTACGATTTTTCCGACACCGACGGCATGGTCCGGCTGCGCACCGCCGCAGGGCTCAAAAGCCCGGTCGAGGTCTCGGCGCAGATTCTGGCCAGTTTGCGCCAGCGCGCCGAAGACAGCCTCGGCGGCGCGCTGGTGGGCGCCGTCATCACCGTGCCAGCCTACTTCGACGACGCCCAGCGCCNNGCCAGGCCACCAAGGACGCCGCGCGGCTGGCCGGCATCAACGTCCTGCGCCTGCTCAACGAGCCGACCGCGGCGGCCGTTGCCTACGGGCTCGACAACGGCGCCGAGGGCGTCTACGCAATCTACGATCTGGGCGGCGGCACCTTCGATATCTCGATCCTGCGCCTGTCGCGCGGGGTCTTCGAGGTGATTGCCACGAACGGCGACGCTTCGCTCGGCGGGGACGATTTCGATCACCGCGTGTTCTGCTGGATCCTCGATGAGTCCCGGCTGGCACCCCTGTCGGATACCGACGCCCGGCGCCTGCTGATGCTCGCGCGCAGCGCCAAGGAGCAACTCTCCAGCGCCGACGAGGTGGCAGTGAAAAGCACCCTGAAAAGCGGCGAGACGGTCGACCTGGTGTTGACCCGCGAGATCTTCGAAAACATTACCCAAACCCTGGTCGGCAAAACGCTGGCGCCGGTGCGCAAGGCCCTGCGCGATGCCGGGCTGGCGGCAGACGAGGTCAAAGGGGTGGTGATGGTGGGCGGCGCGACGCGGATGCCCCACATCCGGCGCGCCGTCGGCGAGTTTTTCGGCCAGACCCCGCTGACCAATCTCGACCCGGACAAAGTGGTCGCCATCGGCGCGGCCATGCAGGCCAACGTGCTGGCCGGCAATCGCGCGACGGAAGACGACTGGCTGCTGCTTGACGTGATTCCGCTGTCGCTGGGGCTGGAGACCATGGGCGGGTTGGTCGAGAAGGTCATCGCGCGCAACTCGACCATCCCGGTCGCCAAGGCGCAGGAGTTCACCACCTTCAAGGACGGCCAGAGCGCGATGGCGATTCATGTGGTGCAGGGCGAGCGCGAGCTGGTCTCGGATTGCCGCTCGCTGGCGCGTTTCGAGCTGCGCGGCATCCCGCCCATGGTCGCCGGCGCGGCGCGCATCCGGGTGACTTTCCAGGTCGACGCGGATGGTCTGCTGGCGGTCAGCGCCCGCGAAACCTCGACCGGCGTCGAGGCGGCGATCACCGTCAAGCCGTCCTACGGACTCAGCGACGAAGAGATCTCGACCATGCTCCAGTCGGGCTTCGAGCACGCCGGCGACGACGCCCGGGCCCGCGTGCTGCGCGAGCTGCAGGTCGAAGCCCGGCGCCTGATCGAGGCCGTCGAGCAGGCGCTGGCCGCGGATGGCGAGTTGCTCGACGCGAATGAGCGCGGCACGGTCAACGCGGCCCTTGCGGCCCTGCGGTTGGCTGCCGACGGTGACGATCCGAAACAGCTGCGCAGCTGCCTCGATGCGGCAAGCCGGGCAACCGACGACTTCGCCTCGCGGCGCATGGACAAGAGCATCCGGTCAGCCCTGGCCGGTCACAAAGTTGACGAACTGAAGGTTTGAAATGACGCAGATTGTTGTCTTGCCGCATGTTGAATTGTGCCCGGAAGGCGCGGTAATCGAGGCCGAACCCGGGCAGAGCATCTGCGATGCGCTCTTGGGTAACGACATCGAGATCGAGCATGCCTGTGAAAAAAGCTGCGCGTGTACGACTTGCCACGTGATCGTGCGCGAAGGCTTCGAATCGCTTGAAGAGGCCGATGAGACCGAGGAAGACCTGCTCGACAAGGCGTGGGGGCTGGAACCCAATTCGCGCCTGTCCTGTCAGGCGCAGGTGCAGAACGAAACGCTGGTGGTGGAGATTCCGAAATACACCATCAACATGGTCAGCGAAGGGAGCCACTGATGAAATGGATCGATGTTCAAGATATCGCGATCGAGTTGTCCGAGGCGCGCCCCGATACCGATCCGACGCAAGTCAATTTTGTCGATCTGATGCGCTGGGTGCTTGAGCTGCCGGGCTTCGACGACGATCCGCAGCATTGCGGCGAGCGTATTCTGGAGGCCATCCAGCAGGCGTGGATCGACGAGATCGGATAAGCTCCCGCCGGCGGATAGTGCAATGAAAAACGCCCCGATCGGGGCGTTTTTCATTGTGGCGGAGGCCTTACTCAGTTGCCTTGGCCGACATTGGGCTCCGAGGGCTCGTTGAGCGACAGCCAATACACACCAAGTTGTCCGACCGCCTGGATGAAACGCTCGAAATCAACCGGCTTGCGGATGTAGCTGTTGGCGCCGAGGCGGTAGGCCTCCAGGATGTCTTGCTGTTCTTTCGAGGTGGTGAGCACGACCACCGGTAGCAGGGCGGTGCGTTCGTGGGCGCGAATCCGGCGCAGCACTTCGAGTCCGTCGATGCGCGGCAGCTTGAGGTCGAGCAGGACTACTGCCGGCAGCAGCGCCTTGGCGCGACCTTCGTGCGGCCCGGTGCCGAACAGGTAGTCGAGTGCTTCGACGCCGTCGCGTGCGACGGCAACCGGATTGGGGATGCCGTTTTTGGCGAAGGCTCTGAGGGTGAGGGCTTCGTCGTCGGGGTTGTCTTCAACGAGCAGAATCGGACGCTCGGTCGCCATTCGCGCTCCAGTTTTTACAAGGTGAAATAAAAGGTGGCGCCGCGGTCGACTTCCGCCTCGGCCCAGACACGACCGCCGTGGCGGTGAATGATCCGGCTGACCGTGGCAAGGCCGATGCCGGTGCCGGAAAACTCGTCATCTCGGTGCAGTCGCTGGAATGCGCCGAACAGTTTTTGTGCATAGCGCATATCGAAACCGGCTCCGTCGTCCTTCACAAAATACACTGGCCCGTCATCGACGCGCAAGCAGCCGACTTCGATGTTTGCAACCGGATGATTCGAAGTGAATTTCCAGGCATTGCGCAGCAGATTTTCCATCGCGATGCGCAGCAGGTTGCGGTCGCCATGCACGGTGAGATCGGCCGTGACTGCAAAATTGACCGTGCGCCCGGGGGTCTCGGAGTGCAGTTCGTGGCCGATTTCGCGGGCCATTTCGCCGAGATCGAAGTCAGCCTTGCGCATCTCGTCGCGGGTGATGCGCGAGAGCTTGAGCAAGTCGTCGATCAGGCGCTGCATCCGCCCGGTGGCGGCGCGGATGCGCTGCAGGTAGTCCAGACCGGTGGTGTCGAGCGTGGCGCGGTAGTCTTCTTCGAGCATGCGCGAGAAGCCGTCGATGCCGCGAAGCGGCGAGCTCAGGTCGTGCGATACCGAGTAGCTGAAGGATTCGAGCTCTTTGTTGGCGACGGTCAGTTCGGCGGTGCGTTCGCGCACCCGGGTTTCGAGCGCGTTGTTCAGCGCGCGGATGTCGTGCTCGGCCTGCATGCGCTCGCTGATGTCGACACCGATGCCGACCAGGTGGCTGATGCCGCGCAGTTCGACCCGGATGATGGTGAACACGTGCGGCACGCCCTCGCCGGCGGCGTTGAGCAAGCGTGCCTCGACGGTGTTCTGTTCGGTGCGCAGGGCTTGCATGAGTGCCCCCTGGAAGGGCAGACGATCGTCGGGATGGCACAGGCTGCGGATCAGCGTGTTGTTCATCTCGTCGATGCCTGCGCCGGTCACGCGCTCCAGATTGAGGTTCCAGCGCACGATCCGGCCGCTGCTCTCGAGCAGGAAGAACACGCCGGGCAGGCTCTTGATGATCGCGTCGGACAGGTCGCGCGCCTCGCGTAGCGCCGCGCTGGCCGCCTTGAGCCCCGAAATGTCGGCAAAAATCCACAGTGCGCCGTCCTGCGGCCGCTCCGGATCGACCTGGCGCCCGGTGACGTAAAACCACTTGGTGCTGCCATCGCGCAGGCGCAGCTGCATTTCGCGCGTCATTTGCGGGGTGGCGGCGAGCGGGTCGGTGGTGCAGCCGAGCAGCGCCGTCAACGGGCTGCCGATGGCGCTGGTGTCATCGTGGCCGAATAGTTCGGCGAAGCGCCGGTTGGTGGTCGAGATGTGGCCGTCTTCGACGAACACGATGCCGACCGGTACGTTGTCGAGAATGGCCTGCTTCTCGGTCAGCAGCGCGCGGATGCTCTCCTGTGCCTGACGCTGGGCGGTGATGTCGCTGTTGGCGCCGGCAAAGCGCACGACCCGCCCCTTGTCGTCCCATACCGCCTCGCCGCGCCCGCGGAACCAGCGGTAGCCCAGTTCGCGGTGGCGCAGGCGGTAGGTGACGTCGTAGACCTCGCGTGTGGTGAAGTGGTGTTGCACTGCCGCTTCGATGCGCTCGCGGTCGTCGGGGTGGATCAGCTCGATGAAACTTTCGCGGCGGTTGTTCATTTCGTCGTCGCGGTAGCCCAGCAGTTGCTTGAAGCGCGGTGACAGGTAGTAGCGGTCGTTCTTGAGATTCCAGTCCCAGATGCCGTCGGATGAACCGCGGATGGCGTAGTAGAGGCGCTCCTCGCTTTCGCGCCGCGCGGCCTCGGAGAGCTTCTGGGCGTGGATGTCGGTGATCGAGCCGGCGTAGCGGTAGGCCTTGCCGCTGGTGTCCCAGCGCGCCTGGCCGCGACCGCGAAACCAGCGGTGGCTGCCGTCGCGGCGGCGCAGCCGATATTCCTCGTCGAACGGGGTTTGCTGTTCGAGGTGGTCGTACTGCGCGTTGAGCACGCGGTCGCGGTCGTCGGGGTGCAGCGCGGTGGAGAAGAAGAAGCCGCGGCGGAATTCGGCCTCGTCGTGGTAGCCGAGCAATTCGCGAAAACGCGGCGAGAAATAGACCTCGTTGGCGAGCAGGTCCCAGTCCCAGATGCCGTCGCTGCTGCCCTCGATGACCAGCGACAGGCGATCGTCCTTGCCCTTGAGGCGCTGCAGCTGCTCGGCCAGGCGCTCGGCCATGCGGTTGAAGGTGCGCCCCAGATCGCCGATCTCGTCGCCGCGTGCGTCGTCGATGCGCGCCTTGAGGTCGCCGCGGTAGAAGCTCTTTCCGGCATCGCGCAGGCGTTTGAGGCGCGCCGTCAGGCCGAGTGTGACCAGCGCGATGAGCAGCGAGGAGAAGGCGATGGCGATGATGCTCGCAAGCACCGTCCGGCCGATGTAGCGCTGACGCAGGTCGGCGACGCGCTGGGTTGAGAAGCTGTAGTGCACGCGGCCGACGGTGTCGGCGCCAATGGTCAGTGCGATGTCGTCTTCGCGCCGGGCTTCCGGCGGGTCGGTGGGGTCGGTCCGGGCGTGGGTGAGCACGGCGCCGGCGGCGTCGGTGATGCGCAGGCTGCGCAGTCCGTGTTCGACCAACGCCTGGCGCGCGATGTCGTCGAGCATGACCAGGTCGCGTGCCGCGACGGGGGGCGTCAGGGCCGAGGCGAGGAGGGGTTTGATCTGGGTGTTGATGAGCTCGATGTCGGTTTCGAGGCTGCTGTCGACCAGCTCCCAGCCGGCGGTGGCGATCAGGCCGATCGCGAAGGCCTGCACGGCGACAACGGTCGCTATGAGTTTTGCGCGCAGACCGAGGCTGCTGCGTGCCTGTGTCATTTCAGGGGTGGCGGGCGGTGTCCGACGCAGACGCGGCAAACAGACCGCTGACGTCGATGGTTCGGAGCGCGCCGTGACCATGGGTGACAAGATAGTGCGCACCTTTGGGGGTTTCGCGGAAGCCGGCCAGGGCTTTCGCGAACGTCTCGGGTGGCGGGTTGATGGGGGCGTTGCGATGGATCAGGACCATCCCCGCGGCGTTGCTGCCAAGGGTGGCGGCAATCGGCGCCGCGGTGCTGGCGGTAACCCGCCGGGCGGCGCTGCGTTGCACGATTGCAGCGTCTGCCAGCCCCCGCGATACGGCCGTGGCGGCGGCGAGGTTGTTGGGATAGCGGCGTGCGTCCGCGAGCCGTTCCGGCATTACGCGCTGTGCCGTCCAGCTGGCCAGGCTGGCGTCGTCAGGCAGTGCGAGGCGCATGCCGGCGAGGTGTTCGCGCGGCGTCTCCACCGGATCGTGGTGGGCGATCAGCACCACCGGGTCGGGGCCGGTGATGGTCATCAGTGGGTGATAACGCCCCTCGGCCGACAGTTGTTGCGCCAGATGCGGGGGAACCACGGCGTAGTCGTAGCGATGGCGGCGCAGTTGGTCGAGCTGGCTGGCGTGGTCGCGCGCGCTGACGCTCTCGACCGGCCGGCCCAGCGTTTTCTGCAGGTGGGCGCGGAGCGGGGCGAAGTCGCGGATGCTGGCGACTGCGCCGTAGAGCGGGGCCAGTACGATTTCGATCGGGGTGGTCGCCCGCGCCGGGCCGAGCCCGCCGAGGATGAGCAAGGCGGCAAGGAATGCGCGTCTTGCGCCGCTCACGGCAGCTGGTCCTCGTGGAGCAGAAAGATCTTGTCTTCGGCATGCGCGTCAGCGACCCACATGAACGCCAGCTCGGGAAAGGCGGCCTCGACCAGCGCGCGGTTGTGTCCGATCTCGACCATCAGCATGCCGCCGGGTCGCAGGTGGCGGCGCGCGCCGGCGATGAGGGCGCGCACGACGTCGAGCCCGTCGTCGCCGGCCGCCAGCGCCATTGCCGGTTCGTGGCAGTACTCGGCCGGCAGGGTGGCCATGTCGGCGCTTGTGACGTAGGGCGGATTGCTGATGATGAGGTCGTAGCGTGCGTCGCCGAGCGGGGCGTAGACGTCGCCCTGATGCAGCGCGATGCGCGACTGCAGGCCGTAGTCGGCGATGTTCTCGGCGGCCACTTCGAGTGCCTCGGACGAGAGGTCGACGGCGTCGACGGCGGCTTCGGGGAAGGCGTCGGCGATCAGGATGGCGAGGCAGCCCGAGCCGGTGCAGATGTCGGCCACGCGGGTGACGGCGAAGGGGTCTTCGACCCACGGCGCGAGCCCGTCGTCGAGCAGCGCGGCGAAGTAGGAGCGCGGCACGATGACCCGCGAATCGACCTTGAAGCGGTAGCCGCCAAGCCACGCTTCGCCGGTGAGGTAGGCTGCGGGGAGGCGGGTTTCGACGCGGCGGTCGATCAACTCGAGCAAGGCGATGCGCTCTTCGATCGGGATGCAGGCGTCGAGGAAAGGCTCCAGCCGGTCGAGCGGCAAGGCCAGCGCGTGGAGCAGCAGATACACCGCTTCGTCCCACACGTTGTCGGTGCCGTGACCGTAGAACAGCCGCCCGCGGTTGAAGCGCGTGACGGCGTAGCGAAGCCAGTCGCGCAGGGTGACCAGCTCGACCAGCGGGCCGCTGTGGTCGTGGTCATCGGCCGCGTCGTCGGGCGCGCTGTCGCAGGTGTGGTCGTTTTCGTGGGCGTGGCTCATCGGCGCTCTTGGGGCAGCAATAGGTTTTCGAGGGTGCGTTGGTACACCGTGGAGAGGGGATCGATGGCGTCGAGCGCCACGCATTCGTCGATCTTGTGGATGCTGGCGTTGACCGGCCCGAATTCGACCACCTGATCGCACACCGTGGCAATGAAGCGGCCGTCGGAGGTGCCGCCGGTGGTCGAGATTTCGGGGGTCACTGCGCAGGTGTCGGCGATGGCGCGGCTGATGGCGTCGACCAGCGTCCCCCGCGGGGTGAGGTAGGGCTGGCCGGAGAGGTTCCAGTCCAATGTGTACTCCAGCGCGTGGCGGTCGAGAATCTCGTGCACCCGCGCCTTGAGCCCGGCGTCGCTGGAGGCCGAGGAGAAGCGGAAGTTGAAGCGCACCTCGACGCTGCCCGGAATCACGTTGCTCGCGCCGGTGCCGCCGGCGATGTTGGAGATCTGCCAGCTCGTGGGTGGGAAGT
Organism: Rhodocyclaceae bacterium; assembly: GCA_020445945.1. GTDB lineage: Bacteria > Pseudomonadota > Gammaproteobacteria > Burkholderiales > Rhodocyclaceae > Nitrogeniibacter. The sequence continues at coordinate 18,389 of JAGRFQ010000034.1, forward strand.
ATTCGTTGCCCGCGTCCCACACCGTGGCGGCCAGTTCGGTCAGCGCCGGCACGGCCTGGTGGATCGGGTTGCGGGCCAGATGCGGGTAGGCGATGTGGCCCTGGATGCCTTTGACCACCAGCTTGCCCGAGAGGCTGCCGCGGCGGCCGTTCTTGACCATGTCGCCGAGGCGGTCGACCGAGGTCGGCTCGCCGACGATGCAGTAGTCGAGCCGCTCGCCGCGCGCGCGCAGTGCCTCGACGACGGCGATGGTGCCGTCGGTGGCGTCGCCTTCTTCATCGGAGGTGAGCAGCAGCGCAATGCGGCCGGGGTGGTCGGGGTGCGCGGCGACGAAGGCTTCGATGGCGGTCACGAAGGCGGCCAGCGAGGTTTTCATGTCGGCCGCGCCGCGCGCAAACAGGTGGCCGTCGCGCTCGGTGGGCTCGAAGGGGTCGGAGCGCCAGCGCTCGACCGGGCCGGTGGGCACCACGTCGGTGTGGCCGGCGAACACCACGCGCGGGCCGGCGCTGCCGCGCTGCGCCCACAGGTTGGAGGTGCCGTTGCGGTCGAGGCGCTCCAGCGTGAAGCCGAGCGGGGCCAGGCGCTCGGCGATGATGTCCAGGCAGCCCGCGTCGTCGGGGGTGTTGGAGCGGCGGCGGATCAGCGCCTGCGTGAGGGCCAGCGTGGGGGAGGCGGTGGTCATGCGTGAGGTGATCGGGCGGTCAGTTATCGTCGAGGTTGAGGGAGAATTCGCTGAACGAGGCGCCATCGGGCTGGGTGGCTTCGAAGTCGATGATCGCCGGGCGTTTGCGGTGTTCCGGCTCATCCTTGGTGCCGCCGCCGATCTGCGAGTTGTTGATCAGCCACGACAGGTTGGTTGGCGAGTCGGCGTGCGACAGCGCTTCGTCGAGCGGGATGACGTTCTCGCGATACAGGCGGAACAGGTCTTGCTCGAAGGTTTGCGAGCCCGGCGCGAGGCTTTGCTCCATCGCCTCCTTGACCGCGCTGATTTCACCGCGTTCGATCAACTCGGCCACGTGGCGGGTGTTCATCAGCAGCTCGACCGCGGGCAGCCGCGCGCCGTCCGGGCGGCGCACCAGGCGCTGCGAGATGATGCACTTGAGCGCTACCGCCAGGTCGAGATAGAGCAGCGGCCGGTTCTCCAGCGGGAAGAAGTTCACGATCCGGTTGAGCGCGTGGTGGGCGTTGTTGGCGTGCAGGGTGGCGAGGCACAGGTGGCCGGTCTGGGCGTAGGCCAGCGCGGCCTGCATGGTTTCCTGGTCGCGGATTTCGCCGATCAGGATGCAGTCCGGCGCCTGACGCATGGCGTTCTTGAGCGCCTCGCCCCAGCTCTGGGTGTCGATGCCGATTTCGCGCTGGTTGATGATCGACTTGCGGTGCTTGAAGAGGTATTCGATCGGGTCTTCGATGGTCAGGATGTGACCGGTGCGGTTGCGGTTGCGGTGGTCGATCATCGACGCCATGGTGGTCGACTTGCCCGAGCCGGTGGCGCCCACCACCAGCACCAGGCCGCGCTTCTCCATGATCACGCTGGCCAGCGTGTCGGGCAGCTTGAGGGTGTCGAGGGTCGGGATGTCGCCCTGGATGAAACGCACCACGATGGCCACGCTGTTGCGTTGCCAGAACAGGTTGACGCGAAAGTTGCCCAGATCGCGCCGGCCGAAGGAGAGGTTCATCTCCTTGCTCTTTTCGAAGCGCTCGGCCTGCTCCGGCGACATGATTTCGTAGGCCATGCGCTGGATCATGGCCGGCTCCATCAACTGCTGGTTGATGGGCAGCGTCTCGCCTTCGATCTTGATGTGGATCGGCACCCCGGCGGTGATGAAGATGTCTGAGGCGCTCTTTTCGGCCATCAGGTTGAACAGCTTGTCGAGGATCATCGCTTCATCTTCCGCGTCATGGTGTGGTGCTCGGCGGCCGCCCCGCGCAGGGCGGCCGGGTTCCCGTCACGCGGGTTCAGGCCCCGCGCAGCAGCTCGTTGATGCCGGTCTTGGCGCGCGTCTGCGCATCCACGCGCTTGACGATCACCGCGCAATACAGGCTGTACTTGCCATCGGTCGAAGGCAGGCTGCCGGGCACCACCACCGCGCCCGAAGGCACCCGGCCGTAGCTGTACTGGCCGGTCTCGCGGTCGTAAATCTTGGTGCTCTGGCCGATGTACACGCCCATCGAAATGACGGCATTTTCCTCGACAACGACACCTTCGACGATTTCTGAACGGGCGCCGACGAAGACGTTGTCCTCGATGATGACCGGCCCGGCCTGCACCGGTTCGAGCACGCCGCCGATGCCCACCCCGCCCGACAGGTGCACGTTCTTGC
>JAGRFQ010000034.1:20730-31821 GCA_020445945.1 Rhodocyclaceae bacterium
CGACGGTGGCCCAGGTGTCGACCATCGTGCCCTCGTCAACATACGCGCCGATGTTCACGTAGGAGGGCATCAGCACCACGTTTTTGCCGATGAAGCTGCCCTTGCGCGCCACCGCCGGCGGCACCACGCGGAAGCCGCCCTGCTGGAACTGCTCCGGGGTGTAGTCGCCGAACTTGGTGGCGACCTTGTCGTAGAAGTTGGTTGCGCCGCCGGGCATGACCGCGTTGTCGCGCAGGCGGAAGGAGATCAGCACCGCCTTCTTGATCCACTGATTCACCACCCACTCGCCGTTCTTCTTTTCGGCCACGCGCAGGCTGCCGTCGTCGAGCCCGGCAATGACCGCCTCGACGGCCTCGCGGATGGCGGCCGGCGCATCGCTGGGCGACAGGGCGGCACGGTTCTCGAAGGCGTCGTCGATGATCTGTTGAAGCTGTTGCATGGCTCGGGGTTCTCTCTATTGAATGAAGGGAAATCAGCGTGTGCCGCGGCAGCAGGCCACGATGCGCTCGGCCGCCTCGATGCATTCCTCGGGCGTGGCCACCAGCGCGATGCGCACAAAACCGGCGCCCGGGTTGATGCCATCGACCTCGCGCGCCAGATAGCTGCCGGGCAAAACCGTCACATTATATTCGGCCTGCAGGCGGCGGGCGAAGTCGGTGTCCGGCCCCAGCGTGCGCGCCCACAGGTAAAAGCCGGCGTCGGGCCGGCGGATGCCCAGGTGCGGCGAGAGCATCGGGATAATGCGGTCGAACTTGTCGCGATACAGGCGGCGGTTGTCGCGCACATGCGCCTCGTCGCGCCACGCCGCCACCGAGGCGGCCTGCATGGTCGGGCCCATCGCGCAGCCGTGGTAGGTGCGATAGCGCAGAAACTGCTTGAGCAGGCGCGCGTCGCCGGCCACGAAACCCGAGCGCAGCCCCGGCACGTTGGAGCGCTTGGACAGGCTGGAGAAGGTGACCACGTTGCGAAAATCCCGGCGGCCCAGCGCCCACGCCGCCTGCAGCGCGCCCAGCGGCGGTGCGTCTTCGTCGAAGTAGATTTCGGAGTAACACTCGTCGGCGGCGATCGCAAAACCGTATTCGTCCGACAGCGCAAACAGCGCGCGCCACTCGTCGAGGCTCAGCACATGGCCGGTCGGATTGCCCGGCGAGCACACGAACACCAGTTGCACATCGCGCCAGGTGGCCGCGTCGATGCCTGCCAGATCGAGCACGAAGTCCTTCGATTCGAGCGTATTGAGGAACAGCGGCTGCGCGCCGGCGAGCAGCGCCGTGCCCTCGTAGATCTGGTAGAACGGGTTGGGGCACACCACCCGCGCGCCGGGGCGGGTGCCGTCGATGACGCACTGGCCGAACGCGAACAGCGCCTCGCGCGAGCCATTGACCGGCAGCACCTGGGTGGCGGGGTCGATCGCGTCGAGCGCGTAGCGGCGCACCAGCCAGTCGGCGATGGCGCCGCGCAGCTCGGGCGAGCCGGCGGTCAGCGGATAGGTCGCCAGCCCGTCGAGATGGGCCGCCATCGCCTCGGTCACGCAGGCCGGCGTGGCGTGTTGCGGCTCGCCGATCGACAGACGGATCGGCGCGAGCCCGGCCGGCGGCGTGATGCCATCGAACAGCACGCGCAGTTTCTCGAAGGGGTAGGGCTGGAGTCGGTCGAGGTAGGGATTCACGTCTGAGCCATGCGGTTGCGGCCCGCGCCGGACTTGCATTGTGTTGCATCCCGGGCGAGCGGTTGCGGTGGGCGAAGATGCTATCATAGCGCGCTTGCCCGCAGCGCCCTGCGGCCGCCTTCGCGCCGGCGCTTACGCCCTCGTTCCCGCTGCCTTTTTGCCCGTTCCGACGTGAGACTGTCCCGCCTCAAACTCGCCGGTTTCAAAACCTTCGTCGATCCGACGACGGTGCTCGCCCCCGGCCAGCTCGTCGGGGTGGTCGGGCCCAACGGTTGCGGCAAGTCGAACATCATCGACGCGGTGCGCTGGGTGCTCGGCGAGACCCGTGCCTCGGCCCTGCGCGGCGCCTCGATGCAGGACGTGATCTTCAACGGCTCGACCACCCGCAAGCCGGTCTCGCGCGCCAGCGTCGAGCTGGTCTTCGACAACGTCGACGGCAAGGCCGCCGGGCAGTGGTCGCAGTACGCCGAAATCTCGGTCAAGCGGGTGCTCGACCGCAGCGGCAACTCCTCGTACTACATCAACAACGTGCTGGTGCGGCGCAAGGACGTGGTCGACCTGTTCCTCGGCACCGGCCTCGGGCCGCGCGCCTACGCGATCATCGAGCAGGGCATGATCTCGCGCATCATCGAAGCGCGGCCGGAGGAGATTCGCGGCTTTCTCGAAGAGGCCGCCGGGGTCACCAAATACCGCGAGCGGCGGCGCGAGACCGAAGGGCGCCTGGCCGACGCGCGCGACAACCTGCTGCGCCTCGACGACATCACGATGGAGATGGGCGAGCGCATCGAGCATCTCCAGACGCAGGCGCAGGTGGCCGAGCGCTACCGCACGCTCAACGCCGAACACGTGCTCAAGCAGCAACTGCTGTGGCTGCTCAAACGCAACGAAGCGCACGCCGAGGTCGAACGCAGCGGCGTCGCGCTCAACCGGGCCAGCGCGCAGATGGAGGCCGACAGCGCGCGCCTCGCTACGCTTGCCGACGTCATCGAGGCCGCACGCGAGACGCACCTCAAGGCCTCTGACGCGGTGCACGTCGCGCAGAACGATCTGTACGGCGCATCGGCCGAGGTCAGCCGGCTCGAATCCGAATCGCGCCACCTGCTCGAGAACCGCCAGCGTCTTGCCGCCCGGATCGAACAGCTCGGTGGCGAACTGGCCCACTGGCAGCGTCGCCACGACACCTTGATCGACGAACACACCCGCTGGGTGGCGCTGCGTGAAGCGGCCGACCTGCGTCACGCCCAGGCCGAGGCGCGGCACGAGAGCGCTGCCGACACCGTGCCGGAGGCCGAATCGCAGTTTCGCAGCGCCGACGCCACCGCCGCCGCCGCGCGGCGCGAGCTGGCGCAGACCGAGCAGCAGTTGCGCGTCGAAGACGCGCGCTGCGTCAGCGCCCGGCGCGCGCTCGATGCCATTGCCCAGCGCCGCGCCCGACTGCAGACCGAGGCGGGTGCCATCGCCGCGCCGCAGACCGAGGCCATCCGCACCCAGGAAATGCAGTGCGCTGCGGCCGAAGAGGCGCTGTTTGCGCTGGAGACCGAGAGCGCCGCGCTGCAGGCCGACGTGCCGGCGCTGCAGGCCGAATTCAAGGCCGCCACCGCCGACGAGCGCGAGGCGCAGCGCCAGCTCACCGATACGCGGGCCCGCCGCGACGCGCTGGTGCAGGTGCAAAAGCGCGTCGAGCGCCAAGGCGAGCTCGGTGCGTGGCTCGGCCAGCGCGGTCTCGACGGCGTGCCGCCGCTGTGGAAATCGCTGCGCGTGGACGCCGGCTGGGAGAGCGCGGTCGAGGCGGTGTTGCGCGAACGTCTCGCCGCGCTGCCCGAAGGCGCGGGCACCGACCCGGCCGCGCTGCTGACCGCACCGCCGCCGGCCACGCTGGCGTTGTGGCGCGCGGTCGACGCCGCACCGCGCGATGACGCGGCGCCCGACGGCGCGGTGCCGCTGTCGCGTCATGTGAAGGCCGAACCCGCCGTCGCGGGGGCGCTCGACGCATGGCTGGCCGGGGTGTTTGCGGTGGACGACCTCGCCGCGTGGGTCGAGCGGCGCGATCGCCTGGGCGCCGGGGTGAGCCTGATCAACGCCGCCGGCCAGCGCCTGTCGCGCGATGGCTTCATTCACTACGTTGGCGATGCGCGCACGCATGGCGTGATCGAGCGGGCGCGCGAGATCGCCAGCCTGGACGCGCTGCTCGACACCCTCGCCGATGCCCAGGCGGCGGCGCATGCGCGGGTGGCGGCGTGCGACGAAAGACTGAGCGTGGCGCAGGCGCGGCTTGGCGAGCTGCGCCGCGAGCTGCAAGCGCGCCAGGGCGATCTGCACGCCAGTCAGGTGAGCTTGCTCAAGCTCACCCAGGCCCGCCAGCGCGCCGAGGAGCAGCAGGCGCGGATTGCCGGCGATCTGGCCGAGATCGCCACGGCACAGAGTGTGGAGCAGGCGCACCGCGACACGGCGACCGCCGAGCTGGCACGCTGCGAGGCGCTGGTGACCGCGCTGCGTGCCCGCGCCGAGCACACCACCGGCGTGCGCGCCGAGCGCGAAGCGGCGCTGCGCGAGGCGCAGTCGCAGCTCCAGGCCCTGGCGCGCGAGCTGCAGGAGGCCGGGTTTTCGCAGCGCGAGTGCCAAGGCAAGCTCGATGATATCGAGCGCAACCGCACGCTGGCGACCGAGCAGCTCACCCGCATCGTCGACGAGCGCGATGCACGCAGCGCCGAGTTCGATGCCGTCGATCCGGCCGTCGGTGCGGCGGCGCTGCACGCGGCGCTCGAAGTGCGCGGTGCGCACGAGCAGGCACTGGCGGCGCGGCGCGACGCCCTGGCCGAGGCGACTGCGGCGTTGAAGGACGCCGAGGAGCAGCGTTTGCGCGTCGAGCACGCCGCGGCGCCGCTGCGCGAGCAGGTTGGCGAGTTGCGCCTGGCGCGCCAGGCCGCGGAGCTCGCGCAAACCCAGCATCAGGCGCGTCTCGATGAGGCCGGCGCCGACGAGACCGCGCTGATGCCGTATCTGGCCGACGCGAAAGAGACCGCGTTGCAGCGCGACGTGGCTGCGCTGGCGCGGCAGATTGCGGCGCTGGGGGCGGTCAATCTGGCGGCGCTAGATGAGCTTGAAGCGGCGCAGGCGCGCAAGGGCTACCTCGACGCCCAGCACGCCGATCTGAGCGAAGCCATTGGCACGCTGGAAGATGCGATCCGGCGCATCGATCGCGAGACGCGCGAGCAGTTGCAGTCGACATACAATGCGGTCAACGCGCAGTTCTCGACCCTGTTTCCGCAGCTGTTCGGCGGCGGGCAGGCGAGTCTGGTGCTGACCGGCGAGGAGATCCTGGATGCCGGCATCCAGATCGTGGCGCAGCCGCCGGGCAAGAAGAATGCGTCGATCCATCTGCTGTCGGGCGGCGAGAAGGCGTTGACCGCGATCGCGCTGGTGTTTTCGCTGTTCCAGTTGAATCCGGCGCCCTTCTGTATGCTTGACGAGGTGGATGCACCATTGGACGATACCAACACCGGGCGTTTTTGCGAGATGGTCAAACGCATGGCATCGCAGACCCAGTTTCTGTTCATCAGTCACAACAAGATCACGATGGAAATTGCCCATCAGCTGGTCGGGGTGACGATGCAGGAGCAGGGCGTGTCGCGGGTGGTCGAAGTGGACATGGACGAAGCGTTGCGCATGGCCGATGCCGCAACCGCATGATCAAAGAGCAAGGAAGACATGGCGATCAGTGATTTGCAGATGGGCTTGATTGGCGTCGGCGTCATCGGCGTGGTCGGGGTGCTGGCCTACAACAAGTGGCAGGAGCGCAAGGCGCAGAAGCACGCCGAGAAGACCTTCCGCTCGGACCATCGCGACGTTCTGCTCGAACCCGGCACCGGGCCACGCGGCGATAGCGCCCGGGCGGCCGCGGACCTGCACGACATTCCGACCGAGATTGCACCATCGCCGCCGGCGCCCAAGCCGGCGTCAGCCTCCAAGCCCGCGCCCGCGGTCGACGTGGGCCGTCAGGCCCCGGCGCTGCCACCGAACGTGGACGAGCGCGTCGACTGCGTGTTGCGCATCGAGTCGATCGAATCGCTGGTTGCCGCGCAGGTATGGGGCGCGCAGGCGCAACACCTCGAAGGGCTGTCCAAGCCGGTGTACTGGTTTGCGTTCGACGAACAAAGCAATGCCTGGACCGCGATCGGCCAGCATAGCGGCGAGCGCTACCACTGGTTCTGTGCCGCAATGCAGTTGGTGGATCGCCGCGGGCCGATCAACGATGCGGATTTTTCGCGCTTTGTCGAAGGCGTGCAGCGCACCGCCGATCACTTCATGGCCATCCCGACCGCGCCGCTGGCTCGCACCGAAGCACTCGGCCGCGCCGAGGAGCTCGATCGCTTCTGCGCCAGTGTCGATGTGCAGATCGGGGTCAACCTGGTCAGCCGCAGTACGCCGTTTGCCGGCACCAAGTTGCGCGGGCTGGTCGAGGCGTTGGGCATGCGTTTGCGCGCCGACGGCCTGTTCCACGCCGAAGACGACATCGGCAACAGTTTGTTTGTGCTGGGCAATCTCGAACCGACCTTGTTCACCCCCGAGGGCATGCGCGAATTGAGCACCCAGGGGCTGACGCTGATCGTCGATGTGCCGCGTGTGGCCTCCGGCGGGCCGGTGTTCGACCAGATGATGCAGGTTGCCAACAAGCTTGCCGATGCGCTCGACGCCGAGCTGGTGGATGACAATCGCAGCGCCTTTGGCGCCGACGCGGCGCGCATGATCCGAAAGCAGATCGACCACTTCCAGCGTCAGATGCAGGACTACGGTCTGCCCGCCGGCAGCGCGCTGGCGATGCGCTTGTTTACGGCCTGATCGATGGCTGTACCGCCTGATGCCGCGCAGCGCGCACAGCAGCTGCGTGATGCGCTCGATCAGCATAACCACGCTTACTACGTACTCGATGCGCCCCGTGTGCCGGACGCCGAGTACGATCGCCTGTTCGCCGAGTTGCAGGCGCTGGAGCGCGACTACCCCGATCTGCTGAGCGCCGATTCGCCCACGCAACGCGTCGGCGGCGCGCCCCTGCCGGCCCTGCAGCCGGTGACGCATGCGGTGCCGATGCTGTCGATCTACACCGAGACCGACAAGAGCGCGCAGGGTGCGCTGGCCTTCGATGCGCGCGTGCGCAAGGTGCTCGATGTGCCCGCCGATGCGCCGCCGATCGACTATGCGGCCGAACTGAAGTTCGACGGGCTGGCGATCAATCTGCGCTACGAGGCCGGCGTGCTGGTGCAGGCGGCCACGCGCGGCGACGGCCAGACCGGCGAGGACGTGACCCACAATGTGCGCACCATCGGCCAGATTCCACTGCGCCTGCGCGGGGCCGCGCCGGCGGTGATCGAGGTGCGCGGCGAAATCTACATGCGCCGCGATGCCTTTGAGCAGCTCAATGCAAGGCAGCGCGAGAGTGGCGGCAAGACCTTCGTCAATCCGCGCAATACCGCCGCCGGGGCGATTCGCCAGCTCGACCCGGCCATCGCGGCGCAGCGTCCGCTGTCGTTTTTTGCGTACGGGCTCGGCGAGACGCAGGGGTGGACGTTGCCGGCGACGCACGCGCAGGTGCTCGACGCACTGGCCGGCTTCGGCTTCCCGGTGTGCGAGCACCGGGTGGTGGTGAGCGGGCCGCAGGGACTGATCGACTTTCACGCGCGCATCGAAGCGCAGCGCGCGGCGCTGCCCTACGACATCGACGGCGTGGTCTACAAGGTCAACGCGCTCGCCCAGCAGCGCACGCTGGGCTTCGTCAGCCGCGAACCGCGTTGGGCGGTTGCGCACAAATACCCCGCGCAGGAGGAGATGACGCGGCTGCTCGACATCGAAATCCAGGTCGGGCGCACCGGCGCGCTCACGCCGGTGGCGCGGCTCGAAGCGGTGTTTGTCGGCGGGGTGACGGTGACCAACGCGACGTTGCACAACGAGGACGAGGTGCGGCGCAAGGACGTGCGCATCGGCGACTGGGTGATTGTGCGTCGCGCCGGCGATGTGATCCCCGAAGTGGTGGCCGCGGTGGCCGAGCGGCGCGACGGCAGCGAGCGCGAATTCGCGATGCCGACGCGCTGCCCGGTGTGCGGTTCGCACGCGGCGCGCGGCGAGGACGAGGCGGTGGCGCGGTGTACCGGCGGCTTGTTCTGCCCGGCGCAGCGCAAGCAGGCGCTGATCCATTTCGCGAGCCGCAAGGCGCTGGACATCGAGGGCCTGGGCGACAAGCTGATCGAGCAACTGGTCGACAATGCCATCGTCAAGACGCCGGTCGACCTGTATCGGCTCGGGGTGCTCGGGCTGGCGAGTCTGGAGCGGATGGCCGAAAAATCGGCCGCCAACGTTGTCGCCGCAATCAACAAAAGCCGCGAAACGACGCTGCAGCGTTTCATCTACGCGCTGGGCATCCGCAACGTGGGCGAGTCGACCGCGCGCGATCTGGCGCGTCACTTCGGCAGCCTCGACGCGCTGATGGCGGCCGATGCCGAAGCTTTGCTAGCGGTGCCGGACGTGGGGCCGGTTGTGGCAAAGTGCATCGTCGAGTTCCTGGCCGAGCCGCATAACTGCGAGGTGATCGAGCAGTTGCGGGCTTCAGGTGTTCATTGGCCGGAACATGCGCCCAAGCGCGAAGTCGACGGGCCACTGACTGGCAAGACGTTCGTCATTACTGGCACCTTGCCGACCCTGTCGCGCGACGAGGCCAAGGCGATGGTCGAGGCGGCGGGCGGCAAGGTCAGCGGCTCGGTCTCGAAGAAAACCGATTATCTGGTGGCCGGCGAGGCCGCCGGCAGCAAGCTCGACAAGGCGCAACAACTCGGTATCAGCATTGTCGACGAGGCGGGTTTGCGCACGCTGATTGTGGGTTCGGAATCCCGTGGTGACGAAGTCAATCAAGGAGCGGTGGAATGAAAGGGGTCAGTAAAGTTGTTTTCCCCGTGGCCGGCATGGGCACGCGTTTCTTGCCGGCGACCAAGGCCAGCCCGAAGGAAATGTTGCCGGTGGTCGACAAGCCGCTGATTCAATATGCCGTCGAGGAGGCGGTGGCGGCAGGGGCGACGGATCTGGTGTTCATTACCGGGCGTACCAAGCGTGCGATCGAGGACCACTTCGACAAGGCCTATGAGCTCGAAACCGAGTTGCAGGCGCGCGGCAAGGCGGCGATGCTTGAGCTGGTGCGCAACACGGTGCCGGCGCATGTGAACTGCATCTACATCCGCCAGCCCGAGGCGCTGGGGCTGGGGCATGCGGTACTGTGCGCGGCGGCGGTGGTGGGTGACGAACCGTTTGCGGTGATGCTGGCCGATGACTTGCTCCACAACCCCGACGGCGCGCCGGTGCTCAAGCAGATGGTGGATGTGTACAACTACCACCGCTGCTCGGTGCTGGGGACGATGAACGTGCCGCGCGAGGACACCCGCCAGTACGGCATCGTCAGCACCGAAGCGCAGCGCGGCGCGGTGCAGCGCATGACCGGCATCGTCGAGAAGCCGGACCCGGCCAGTGCGCCGACGACGCAGGCGGTGGTCGGGCGCTACATTCTGACCCCGCGCATCTTCGACCACCTGCGCAAGCTCACCCCCGGCGCCGGCGGCGAGTTGCAGCTCACCGACGCGATCGCCTCGCTCCTCAAGGAAGAGGCGGTGCTGGCGCATCAGTACGACGGCGTGCGCTACGACTGCGGCTCCAAACTCGGTTACCTCAAGGCGACGGTCGAATTCGGCTTGCGTCATCCGGAAGTGAGCGCCGATTTCAAGGCCTATCTTGAAGCGCGCTTTGCCGAGCACCTGGCGGCATGAGCGGCACACCCTGAAATAACGACGGCGCCCGCGGGCGCCGTTTTTTTGGTCGACCGGGCCGCTCAGCCCTCGCGCCCGGCGCGCTTGCGCTCGTGTTCCTTGAGGAAGCGCTTGCGCAGGCGGATCGATTTGGGGGTGATCTCCACCACCTCGTCGTCGGCAATGAACTCGATCGCCGATTCGAGCGTGAGCTGGATCGGCGGCACCAGGCGCACCGCCTCGTCGGTTCCCGAGGCGCGCACGTTGGTGAGCTGCTTGCCCTTGATCGGGTTGACCACCAGGTCGTTGTCGCGGGTGTGGATGCCGATGATCATGCCTTCGTACAGCGCTTCGCCCGGGCTCACGAACATCCGCCCGCGATCCTGCAGGTTCCACAGCGCGTAGGCCACCGCGGCGCCGTCGTTCTGCGAGATCAGCACGCCGTTGCGCCGCTCGCTCATCGCGCCGGCCATCGGGCCGTAGTCGTCGAACACGTGGCTGGCCAGCCCGGTGCCGCGGGTCATGGTGAGGAATTCGCCCTGGAAGCCGATCAGGCCGCGCGCGGGAATGCGGTATTCGAGCCGCACCCGGCCCTTGCCGTCCGGTTGCATGTCCTGCAGTTCGCCGCGGCGGCGGCCGAGCTCTTCCATCACGCCGCCCTGATGGTCCTCTTCGACATCGACGGTAAGCATCTCGTAGGGCTCGCTCTTGACGCCGTCGATGTCCTTGAACACCACGCGCGGACGGCCCACCGCCAGCTCGTAGCCTTCGCGGCGCATGTTTTCGAGCAGGATGGTGAGGTGCAATTCGCCGCGTCCGGAGACTTCGAATACTTCCGAATCCGCGGTGTAGTTCACCCGCAGCGCGACGTTCTTGAGCAATTCCTTTTCAAGCCGCTCGCGGATCTGGCGGCTGGTGACGTACTTGCCCTCGCGTCCGGCCAGCGGCGACGTGTTGACCATGAAGTTCATGGTCAGCGTCGGTTCGTCGACCGCGATCGGGGTCATGCCCGCGAGCGCGTCGGGGGCGCACAGGGTCACCCCGATATTGATCTGCTCGATGCCGGAGACCAGCACGATGTCACCCGCTTCGGCCGACTCGGCCTGGCTGCGGTCGAGCCCCTTGAAGGTGAGGACCTGACCGATCTTGGCCTTGCCGCGGTTCTCCTCGCCGTACATCACGACGACTTCCTGATTCGGGCGGATGCGGCCGCGGCGGATGCGGCCGATGCCGAGCTGGCCGACATAGGTGGAGTAGTCGAGCGAGCAGATCTGCAATTGCAGCGGGCCGTCGGCGTCGACATCCGGCTGCGGCACGTGCTTGAGGATCGCCTCGTACAGCGGCGTCATGTCGGTGCCGGGCTGCTCGGCGTCGAGCATGGCGTAGCCGTTGAGCGCCGAGGCGAACACGACCGGGAAGTCGAGCTGCTCTTCGGTGGCGCCGAGTTTGTCGAACAGGTCGAAGGTGTGGTTGATGACCCAGTCGGGACGTGCGCCGGGGCGGTCGATCTTGTTGATGACCACGATCGGCTTGAGCCCCATCGCCAGCGCCTTGCGGGTGACGAAGCGGGTTTGCGGCATCGGCCCCTCGACCGCGTCGACCAGCAGCAGCACGCCATCGACCATCGACAGCACGCGCTCG
>JAGRFQ010000105.1 GCA_020445945.1 Rhodocyclaceae bacterium
TGAAGCCGTCGGCCAGCGGCGTCGGATCGGGCTGGCCCTGACGCTGGAAGCGGGTGACCTGTACCGAGGCCACGCCGGCCACGGTGCGCGCGGCGGCATACAGCGGACTGAGGAAAACGGTCTGGCCGAAGCTGAAGTTGTCGGGGTGGAACAGGCCGCGCGTGCCGTCGGCGCGCACCCGGCTGCCGAGCACGTCGAGCAGGGCGCGGCGCACATTGCTGCGGAAGGCATCGGGCTGCACGCACACCAGCAGGTCGATTTCGAGCGAGACATGGATGGGGTCGGTGATGTGCAGGTCGTGCCCGGCCATGCGGTAACGGTCGAGATGCTCGACGGCGGTGGTGGCAAAGGCGGCGTCGACCGGTTCGCCGCCCTCGCGGTCGACGGTGACGAACACGGTGTGCCAGCTGCCGGTCCAGCGCAGGCCGGCGGCGGCGCGCTGCACACCGGCGAGGCGCTCGGTGACCTCGGCGTAGTCGGCCGGGGTAACGGCGCGCTCCAGCGTACGGAAGGCCTGCGGCGCATGGCGGCGCACCTCGGCGCCGGTTTCGGGGGCGACGCCACCGCTGGCCGGCAGCGGGTTGGTGACCGCCACGATGCGCCCTTCGGTCGTCACCACATGGGCGATGGCATCGGCGCCGACATTGCCCTCCGGCCCGTTGCCGATGCGGTAGCTGGCGCTGAAGGCGGTGCCGGTGTCGGGCCGGCGGCCGTGGCGGTCGTCGCCAAAGCGCGGGTGGGCGCTGCCGTCGTCCTCGGTTTCGAGCACGAAATGGGTGTCGGTGGCGCGGCTGACCAGCAGGTCGCGGCGGGCGGTCCAGGTCTCGACGCTGCTGCCAAGCGTGCTCTCCAGCGTGATGGCCGGAATCGCGTCGGCAGTACGCCAGGCCAGCGCGGCGCTGGCCGAGGCCTCGGGATCGAAGCGCAGCCGCTCGCTGCGGCGCAGGCCGTGTTCGACGGTGGTCTTGAGCACCGTGCCCTGGCGGGTCACCGGCGCTTCGGCCAGCGCGGGCGCAAAGCGCGGCGGCAGCGGCGCGGGGGCGGCGCGGTCGCAGGCGTTGCCCGCGGCGGGCGGGAACTGCAGGCGGGCGGCCGGCACGCTGCCGAGGGCTTCGTCGGCCACGGTGTGGCCGTGGTCGACCAGGATGTTGTTGCCCAGCGCGATGCTCACATCCTCGACCAGCACGCTGCCGTGGGCTTCGTCGGTTTCGGCCGACAGGCACAGCGGGAAGGGCAGCGCGTCGTCGGCATGCCAGCGGATCTCGGTGATCTGCGTGCCGTCGAGCGGGTCGGCCAACGGACTGCCGCCATCGAGCGCACGCACCGCGGTGAGGCGCACGGCGTGGCGGCGGGCGGGGTCTGCGTCTTCGGCCACGCCGCTGAGCGGGCCGAGCACTTCCTGGAAGATGAGCACGTCGCCGACGGCCAGCGCAGGCCAGTGGCCGCGCAGCGTGGCGGCGGTGGCGCCGGCGGCCAGGCAGCAGCGCGCGTCGCCCCAGGTGTAGAAGGCAAAGTCGTTGTGCTCGATGCGCAGCGTGGCGCCGTGCATGGGCTCGAACACCAGCGAACGGGCCAGCAGCGCGGCGCGCTCGTCGGGCGAGGCGGGCGTGATGCGCGCCGGCACGCCGGGCACCCGGGTGTGGAAGCGCAGCCCGGCGGGCAGCGCGAAGGCGGCGCCGCTGACCTCCACATGGAGCCAGGCGCGGGCGTTGCAGCCCTCGTGCATGGCGTAGTCCACCAGCAGGGCGTGGCGGCGCAGGCTGCTGCGCTTGCGCGCGGTGTGCAGGTAGGCCTCGGTGGCGATGGCGTCGAGCTGGTAGTGCTGCAGGTCGCCCACGTAGGCGATCAGCTCGGCCAGCGTGGTGGCCAGATCGGCCGGGCTGCGGTCGCGCCAGCCGGGCATCTGGCGGGTGAGGCGGTCGATGAGCAGGCGGCGCAGGCTGGCGTAGTCGCGCGCGAGGTAGTGGATGTCGGGCGCGGGCGGCGGGTCTTGCGGGCAGTCGTGCGCGGGGGCGCAGTCGAAATCGCTCGGGCATTCGACCTTGAAGGCGAAGTCGATGGCCGACAGGCGCGGGTCGAAGCCCGGCAGCGGCGCGTCGTTGCCCAGGCCCTGCACCAGATGCAGACGGTAGGTGGAGAAGTCGCCGGCCGAATCGGTGCGCACCAGCAGCACATGGTCGGCCTCGGGCAGCGCGGTGAACAGCGCCTGCTCGGCGGCATTGGCCGCGGCCGGCGGCGCGCTGGCGATGCCGATCCACTCGATGCCGATGCGGCGGATGCGCTCGCCGCCGGTGATGCGCACGTTCTCGACCGTGAGCCCGGCCGGCACCGGCTTGAGCAGGCGCAGCATCAGCGTGCGCTGGCGCGGGCTGCCGGTGGGGGCGTCAAGATCGAGCACTTCAAGATAGTCGATGCCGTTGAGCGTGGGGTGCGCGTCCACCGCCGCGCGGCGGTTTTCTTCGCAGCAGGTGTAGGTAGTCATTGGACGCCCCTCCTGTCGCAATCGCGACGGTGGGTCGGCTTTGCACAGCCGACCCGTTTCGCAAGCGCGGAGACGTGCTCCGCGAAACCCTTGCTCCACCCTCCCCGAGGGAGGTTCGCACGCCCTTCGGGCGGCCGGGCGGGCGCGCTCATGCCGCCCCCCCTTGCACAAAGGACTCGCGCTGGCGGGTGTCGGTGCGGCGGATGAGGTATTGCACGGTCACCGACAGGCGCGAATCGACGGCCTCGACCTCGACCGCCTCGACGGTGATCAGCTCGGCCAGCCACTGCTGCAGGGCGCCCTGCACCAGGAACTGCGCGGTCGCCGCCAGCTCGGGGCTGTTGGGCGCGAACACCAGCTCGCGCAGGCCGGAACCGAAATCGGGCCGCATCACCCGCTCGCCCGGCGCGGTGAACACCACCTGCTCGATCAGGCCGCGAATCCAGGCCGCCTCGTCGTCCTCGCGCGTGCGGCCCCGGCCGTCGAACTGGTAGGGGAAGTGGAGTCGGGTGGTCATGGCGTGTCCCCCTGAGCCCGTTCGTCGAATGTAGGTTGGGTTGAGCGCAGCGAAGCCCAACACGCGCTGTGCCGAACCGGGGTGCCGGATGTTGGGCTTCCTGCGTCAGCCCAACCTACGAGCGCCGCCCTGCGGGATGTCGTCGTGTCGTTCATCATCAACTCCCGATCACCCGCGTCTGCGCCGCCACCGGCAAGAGCGGCGTGCCGTTGGGCGCGCACACGGCCTGGCTGTCCATCAGCACCAGGGGCTGGCCGTTGGACAACACCCGCGTGGCGGCCACCACCCATTGCCCGGTCACGCAGGGCACCGGCGAGCCGGAGACATTGAACGGGCAGCCGGCCACCACATAGGGCGCGGTCATCAGCACCGTCGGCTGGCCGCTGACCAGCACCCGCGGATTCGGCGCCGTCGGCGTCGCGCTGCCGCCGTGGGCGCACAGCACCGTGGCACCGACATGAAGAAGCGGACCAGGCATATCAGGTGCCCTCCCGCGGTGGCGTAGCCGTCGAACCCGGGACGATGGTGGCGGATGCGCTGCGCTCGACCCACCCTGCGCGACTGCACTTCGTAGGGCCGGTTTCAACCGGCCAGAACCGCTTCGGCGGGATGAATCCCGCCCTACACCGAATCGCTGCATTGACGCCGCCAGAAGTCGAAGCGTCCGCTTGCGGAGTCGCCGACACCGCCCGCAGAAGCGCCGCCCGCCCGCCGGGCCGCCCCAAGGGCGGGCGCGGCCCCCTCGGGGGGGTGAGGCAGGGGTTGCGTGAAGCACTGCTTCGCGCCTGCCGAACGGGTCGGCGGTACCACGCCGACCCTTCGCGAACGTTTGCGTGGGGCCAACCCTTCCGCCGGGCCGCCCCAAGGAAGGGTTCGCCCCCTCGGGGGGCAGCGAACGTAGTGAGCGTGGGGGCCCAAATTCTCATCAGATCACCGTCAGCGCGCCGTTGTTGATCGTCACGGTCGGGCCGACCAGCGTGATCATCGCGCCCTTGCCGTTCTGGATGTAGATGCCGGTGTCGTTTACGATCAGCGTGGCGCCGGTGGCGCTCTTGAGCATGATGCCGCCGGTGGGGCCGGGCAGATCGGAGATGGTGACGCCGTTCTGCAGCGGGGTCTGGAAGGTGATGGCGGGCAAGCCCGGCGGGGTGGCCAGCGCCAGCGCGGGCACTTCGGCGGCGCTGCCCCAGAAGCAGCCGACCCAGATGGGATGGTCGGGGTTGCCCTGCTCGAACTCCACCCACACCCCCGAGCCGATTACCGGCAGCGCCATCATGCCGTTCTGCAGGCCGGCCAGCGGCACGCAGGGCATGGCCCAGCTGGCGGGCGCGAGGCCGGCCACGTCGGGCACCTGTACCTGCAGGCGGCCCTGCTGCATGGGGTCGATGTTGTTGAGCACCATGCCGCGGTACTTGCCGAAGAACTTCTGGCTCATTGTTCCTCCCTCGTCTGTCGCCCGAAGGCCGCCCCCATCGCCACACCGGTCCCGGATTCCGGCCTGCGGCCTACATCCGGGCTACGCGGGAGCGGGCGTCGCGCGTAGCTCAAGCCGACTTGGCCGAGCGCCATCCGTAGCCCGGATGCAGCGCAGCGGAATCCGGGAGCACCGGTCCGATCGGGCACCCCGCCCCGCATCGAAAAACCGTGCCCGACCGCACCACCGATCCCGGATTCCGGCCTTTGGCCTGCATCCGGGCTACGTGAGAAGTCGCGGCGGGCGCGTCTCATGCCGGCACCGTCGGGGTGATGGAAATGAGGCCGTTGCGCGTGAGGTTGAAGCTCTGCTTGAACTCGCCGCGCTTGATGGTGCTGGTGACGCTGCTCACGTAGTACAGCCCGTCGTAGGCCACGCCGGCGCCGCGCACCCCCACCAGCCGGCGTGCCCTGAGCATGCGGCCGTAGCGCAGCACGTCGAGCGAGCCGTTGCCGCTGACCGAATCCTGCGATTTCTTTGCCTCGGCCAGCCCGGCCGAGATGGCCTGCATGGGGTTCATTTTGGCGGTGTCCTTCATCATCCTGATGTTGGCCAGCGGCGTGCTGAGCACCCCCAGCGGCGGCTGCAGCGGGTTGAGGTTGGGGATCGGGATGGGGATCGGCACCCGCGTGAGCTGGTTCTGGATGAAGACGATGGGCAGCACGCCCTTGGTGGGGTCGAAGCTGAAGCTGAGCGACTCGACATTGGTGTGGGCGTCCATGTCGATGTTGAGCGCCGGCTGCGGCGGGCCGACCTTGATCTCGGGGCCGAAGTAGGCAATGTTGGTCAGCGGCGCCTCGCCCGGTTCGATGTAGAACACGTGGCCCACCTCCTCGGCGAGCTGCTGGATGTAGGCCAGATCGGTGCCCTGCTGGGCGGGAATCCGCTCGATGGGGATGGGCACATCGGGGAAGAAGGCCGGGATCGGCAGCGGAATGATGCCGAAGGCGGCATATTTGGCGCAGATGAGCGCAAATCGTGCCTCGATCGGCATGGCCGGGTAGGGCAGGCCGGAGAAGTCGATGAGGCCCATCACCTTGGTGAGATCCTCACCCGTCACGGTGATGCTGCCCGGCTGGCCCTGGCCGCCAGCCTGCACTTCCACATTGGTCACCACGCCGTCGAACAGCGGCTGCGGCCGCCCACCGAGGGTGACGATCAGCACCACGCGCAGCGGCGGCGTGCCGGCCGAGGTGTTCTGCCCCACGGCGATCAGGAAGATGGTGTTCAGTTCCGACTTGCTGTTGATCTTGAAGCGCAACTGAAAACCACTGGCCGCGCCGGCCGCCGTGGTGGCGGTGACGGACTCGAGCGCGTCAATCATCATCGCCGGCACCGGCACCGGAATGACCGGGCCGATGAGCAGCGACAGATGGATGGCGCCGCTAGTCATCGCGGCCTCCGGGCACGCCTTCGGGCAGGGTGATGCGCAGGCGGCGGCCGACGGTGTCGGTCAGCTCGGCCGGGCGCATCGCGCCGTTGCCGTCGCACAGGCGCCAGTACTGCTGCGCATCGCCGAGGTAGCGGGCGGCCAGGTTGTCGATGCGGTCGCCGCTCTCGACGCGGTGCTCCTGCAAGGTGGCGAAATTCTCCGGCGGAGGGATGAAGCGCCGCCGTACATAGGTGATCTGCGCGCCGTCGGCCCGGGTCCACTGCGCGGTGTCGAGGCCGTGGTAACGGCTGTCCGGCGCGAAGGCCGGCGCGGTGAGAGCGTTGGCCTGCATGAAGGCCTTGAGCGGATCGGTCATTTGGGCTCCCTCGCGCGATGCGCGGTCCCTCCGAGAGGGACATCGTGTTTTTTCGGGCGGCCGTGCAAAACACTCATGGCAAACCTCCAATACCCAGCGCGTCGAAGCCGAAGGTGGCGGCCTTGCTGGCCAGTTTTTCGCGCGACTGCAGGTAGGCCATGAACAGCCCGCCGCCCTTGTGATCGAAGCCCAGGTCATCCACCGACAGCACGCGCAGCGAGAGGTTGACCTTGGCGTTGATCGGGTTGAGCGCGGGGTCGAAGGCCTCCTCGGAGATGGAAAAATCGGTCACCCGCACCGGCGCGATGCGCTGTGCGCCCCACACGAACAGCGCCAGCGCCGACTCCATGGGGGCGATCTCCAGCGTGCCGGCGGCGGCCAGCGCCTTGCCGGCGAGCAGGTCGGCCGCGCGCGGGTTGACCAGCGATTCGAGCACCGCCAGCTGCGGGGCAATGCCCGAGGCCACCACGGTGGCGTGCTGGTCGGGGAATTCGAGCTGGTCGGCCGCGTCGATGTCGGCCTCGAGGCGGAAGGTCTCGATCGCCGGCCCCTTGAGGCGCAGCGCCTCGGAGCGCTCGGCCCCCTCGCCCGCGCCCTGCACCTGCAGGCTGCGCGAGAGTTTTTCGGGGTTGTACTGCAGCGCGATCACCCGGCGCACCTGCGCCGAGGCCGGATCGACCAGCACGATGCCGCCTTTGACGATTCGGGGGGACTGGCTGTAGCCGCTCATGGTGGGTTCCTATTTGGCCTTCGCCTTGGCGCGCTTCGGCTTGGCCGCCTTGGCGCGAGCGGTAGATGCCTTGGCCGGCGCCTTGGCCTTGCTGGCGGCCTTCTTCTTCGGCCGCGCCGTGGCGGGTGCCGCCGCCTGCAGGGCGATGTCGAGCGACCAGCGATTGAGCTTGCCGACATCGCGCGCCGCCAGATCCTGCACCTGCAGCGTCCAGTCGCCCTTGGCGGATTCGTCGGCCAGGGTCTGCAGCGCGGCGACATCGGCCGAGGCGTAGGTGGCGCGCAGGTTGTCGGTGCTGCCACCGCTGCGGCTGTGCAGCACCACCTCGGTGCCGGCCGGCGAGCGCAGGGTGACGCGCAGGTCGCCGATATAGGTGTGGGTGATGTCGAGCGCCACCGCGATCGCCGCGATCTGCCCGGCCTCGGCCACCGCCAGCGTGCGGGTGATGCCGGCCGCGCGGTTGTCGGGGATCGCCAGGCCCGGCGCGTCTTCGACGAAGACCGCGCGCGGCGGCACGATCACGCCCAGCTCCAGCGACCATGCCTCCAGCCGGCCGGTGTCGGCGGGCGCTTCGTCGCGCACCGACAAGGTCCACGGCCCGGCCGCGTCCTCGCCCTCGAAGCCGCGCAGGGCCGGCAGCGTGGCCGCCTCCCAGGTGGTGGCGAGGTCGTCGCGGCTGCCGCCGGCCCGCTCGTGCAGCACCACCGCGCGGCCCGACGGGGCCGTCAGCGTGACCACCAGATCGCCGATGTAGGAATGGCGGATGTCTACCGCCACGCGCACGAATCCGACCTGGCCGGCAGCGTCCACCGTCAGCGTGTCGGCCATGCCCGCCGGCGTGTTGTCGGGAATCGCCCGCGCGGGGCGCGACGCCCAGCGGTTCTCCGGCGCCGGCGCGGGGGCCTCACCGCCGCGCAGTTGCAGCGCCAGTGCCACGGCCTGCTCGGCATCGACGCGGCCATGGCCGAACCACGGGCTCCAGCTGCCGTCGGCATGGCCGATGTCCCGGAAGGCGCCATCGTTGAAGGGGGCGATGGGCGATACGTCCCAGCTCGGGTTCGGGTCGAAGTTGGCTGCCGGGGTGCGCGCATACGGCGTGGTGTCGAGTTCGCGCGAGGCCGTGCGGCGCAGCACCGAGCCGAGTTCGAACGCGCTCAGCTCGGGGTGGGCCGACAGCACCAGCGCGGCGATGCCGGCCACCAGCGGGGTGGCGCTGGAGGTGCCGCCGAAGTCGTCGGTGCGCAGGCCGGCCTCGCCGGTGGCGGTGGTGACCCCCCGCCCGGCCACAGTCATGCGGAAATACGCGTGGCTGTTGCTCGACGGCGCGCAGATCTCGATGCCGGTGCCGTAGTTGGAGTAGTGGCTGCGCTGCGCGGTGCTGGCCAGCGCGGCGACATGCATCAGCCCTGGCACCTCGGCCAGGTTGTTGACGAAGCGCCGCGCGGTCTGCGGCCCCTGCCAGCGCCAGGCGCCGTTCTCGAACACCCAGCCGTGGGTGTAGGGCACGTCCACATTGGCTTCATGCTGTATCGGGCAGTTCTCGTTGCCGGCCGCCCACAGCAGCAGGATGCCGCGCCCGCGCCGCCCGCCGCTGGCCGCCAGCTGGGTGAGGCGGTTGATGACCGCGGTGGCGAACAGGAAACGCGGCACGCTGCCCCAAGAGTTGGACAGCACATCCACCTTGTCGGCGACAAAGTTCAGCGCGGTGAGCATCTTCGAGTCATTCACCAGCAGCGACGGGCCCTGCGACTCCCACTTGACCGGCAGGAGCCGGCAGCCCGGTGCGGCGCCGACGGTGAGCACCGCGTCGGCCTCACCGGCGATCACCCCGGCGCAGGAGGTGCCGTGGTTGGCGCCGGCCTGGTACATGGCCTCGGGCCGGGCGTCGATGTCGCGGCTGGTGACCAGCCGGGTGCCGGCAAAATAGCCCCAGGCGGCGAACTTGCCGGGCGAGTCGAAATCCGGGTGGTCGAGCTTGCAGCCGTCGTCGGTCACGCCGACCACCACCTCGGGGCTGCCGAAACTGTCGAGCAGCCGCCAGGCCGGCTCGCAGCGCGCGTTGGCGCGCGGGTCGACCTCGGGGTGGAAGAAATGGCCGTGCAGATGCCACTGGCGGGCGTAGTCCGGGTCGCTCGGCGGCACCAGTTCGTACTTGGTGACCATGTAGTTGAGGTCGTTCTCGGCCAGCGCCACCAGCGGCTCGTTCTCCGACAACTCGACCACCAGCTTCACCGGGTTCATGCCGCAATGCTCGGTGAGCTGGAACAGGCAGTCGCGGTCCGAATAGCGCTCGCGCAGGCGCAGGCCGTAGCGACCGGCGAAGGCGCCCACCGCCTCGGCCGACAGCGGCTCGCGGAAGGTGACGAAGATGCGGTCGGTGATGAGGAAGTCCTCGCCCGTGTCCGCCAGGGTGTAGGCGTGGTGGGTCGGCCCCAGCGCGCGCGAGCGCGCCATCAGCGCATCCACGTCCTGCGCCCGCGCGCGCACCCGCGACGAGGCCGAGGACACCTGCTCGGCGTCGTCGGCGATGCCGGCGCGCTGCAGCGCCTCGGGCAGCGCGCGCGCCACGAAGGCGTCGGGGCGCTTGGCCAGTTCCAGTTTCTTGCCGCCGCGATAGGTGTAGGTCATGGCGCATCTCCCTCAGGTCTGTGCGTGAGCGCCGCCCGACCCGGCAACGCGACCGCGCTGGCCGACGCGATGCGGCGCGCGGCGATGCGGGGGAAGGCGTGGTCGCGGTTCATGAGCGCGTCCTAGAAGCGAAACCGCAGTGAGCCGCCGATGAAGCTGGCCGGCGGCGGGGTGCCCGGCGTGGGCGGGGTGTCGGGCGCGGTGAGCTGGCCCTGTGCGCCGAACTCGAATTCGGCCACCGGCACCTCGCGGCAGGGCGCGCCGACGCGCTCGATCTCGGAGTGCACATTGGCGATGGCGGCGACCACCTCGGCGTAGCGCGCCTGCGGGGCGAAGGTGCGCGACAGTTCGCTGGCCTCGGGGTCGGGCGCGGGCGGGGTCTGCACCGCCTGGATGGCATCGCGCAGCCGCGTGCCGGCTGCCTGCAGCGCCGAGCGCGCGGCGGCCGGGTCCACCGCCCGGCACACGGTGCGCGTGGTCTGCACCGTCAGCCCGGCCGCGCCGCGGCCCTCGGTGGTCATGCTGGCGCGGGCGATGATGCGCACATGCGGCACGGCATTGACGGTGACGCTGAACGAGAATTCGCTCGGACTGGCGTTGAGCGAGAACACCACCCGCTCGGCGCCGCGGAAGGGCACTGGCAGGCGCACCGCCAGCGAGGCCGGCAGGTCGATGGTGACG
>JAGRFQ010000006.1:0-28336 GCA_020445945.1 Rhodocyclaceae bacterium
CGAAGCGCAGCAGCGGATTGCCGTTCACCAGCAAGGACGAGAGCGCGCCGATGAAGAAGGCGGTGAGGGCAATGTCGCGCACCGCCCCCGGCGCCACCGCCAGCCACAGCCAGAAGGCGGCGGCGGCGATGATCAGCTCGCACATCACCCCCGCGGCGCTGACCGCGATGCGGCGCGGGCGGTCGAAGGCGTTGGCGGCGGAAGCGTCGACGTAGGGCACCGGCACCAGCACCAGCAGCGTGAACCCGGCGTTGGCCACGCGCCCGCCCCAATGGCGGATGGCGAGGCCGTGGGCCAGCTCGTGGAGCGCTTTCATCAGCGGATAGACCATCCACGCGATGAGCACGAAACGCGGCGCGCGGGTGCTGTCGGCGACGGCGACCGCGAGGGCCGACGATTCGCTCAGGGCGACCAGCGCGGTGACCAGCACCGCCGCCACCCACAGCGCGAGGGCCAGCGGTGAGAACAGCGCGCGGCAGTGCGGCAGCAGCGCGTCGAGCAGCGCGCCGGGGTCGAACAGGCGCACCCGCACGGCCAGCGGGCTGAGCGCGGCGCGGCGGCGCTTGCGCTCGCGCTCGGCGGCGGCGTCGAACTGGGCGGGCAGGTCGGGGAGGACGTCGGCGCGCAGAAAGCCGGCGGCGCTGAGCTGGGCCAGCAGGTCGAGCACTTCGGGCTGGCTCGGCGCGGCGTCGCCGAAGCGTTCGACCAGCGCGTGCCACAGCGTGTCGAGCGAACGCGTGCCGTCGAGGCAGCCGATCAGGCGCCATGCGGCGGCGTTGATGCGCAGCTGCTGGCGCGATTCGGGGGCGCTGAGGAGTTGCCACGCTTCGCCGCGGGCGCTCATTCGCCGGCAGTGCACGGTCGCCCGCAGCGCCGGTCGCAGCGCGGCCACTTCATGCCACAGTGGGCTGTAGAGGGCGTCGTTCATAACCCGAACCAGGCCCAGGTCTTGAGGCGCAGCCACTGCCGCACGCGGGCGCTGAGCTGGGTTGCCAGCGGTGCGCGGCCGGCGTCGATGCGGGCGTAGCCGCGCATGCCGGGCTGGAGGAGGTCGGGCGGGGCGTCGAGCCGCGCTTCGGCCTCGACGTAATGGCGGCCGTTGTGTTCGGTGGTCACCGGCATGATCCGGGTGACGCGGAAATCGACCGGCGTGCCGGGCAGCGCGGCGAGCGCGACCTGGCCGCTGGCGCCGGGGGCGAGCTGGCGCACGTCGCGCGCGTCGACCTCGATCATCAGCCGATAGCGCGCCCGGGGGGCGAGCACCAGCAGCACCTCGCCGCGCTCGACCGGCGCGCCCTGCGACTGGTCGAGGTCGCCGGTGAGGACCACGGCCGCCATCGGCGCGCGGATCAGTCCGCGTTCGAGCTGGTGGTCGATCAGGGCGATGCGTGCGCGGGCTTCGTCGGCGCGGGCGCGTTCGACCACAAACTGGCCGCGTTCGGCGAGGGCCAGCGCGGCCGAGAAGGCGTTGTCGTGCTGCGCCAGTTCGCTGCGCAGGCGGCGGCGCAGCGGAATCCACAGCGCCGCGGCGAGCACGACCAGCAGTGCGACCGCGGCGGCGCGGGTCGAGGCCATGAGCGGCCCGCGCGCCCCGCGCCGCGCGGGCGCGAGGCGGCGGTGCAGCGGCGCGGCGTCGGCCGCGAGGCGGGTGAGCACCGGTGCGGCGAGGGCGCCGACGTGCTCGACCAGCGCGATGGCCTCGGCGCTGAGCGGGGCGTCGAGGTCGCGCTCGATCAGCAGCGCGCCGACGAGGGCGTCGCCCTCGGCCATCGGCACGGTGAGCACCCACGCGGCGTGGGCCTGCGACAGCACGGCGTGGGCGCGGCTCACTTCGATGCACGCCGGGTCGGCCGGAAAGCACACCGCGCAGCCCTGATCGACGGCTTCGTCAATGGCGGCTCCGAGCGCGGCTTCGGCGGTGTCAAAGCGGGCGTCGGGGTCGCCGTGGGCGCTGCCGACGAGGTGGCTGCGGCCACCATCGTGCAGGGCAATGTGCACCGCGCGGGCGCCCAGCCCGGTGGCGAGTTCGGTGGCCAGCGCGGTGGCGGCTTCGGCCAGGCGCGGGCGCGACAGCACCCGCGCCTGGCATTGCAATGCCAGCGCAAGTCGTTGCGGGTGATCGGCAAACTCGGGCGTCATGGTCGGTCGCGCGCAGGCCTAGTGGCGGTTGTCACCGACAATTAGCGGCAGGCGAGCCATTCAACTTGATGGCACGGCGGCGGAATTTATGCCGCGTGATGGCCGCCGGGCGGGCGTCGGGCGACGCCGGGGCTCAGGTGTCGAGCGTGTCGCGCAGCAGCGGGCGCAGCGCCTCGAAGGCGTCGGCGGTGGCCGCGGCGGCGGCGGCTTCCATCGCGCGGTAGTGCGCGAGCACGGTTTCGCCGGCAGGTGTAATGGTGGCGCCGCCGCCACGTTTGCCGCCGGTGGCGGTGTGCACCAGCACGGTGGTGAAGCAGCGGTTCATGTCGGCGACCAGCGACCACGCGCGGGTGTAGGACATGCCCATCTCGCGCGCGGCGGCGGAGATCGAGCCGTGGCGGCCGATGGCTTCGAGCAGCTGCGCCTTGCCGGGGCCGAGGGCGATGGTGCCGTCGACCACAATGCGCACCTGCTGACGCAGTCGTTGTGCCATGTCGCTGTCCTCAGGCCGGTTCGAGGTGTTCGAGCATGAGCTGCACCCGGCTGACCCCGTTGTACTCGTTCACCGACAGCCGGTAGGCGGCGTGCACGGTGGCCGGGGCGGGGTCGGCGTGGTTGAAGAAGATGGCTTCGAAGCGTGCGCTGCCCTTGCGCAGGGCGAGCTTGAGGTGGCGGTCCTTGAGCAGGCGCTGGTTTTCGACCGTGAACACGTCGTTGAACACCGGCACCGGAAAACCCTGCCCCCAGATCGCTTGCTCGATGGCGCGCGCCATGTCGAGCGTCATGTAGCCGGATTCGAGCGCGCCGTCGGTTTCGATGCGTCGGGTGAGGTCGGCGGGGTTGATCAGCGCGGTGACGACGGCTTCGAAAATGGCGCTGAAGCGCGCCAGATCGGCCTCGCCGATGGTCAGCCCGGCGGCCATCGCGTGCCCGCCGAACTTGAGGATCAGATCCGGCGCCTGCTTGCTCACCAGATCGAGCGCGTCGCGCAGGTGCAGGCCGGGGATGGAGCGGCCCGAGCCCTTGAGCTGGCCTTCGTCACCGGCGGCGAAGGCGATCACCGGGCGGTGAAAGCGCTCCTTGATGCGCCCGGCGACGATGCCGATGACGCCCTGGTGCCATTCGGGTTCGAACAGGCAGATGCTGGCTTGCTCGCCGGGGTCGAAGCGGTCGAGCGCGGCCAGCGCGTCGGCCTGCATGTCGGCCTCGATGCTGCGCCGCTCGCGGTTGAGGCGGTCGAGCTCCTGCGCGATGTTGAGCGCGTGCGCCATGTCGTCGGTGATCAAACACTCGATGCCCAGATGCATGTCGGCCAGCCGGCCGGCGGCGTTGAGGCGCGGGCCGAGGCCGAAGCCCATGTCGAAGGTGCTGGCGCGGGCGGGCTCGCGTCCGGCCGCGGAGAACAGCGCGCGGATGCCGGGACACATCTGCCCGGCGCGCATCCGCGCCAGCCCCTGCGACACCAGAATGCGGTTGTTGCGGTCGAGCGGCACCACGTCGGCCACCGTGCCCAGCGCGACCAGATCGAGCAGGGTGGCGAGGTTGGGCCCCTTGCCGTCGGCAAACGCGCCGCGCTGGCGCAACTCGGCGCGCAGCGCAAGCAGGGTGTAGAACATCACCCCGACGCCGGCCAGCGCCTTGCTCGGAAAGGTGCAGCCGGGCTGGTTGGGGTTCACGATCACGTCGGCCGCGGGCAGCGTGTCGCCGGGCAGGTGGTGGTCGGTGATGACGGTGGTCATGCCCATCGCCTGCGCGGCGGCGACGCCCTCGACGCTGGCGATGCCGTTGTCGACGGTGATGAGCACTTCGGGTTCGCGCGTGGCGGCGAGTTCGACGATGGCGGGGGTGAGGCCGTAGCCGTATTCGAAGCGGTTGGGCACGATGTAGTCGACCCGCGCGCCCATCGCCCGCAGGCCGCGCACCCCGACCGCGCAGGCGGTGGCGCCGTCGCAGTCGTAGTCGGCCACGATCAGCATCTTCGCGTCGGCCTCGATGGCGTCGGCGAGCAGCGTGGCGGCGTCGGCCACGCCGCGCAGCCGCGACGGCGGAATCAGCCCCGCCAGTCCGTCGTCGAGCTCGCTGCCGGCCTTGATGCCGCGCGCGGCGTAGATGCGCGCCAGCGCCGGGTGCAGGCCGCCGTCGGTGAGTCGGCGCACGGTGGCGGGGTCGGCGGAGCGGGGGGCGATGCGGGTCATAGGCGGTTGACGATGGTGAAGGCTTCGAGCGATTCGAGGCGGCGCCAGAACTGGAGCAGCCGCGACGGGGTGACGTCGACGCTCAGACTGCCGCGCTCGTCCGGCACGCTGAGGGTGAGGCGGCTGAGGCGGCGCCCGCGCAGGGCGGCGAGCGCGGGCGCGAACCAGTCGGCTTCGAGCTGGATCAGCGCGGCCTGCCACGGTTCGAGGTCGAGATAGCGGCTGGCGCCCAGCAGGGTGTCGAGCTCGACCAGCGTGTCGCCGGCCTTGAGCGCGGCAAACGCCGCCGCAGCGGTGGGCTCGACGCCCGCCGCGCGTGCCAGCCCGCAGGCCAGCGGCGAGTGCATCACCAGCGCCGGGGCGGGCGCGTTGAGGCTCGGCGGGAGGCTGCCTGCACCCCACAGCCACACGCTGTTGATGGCCCGCCGGCCGCGCGCTTCGCGTTCGGCGTTGAGCGGGTGGTTGTGAAAGTGGATCTGGATCTCGTTCATCGTGCGCTGCCACATCGCGGCGTCTTCGCCGCTGGGCATGAAGTGCGCGACCGGCCGGCTGGTGACGTCGCCCAGTGGCGAGAAGCGCGCGGTGGGCAGCGTGGCCGGGTAGAGGTACCAGCGCGCCGGTGCCGGCGCTTCAAAGCGGCCGATGTCGCCGAAGACATCGTTGAGGCTGGCCACCAGGGTTTGTGCTTCGTCGTCGCGGATGTCGAGCTCCGAGGCGTCGGCGAGCAACAGGTGTTCGCGGGCGAAGTGCAGGTGCACCGGGTCGGCGCACATCACGGTGTCGGTTTCGCGCAGGCCGTCGTCTTCGCCCAGCCGGCGCAGCGATGCATCGGCGGCGGTTTCCGGGGCGAGTTTGAAGATCCGGCGCCACGCCTGTTCGGGCGACTCGGCGTGCTGGCGGCGGGTCTGGCCGCGCCCCAGCAGCAGGGTCAGCGCCGGCAGCGGAAGCGCGTCGGCAAAGCCGCGTGCCTGCTCGCTGGGCCACAGCAATCCGGGGATGACGAGGTGTAGATGCATGATGTTCGGGTGATGTGGCGAAGCGCGATTTTATCACGCGCGGGGTGCCGGGGCAGGGCTCGCGTCGGCGCTCGGGGTGCGCCGCGTCGCGTTGGCGGAGGACTTTGGGCACAATGGCGGGCTTGAGGATTCTGGTTCGCGGCAGATGCGATACGAAACGCTGATTGGCTTGCGCTACACCCGCTCGCGCAAACGCGCGCAAGGGCGCAATCGCTTTATTTCCTTCATCTCGCTGGTCTCCATGCTCGGCATCGCGCTGGGCGTGGCGGCGCTGATTACCGTGCTGTCGGTGATGAACGGTTTTCAGGAGGAGCTGCGCACGCGCATCCTCGGCGTGGCTTCGCATGCCCAGCTCACGGCCGTGAATGGCGACATGACGAACTGGCAGCAGGCCGCCCAGACCGCCGCCGGCCATCCCGACGTGATCGGCACCGCGCCCTTCGTGCAGGCGCAGGGGATGCTGTCCTTCGACCAGAACGTGCGCGGCGCGATGGTGCGCGGGATCCTGCCCGAGGCCGAAAACACGGTCGCCGACTTTGGCCGGACGATGAAGGTCGGCGCGCTGACGGAACTCCAGCCCGGCGCCTTCGGCATCGTGCTCGGGCTCGAGCTGGCGCAGGCGCTGCGCGTGCGGCCGGGCGACAAGGTGACGCTGATCGCGCCGCAGGGGCTGGTCACCCCGGCGGCGGTGCTGCCGCGGCTGAAGCAATTCACGGTGGTCGGCATCTTCGAGGCCGGCATGTTCGAGTTCGACTCCGGGCTGGCGCTGATCCACATGCGCGATGCGCAGGTGCTGTATCGCATGGGCGACGGGGTGAGCGGGGTGCGTCTCAAGCTCGACGACCTGTTCGCCGCGCCGCGCGTGGTTCGCGAACTGGCCGCACGCTTCGACACCGACACCTTGCTGTCGGACTGGACCGGCAGCCACGCCAATTTTTTCCGCGCGGTGGCGCTGGAGAAAAAGATGATGGCCATCATCCTGTTCCTGATCGTCGCCGTCGCGGCCTTCAACATCGTGTCCACGCTGGTGATGGCTGTGCAGGAGAAGACCGCCGACATCGCCATCCTGCGCACCCTGGGCGCCAGCCGGGGCGCGATCATGGCGATTTTCGTGCTCCAGGGGGCGATCATCGGAGTGGTCGGGCTGATCGCCGGGGTGGTGGGCGGGATTGCGCTGGCGACCCACCTCGACGTGGTCATTCCGGCGCTGGAAACCGTGCTCGGCACCGCGCTGTGGAACAAGGAAATCTATTACATCAACGAGATGCCCTCGCAAGTACTCTCCAGCGACGTGATCACCATCACCGCGGTGTCCTTCGTGCTGACGCTGGTCGCCACGCTGTATCCGAGCTGGCGCGGTGCGCAGGTCAATCCGGCGGAGGCGTTGCGCTATGAGTGATGCCATCACGCCGGTGCTCGCCTGTCAGGGGCTGGTCAAGCGCTTTCGCGAAGGCGCCGATGCGGTGGAGGTGTTGCGCGGGGTCGACCTGCGCGTGGCACCCGGCGAGCGCTGTGCCATCGTTGGTGCATCGGGCTCGGGCAAGAGCACCTTGCTGCACCTGCTCGGCGGGCTCGACATGCCCAGCGCGGGGACCGTGCAGCTGGCCGGGCAAGACGTGTCGCGCCTGTCGGAGAGCGCCCGCGGGCGCCTGCGCAACCACCAGCTGGGTTTCGTCTACCAGTTTCATCACCTGTTGCCGGAATTCTCGGCGCTGGAGAATGTGGCGATGCCGCTGTACATCCGCCGCATGCTCAAGGCCGAGGCTGACGAACGCGCGGCAGCGATGCTCGCTCGCGTCGGTCTGGGGCACCGCCTGGACCATGCCCCCGGCGAGTTGTCCGGCGGTGAGCGCCAGCGGGCGGCGATCGCGCGCGCGCTGGTCACCGCGCCGGCCTGTGTGCTGGCCGACGAGCCGACCGGCAACCTCGACAGCAAGACCGCCGCGGCGGTGTTCGACCTGATGCTCGAGCTGAATGCCGCGCAGGCAACCAGTTTCATCATCGTCACCCACGACATGGCGCTCGCCCGCCGCGTCGGGCAAACGCGGGTGCTCGAAGACGGCCACCTGAGAGACGGTTGATCATCCCGCACCCCGCCCCGGGGAGGCGGCGCCAGCGGCATCAATTCGCACTAAAGTTTGCATTGCAGCAGACCGTCATACAGTGGGGACAGCGGGCGCATGTGCCTGTCTTTTGCCTGCCCTGACGGAGGGGTGTAATGAAAGCGATCTTCAGGCCGGCGGTGTTGCTGCTCAATCAGCTCCGCTACACCACGAAATTTCTGCTGATCTGTGTGATCGCGCTTGGCGCGTCGGCGGTATTGATGGCGCAGATCTACATCCAGTCGAACGACGCCTTGTCGTTTGTCGAACGCGAACAGGCCGGGCTGGCGGTGCTGACGCCGTCGATGGGCGTGCTTACGCTGATGCAGCAGCACCGCGGCATGACCGCCGGCATGCTCGGCGGCGACGCCAGCCTGACGCCCAAAGTGGCGGCCAAGGCGGCTGCGCTCGATACCGCCGTCGACACGCTGAGCACGGCCCTGGGCAGCACCGGCGCAGGCTTTGGGCTCGACGCCACGTGGTCCGACGTGAAGGCGCAGTGGCCGGCGCTCAAGGCCGGCACGCCAGCCGAGCGGGGCGCCAACTTCAGCGCCCACACGGCAATGGTCAAGGACATGCTGAGCCTGATCGTGGATGTGGGCACGGCTTCGAGCCTGGCCTTCGACCCCGACGCGGCCTCTTCCAACCTGATTTCCATCCTGCTGCGCGAGGCGCCGGAGATGTCGGAGCGGCTCGGCCGGCTGCGTGGTTTCGGTACCGGCATTCTGGCGCGGGGGGTACTCACCCTCGATGACGAAAAGGCGCTGACCCGCCAACTGGCGCAACTCGCGGTCACCCACGCCGCGATGGTCGACCGGCTGGCGCGGGCGACACGCTACAACCCGGCGCTGGCCGACGCCTTGTCGAAGGCACAGAAGGACATCACCGAAGGCTTCGAGGCCGTGGTGGCGATTGCCGAGCGTGAAATCATCGAACAGCGCTTCGAGGCCGCGCCGGCGGCGTTCTTTGCCGTGGGCACCAAGGCCATCAGCGGTGTGCTGGAACACGCCAATGCCACCATTCACCCCGCGGTAGCGGGTTTGCTGGCGGAGCGCCATGACGGGCTGCAGCGCACGCTGATGTTCGATATCGGCGTGGCGGCGCTGGCGCTGATACTGGTCGGCTATCTGATCGGCGGCATGTACTGCTCGATTGTCGGTTCGGTGAAAGAGCTGACCGCCGGCGCCGCGCAGCTTGCCAGCGGCGATTACACGGCGCGGGTCAGCTTCTCTGCGCGCGACGAACTGTCCGCGGTGGCGGACCAGTTCAACACCATGTCGGGCAATCTGCGCACCATCATTGCGCAGGTCAAGCGTAGCGCCGAGGAGCTGGGCGCCGCGGCCGGACGCATGTCGAGCGCCTCGTCGGAGGTCGCCGATGGCTCGGCCCGGCAAAGCGAGTCGGCTTCGAGCATGGCCGCGGCGATCGAGGAAATGACGGTCGGCATCGACGAGATCTCGCGCCACGCCAATGCCGCGTCCGACAAGAGCCGCAACTCGGGCGATCTGGCGTCGGAGGGCGGCGAGGTGGTGCGCAAATCGGTCGATGAGATGGAGCGCATCGCCGAGACGGTGAATCAGGCGGCGGTGGTGATCCGCGCGCTGGGCGAGCAGTCCGGCCGGATCTCGACCATCGTCAATGCGATCAGCGAGATCGCCGAACAAACCAATCTGCTGGCGCTCAATGCCGCCATCGAGGCTGCGCGCGCCGGGGAAAGCGGACGCGGCTTTGCGGTGGTGGCCGACGAGGTACGCAAGCTCGCCGAGCGTACCGCCAACGCGACGCACGAGATCACCGACATGGTCGAGAGCATTCAGGGCGGCACCCAGCGCGCGGTATCGACGATGGAGCAGGGCGTCGAGCGGGTGCGTCAGGGGGTCGACCTGACCACCCTCGCCGGCAAGTCGATGGAGCAGATCAATGCCGGCGCAAAGAGTGTGGTCGAGTCGGTCAGCGACATCTCGCATGCCTTGCGCGAGCAGAGCGCGGCCAGCACCGACATCGCGCGCAATGTGGAAGCCATCGCCCAGATGAGCGAGCGCAACAGCGTGGCCGTCAAGGAGACCGCGAACACCGCGGTTCAGCTCGAACGCCTCGCTGCGTCGCTGCGCGACGAGGTGTCGCGCTTCAAGGTGTAGTGGCCGGTCGCGCGCTATTGTCGTGATTCGGGGCGGCCCGCCGGGTCGCCCTTTTTGCGTCGCGCCCGGCGCGTCCGCCAGGCGCGCACAAGGTACCAGCGCCATCCGGCGCGCACGCCGAAATAGCCCGCCGCCGCAAGCCCGTTGGCCATCAGCAGCAAGCCCACCACCAGCGGCCTGCCGAGGCCGACCATCCACTGCCACAGCGCCATCGACCACTCGGCAAGCGGCATCGCGCCGAGGTCCGGCGGGGCGACGAACTGGCCGCCGTTGCCGATCAACCAGTCGCCCAGCGTATAGGCCGCGAGGTAGAGCGGGACGATGGTGAAGGGATTGGTATAGAGCGTCGCCAGCAAGGCCAGCGGCAGATTGACCCGGAACAGCACGCAGCCCAGCGCCGCGCCGAGCATCTGGAATGGCCCCGGAATCAGCCCGCAGTAAAGCCCCACCGCCACCGCGCCGGCCGCTGAATGACGGTTCAGGTGCCACAGCCGCGGATGCAGCAGGGTGGAGGCAAAGGGACGCAGCCATGGATTGGCGGCGACGCTGGCAGGGTCCGGGAGTTTGCGTTTGAGGAATTTGCGCATGGTGTTGTCGGCGCATTCTATCCGCTGGCGCGTCGCTTGATGAAATCGGTGCGCTCGGGGCGCTGGCCGAAAAGACCCTGCACGGGTAGAGTCGCCATTTATGCAAATGGCAATACTGGCGATGCTGTGCGGGGTTCTGCTGGTGCAGCACTCGGACACGCTGCCGAACTCGCTGCTGCTCGGCGCGATCGCCGCGCTGGCCACGGCGCTGCGTATCGCCGGGCGTCCGCGCCATCGGCCGACGCAGGCGCTGCTGGGCGTCGCCATCGCACTCGTCGCGGGGATGCTCTACACCACGCTGCGGGCGCAGTCGCGGGTGGACGATCTGCTCGCGCCGGCGCTCGATACGCAGACCCTGGCGCTCACCGGGCAGGTTGTCGGCTTGCCGCAGCGCAGCGGCGCGGGCGTGCGCTTCGGGTTTCGGCCCGAGCCTGCCAGCGTGCCGTTGCCGGCGCAGCTGGCGGTGAGCTGGTATCCCGCGCGGGGCGACGCGCAGCCGGTGCCGGCGTTCGGTCCGGGGCAGCGGCTGACGCTGACGCTGCGCTTGCGCCGGCACCACAGCAACTTCAACCCCGGCGGTTTCGACTACGCCGGCTGGCAGTTCGCGCGGGGGGTTGGCGGTGGCGCCTACGTGCGTGGCGGGGCGCTGGTGCCCGGCGGCACGCGCGGGCCGGGCGAACGCATCGACGCCGTTCGCGATCGCATCCGTGCGCGCATCGCCACCCTCCTCGACCCCCCGACGGCCGCGCTGGTAACGGCGATGGCGGTGGGCGATCAGGGCGGCATCGACGCGGCGCAGTGGCACATCCTGCGCGCGACCGGCACCGCGCATCTGGTCGCCATCTCCGGTCTTCATGTGTCGATCGTTGCCGGGCTCGCGGGGGTGCTGGCGGGCGGGCTGTGGCGCCGCATTCCGGCCCTGGCCTTGCGCCTGCCGGCCCAGCGCGCGGCGATCTGCGCGGCCGCGCTGGCAGCGCTGGCCTACGCTACGCTGGCCGGTTTTGGGGTGCCGGTGACGCGTGCGGTGCTGATGGTGCTGATCGCCAGCGCGGCGCTGCTGTGCGCGCGTCGGCTGCCGGCGCGTCACGTGCTGGTTCTGGCGCTCGGCGGGGTGGTGATCTACGACCCGTGGGCGGTGTTGGCAGCCGGATTCTGGCTGTCGTTTGGCGCGGTCGCGGCGCTGGTGCTGGTGCTCGCCGGGCGGCGCGAGGCGCCGTCGCGGGTCGGCGGGCTGGTGCGCGCGCAGTGGGGCATCTCGCTGGTCACCGCGCCGCTGCTGCTGAGTCTGTTCGGCGCGGTGTCGCTGGTTGCGCCGTTGGCCAATCTGGTCGCCATTCCACTGGTCACTGTGGCGGTGGTGCCATGGGTGCTGGGCGGTGTACTCAGCGGCACCGACGGGCCGATTCTGCTCGCCGGGGCGGTGCTGGCACAGGCGATGGACGTACTTGAGATCGCCGCCGGATGGTCGTGGGCGAGCTGGTCGCACGGCGAGGCGCCGCAGGTGCTGGTGGCGCTGGCGGTTGCCGGCGGGGTGTGGCTGCTGCTGCCGCACGCCACTCCGCTGCGCATCCTGGGCGCGCTGGCCATGGTGCCGATGCTGCTGTGGGTGCCGGCCCGTCCGCCGGTCGGGCACTTCGAGGCCACCGTGATCGACGTCGGGCAGGGCCTCGCGGTGCATGTGCGCACGCACCATCACGACCTGCTCTACGACACCGGACGTACCTACTACCGGGGTGGCGACGCCGGCGAGCGCATCGTGGTGCCGTATCTGCGGGCGACCGCCACCCGGCAGCTCGACATGCTGGTGCTGTCGCACGGCGACAACGACCACGTCGGCGGCGCAATCAGCGTGGTGGGTGCGCTGCCGGTGGTCCGCCGCGTGGCGGGCGAAGGGGTCGATGGCGCCGGGCTGGCGCTCGATGGGCAGTGCGCTGCCGGCACGACGTGGACCTGGTCGGGCGTAGCGTTTGCGTGGCTGCATCCGCCCGCCGGAGCACGGCTGACGCGCGACAACAACCGCTCGTGCGTGCTTCACGTGCGCGGCGCGGGCGGCAGCCTTTTGCTGCCCGGCGACATCGAGTCCGGTATCGAGGCGACGCTGGTGTCGGCCGGGGCGGTGCCTTCGAGCACGGTGGTGGTGGCGCCGCATCATGGCAGCAAGTCGTCGTCCAGCCGGTCCTTTATCGCAGCGGTGGGGGCATCGCAGGTGGTATTTGCCAGTGGGCGCGGTAATCCGTTCGGCCACCCGGTCGAGGCGGTGGTGGCGCGCTGGGCGGCCAGCGGTGCACGCACCTGGCGCACCGACCGGGACGGCGCGGTGCACTTCTCGTTCGATGCCGACCGGGTGCGCGCGGCGGCGCTGGCACCGGTGCGCCGGCGCTATTGGCATGGCGTGCCGTAGTGCCGCGCGGTTCGAAGTGGCATGTGGCAATGCTATGCTCGATGTCATTCGTCATCACCACATCGAGCCGATCACCATGGGATTTTTCGACACCTTCAATCGCTGGCTGGGGGCGCAGCCCGCGCTGGGCATGCGCCATCGCACCGTGCAATGCGCCGGCGCGCACGGCCTGCATCGCATGGCCTATACGGAATGGGGCGACAAAGCCAATCCGCGCGTGCTGATGTGCGTGCACGGGCTGACCCGCAACGGCCGCGACTTCGACTTTCTGGCCGAGGCGCTGGCCGCGGATTACCGCGTCGTGTGCCCCGATGTTGTCGGCCGCGGCCGCAGCGACTGGCTGCCGGTCAAGACCGACTATGGCTTCCCGCAATACGTCGCCGACATGATCACCCTGATCGCGCGCCTAGACGTGGAGGCGGTGCATTGGGTCGGCACCTCGATGGGCGGCCTCATCGGCATGCTCATCGCTTCACTGCCGGGCGCGCCGATCACGCGCATGGTGCTCAACGACGTCGGGCCGAAGATTACCGCGGCGTCGATCCGGCGGATTGCCGAGTACGTGGGCGAGGCGCCGGTATTTGCCGACCTCGATGCCGCCGAGGCCTACATCCGCGAGATCAGCGCGCCCTTTGGCCCGCTCACCGATGCGCAGTGGCGTCACCTCACCACGCACGCGGTCAAGCCGGCCGAGGGCGGGCTGGCGATGGTCTACGATCCGGGCATCGGCGAACCCTTCCGCAATGCCCCCCTGAGCATGGACATCGACCTGTGGGCCACTTACGACGCGATCAAGTGCCCGACCCTGGTCATCCGCGGCGCCGACTCCGATCTGCTACTGCATGAAACCGCGGTCCAGATGGCGGCGCGCGGACCGCGGGCGCAGTTGGTGGAGGTGCCGGGCGTCGGTCACGCGCCGATGCTGCTCGACGCCACGCAGATCGAGATCGTCAGCACCTTCCTGCGCGACACGCACCCCGCATGACGGCACGACGCGATTTTGTCGAGGTCGGCGCGGACCGGATCGAGATCGTTCGCATCGGCGCTACCGACGCGTCGCGCCCGACGCTGGTGTTTGTGCACGAAGGGCTCGGCTGCGTCGCCATGTGGCGCGATTTCCCGCAGCAGCTGTGCGCCCGCACCGGCTGCGCCGGAGTGGTGTATTCGCGCGCCGGCTACGGTCGCTCAAGCCCGGCGCGCGGGGTGCGCGGGGTCGACTACCTGCATCTCGAAGCGCTTGAGGCGCTGCCGGCGCTGCTCGATACCCTGCAGCTTGCGCGCCCGGTGCTGGTGGGGCACAGCGACGGCGGGTCGATCGCCCTGATACACGCCGCGCAGGCGGCCCGCGCGGTGGCCGGGCTGGTGGTGATGGCGCCGCACGAGTTCGTCGAGGCGGTTACGCTCGAGGGCATTCGCGCGGCCCGCGCGGCGTGGGCAGAAACCGACCTGCAGGCCCGGCTGGCGCGCTATCACGATGACCCCGGGTGGGTGTTTCATTCGTGGAACGACACCTGGTTGATGCCCGCATTTCGCAGCTGGAACATCGAGGCCTGCCTGCCGGCGATCGACTGCCCGGTGCTGGCGATTCAGGGAGAAGACGACGAGTACGCGACGCTGCGCCAGATCGAGGTCATCGCGCAGACGGTGCCCGGCGCCACGCAGCTCGCGCTGGCGCAGTGCGGCCACAGCCCGCATCGCGACCAGCCCGAAGCGGTGATTGGCGCGATCGGCCGCTTCATCGACACCCTGGAGTGAGCCGGTCCGCGCCTCAGCGCAGCAGCTTGCCGCTGCGATCGAGGATCGACACGTCGGTGTAGTCTGCGCCGTCGTGGTTGGTGGGCGAGTAGCGAATCCGCACCCCGCCGGCGTCGAAGTCGCCGAGCGTGTTGAGCGCGGCAATCACTGCCGCGCGCTGGTTCTCGCCGGCGCGACGAATGCCCTCAACCAGCACCTTGGCCATCAGATAGCCTTCCATGATGGTGTGGTTGGGGGGCTCGTCCGATTTGATGCGCTTGAGATCTTCCATCAATTCGCGACTGATCGGCACTGCGCCCGAGTCCGGCTTGGGCACCACCTGGACCACGCCGAGACCGCGGGCGAGCGCGTTGCCGATGCGTTTGGCGACGCCGGGCCCGGCGGTGACCGATACCGCCATCAGCAGCGAAAAACTGCCCGCCGTCCTCATCTCTTTGACGAAGGCCGCCGAGGCCGCGGTGTTGGAGACCATGATCACGCCGTTGGGGTCGCCGGCGTGGATCGCCTTGACCGCCTCGCCCACTTCGGTCGTGCCTTTTTCGTAGGCGCCGGTCGCCACCAGCGTCATCCCGGCCGCCTTGAGCCCGGCCTCGGCCGCCGCCAGTCCGTCCTTGCCGAAGGGGTCGTTCTGGTAGAACACCGCAATGCGCGACAGCCCCATGCTCTGCATCTGCACGATGATGCGCTGGACTTCCGCAGCGTAGCTGGCGCGGGTATGGAAGATGGTTGGCGGCACGGGCTCGCGCAGCGCCATTGCGCCGGAGCGCACGCCGACCAGCGCGATCCCTTCCTTTTCGAGCATGCCGTCGGTGTGCAGCGCGGTGACGTTGCCGGTGCCGACCAGCCCGACCAGCGCCAGCGGCTTCTCGCTCGCCAGCAGTTCACGCGTCTGTTTGAGCGTTTCGGCCACTTTGTAGCCATCGTCGCGGCTGACCAGGCGCAGCGTGCTGCCACGGATGCCGCCCTGTGCGTTCACGCGGGCGAAGTAGGCTTCGATGCCGAGTTTGACGCCGTTGCCGGTGGGCGCCAGCACGCCGGTGAGCGGGGCTACCTGGCCGATGACGATGTCGGCCGCGCTGGCCAAGGTCGGGCCGAGGGCCAATGCCAAACACACCGACGCCTGGCGCAGGCGCTGCAGAACTGAATCCATGCTGTGTCTCCACCCCGCTCGCGGGTTTGTTTTTGTCGCGACGATTTGTCTCAAGCTTAAACGTCCGGTGGCGGGGTGAACTTGAGTCGCGCGGCGCGCGCAGCGGTGTCAGTGCAGGTGGCGCGGTACCGGCTCGCCCTCATCGTCGGGCAGCTCGGCGTGCACCGCTTCGCCGTCGGGAGAGGGGTAGAGCGGCGAGCCGCAGTCGTCGCAATATTCCATCGGGAAGCGGTGATGAAGGGTGACGATGTCGGTGACGCCGCACTCGCGCAGCGCGGCGTCGATCTGCAGCGCGACATCGCTGTTTTCGTCTTCCGCACCGAGCAGCGGCCAGACGATGCCGTGGATGACCTGCGGCTTGTCGCGCAGCGTAATGCCGATGCGGAACTCTTCGAGTTGGCGGTCGTGGAATGGCGCCACCACCGCGCGCAAACCGCTCGCCGGCACTTCCAGGGTGGTCCCCAGAAAGGCCACCGAGGCGCGCACCGCGTAGTCGCGGCTGGCGCGGTCGACGCTGCGCGAGGCGGCGAAGTAGGCGTCGGGCAGCACCACGTCGACGGCGCAGCCCGGCAGCATCGGCATCAGGCACGCGCCGCCCTGGTTGCGCCATTGGGTGAGCGCGGTTTCGCGATCGCCGCCGCTTTCCTGCCAGCGGAACATCGGCGTTCCGCGCGGTGCCGCCACGGCAAACAGGAGGTAGCGCGTGTCGGACAGGAAATGCGTGGTTTCGGGCAGCTCGCCGGCGTCGATCGACAGGTCCTGGTCGTCGAGCGCAGCTTCGCCGAGCGTTTGCGCGAAACGCGCGGTGTTGCAGTAGCCGACGGGCAGGTGGTCGGGGCTGAACAGGTAGTCGGCGACCGCCAGGCGTACGCCGTCGGCGAGGATGTGGGCCTGCAGGTGGACACGCAGGTTGGCCACCACGGCAGCCGGGATCTGCGACGACGGAATGCGGTAGCGCGACCACGCGAGCAGCGGCGCGGCGACGAGCACGATGTCTTCGTCCTCGCGTGCGCGGCCGGCGTTCTCGGCGCGGGATTCGACGAAATCGGCGAGCTCGTCGTAGGCCGTGATGCTGGCGGTGTAGAGGTGGTCGAGGGCGTCGTTGATGGGGTCTTCATCGCCGTCGTCGAGGAGTTGGTCGATCAGCGTGGTGAGGTGTTTTTCCCAGAACCTGTCTTCGGCCCGGCTGCCCGATTCGGCCAGCCCGGTGGCCAGCCAGACGAGACGTTCGGCGTCGGCCCCGAGGCCGCCACGACGTTTGGTGCGAGAGCGTTTCATGTGTTCAGTCCGGTGCGACAGCGGCAGGGGCTGCCGGTGAGTCGAGGCGGCGCATTGTACACAAGGCCGCGGCGCGCGGCCCTGCAGCGTCAATAGCCGCGCTTGTTGAGGTGCACGTCCTGCATGATCTTGGTGGAGATCTCCTCGATCGAGCGGGCGGTCGAGTCGAGCCATGGAATGTGTTCGCGTTGCATCAGGCGCTGTGCCATGTCGATCTCGAAGCGGCAGTTGTCGAGGTCAGCGTAGGTGCTGTCGGGGCGCCGCTCCTGGCGGATCTGGGCCAGGCGCTCGGGGCTGATCGTCAGGCCGAAGAGCTTGCGCCGGTATTTGTGCAGTTCGGTCGGCAGCTTATTGCGCTCGAAGTCTTCGGGGATCAGCGGATAGTTGGCCGCCTTGACGCCGAACTGCATCGCCAGATAGAGGCTGGTGGGGGTTTTGCCCGAGCGCGAGACGCCGACCAGGATCACGTCGGCGGCTTCGAGCTCGGCGTGCGAGACGCCGTCGTCGTGGGCCAGCGTGAAGTTGATCGCTTCGATGCGGTCCTTGTAGTCGAGGCTGTCGGCAATGCCGTGAAAACGCCCCACGGTGTGCGTCGAGCGTTGGCCGAGTTCGTTTTCGAGCGGTTCGATGAAGCGCTCGAACAGGTCGAGGAACAGTGCGTCGGCGTGGCGCAGCGCGGCCACCACGTCGGGCTCGACCAGCGAGTTGATGACGATCGGTCGGGCGCCGTCTTCCTTGCCGGCGGTGCGGATGCGGGTCGCGCAATCGCGCGCCTTGGTCACCGAATCGACGAACGGCAGGCGCACCTGCTTGAAGCGCATTTCGGGAAACTGGGCCAGCAGGCTGTGGCCGAGCGTCTCGGCGGTGATGCCGGTGCCGTCCGAGATAAAGAACACGGTGCGGGTGGGGTTCTCGTTCATGGTGTGTTTCGTTGTGAGATCATTGGGTTTACCCCGCTTTGCGGCGAAGCAGCATTTCTTTATAAACTGTCGGTTTGATTTTTCTCAAACCATTCTGGAAGCCATTTTATGAGCCGTTACGTTATCCCGTTTGAAGAGCTGCGCATGTCGGACGTCGAGCATGTGGGCGGGAAAAATGCATCGCTTGGCGAGATGATCAGCCAGCTGCCGTCCAGTGTACGCGTCCCCGGCGGTTTTGCCACGACCGCGGAAGCCTACCGCGAGTTTCTGGCGCATCAGGGCCTTGCCGAGCGCATCAACGCCACGCTCGATGCACTCAACGTCGATGACGTCCTGGCACTGGCCAAGACCGGCGCCGAGATCCGGCAGTGGATCGTGGACCTGCCGTTTCCGGCCAAGCTCGAGAGCGAGATCAAGGCGGCCTACGAAAAAATCACCGCCGAAGGCGAGGGCAGCTTCGCGGTGCGCTCCTCGGCAACGGCCGAAGACCTGCCGGACGCGTCGTTCGCCGG
Organism: Rhodocyclaceae bacterium; assembly: GCA_020445945.1. Taxonomy (GTDB): domain Bacteria; phylum Pseudomonadota; class Gammaproteobacteria; order Burkholderiales; family Rhodocyclaceae; genus Nitrogeniibacter. The sequence goes on from JAGRFQ010000006.1 coordinate 18,194, forward strand.
CCAGCAGGAAAGCTTCCTGAACATTCATGGCTATGAAAACATCCTCCACGCCATCAAGGAGGTGTTCGCCTCGCTGTACAACGACCGCGCGATCGCGTATCGCGTGCACAAGGGGTTTGCCCACGCCGAAGTGGCCTTGTCGGCCGGCGTGCAGCGCATGGTGCGCTCTGACACCGGCGCATCCGGGGTGATGTTCTCGCTCGACACCGAGTCCGGTTTCAAGGAAGTGGTGTTCATCACCGCGTCCTACGGCCTCGGCGAAACCGTGGTGCAGGGCGCGGTGAATCCTGACGAGTTCTACGTCCACAAGGCCACGCTGGCGCAGGGGCGCCCGGCGGTGATTCGCCGCAACCTCGGCTCCAAACTGATCAAGATGGTGTTTACCGACACCAATCAAGCCGGCAAGTCGGTACGCACGCTCGACGTGCCCGAGGCCGATCGCAACCGCTTCTCGCTCAACGACGAAGACGTGCTCGAACTGGCGCGCTACGCGGTGATCATCGAGCAGCACTATGGTCGTCCGATGGACATCGAGTGGGGCAAGGATGGCGAAGACGGCAAGCTCTACATCCTGCAGGCCCGCCCCGAAACGGTGAAGAGCCGCCAGTCGGCGCACGTGCTCGAGAAATACCGCCTCAAGCAGTACGGCAAATCGCTCGCCCACGGCCGCGCCATCGGTCAGAAAATCGGCGTCGGCCCGGTGCGCATCATTTCCGATGCGAGCGAAATGAATCGCGTCCAGCCCGGCGACGTGCTCGTCACCGACATGACCGACCCCAACTGGGAACCGGTCATGAAGCGCGCCAGCGCCATCGTCACCAACCGCGGCGGGCGCACCTGCCACGCGGCCATCATCGCGCGCGAACTGGGCATCCCGGCCATCGTCGGCTGCGGCAACGCCACCGAGGTGCTTGACGAAGGCGATTCGGTGACCGTCTCCTGCGCCGAGGGCGATACCGGTTACGTGTATCGCGGCAAGCTCGATTTCGAGATCATCACCACCGATACCGGCAACCTGCCGGATATCCCGCTCAAGGTGATGATGAACGTCGGCAATCCCGAACTGGCCTTCGAGTTCGCCCAGATCCCGAACGCCGGGGTTGGCCTGGCGCGGCTGGAGTTCGTCATCAACAACATGATCGGCATCCACCCGAAGGCGATCCTCGAGCTCGATCAGGTGCCGGCCAGCCTGCGCAACGAGATCCTGCGTCGCTCGCGCGGTTACGACACGCCGCGCGACTTCTTCGTCGAGAAGCTGGTCGAAGGGGTGTCCACAATCGCCGCCGCCTTCTACCCGCAACCGGTGATCGTGCGCCTGTCGGACTTCAAGTCGAACGAATACCGCAAGCTCCTCGGCGGCGAGATCTACGAGCCGGAAGAAGAAAACCCGATGCTCGGTTTCCGTGGCGCATCGCGCTACATCGCCCACAGCTTCCGCGACTGCTTCGAACTCGAATGTGCCGCCATGAAGAAAGTGCGCAATGAGCTGGGGCTGACCAACGTGCAGCTGATGGTGCCTTTCGTGCGCAACGTCGAAGAGGCGCACGAGGTGGTCAATCTGCTCGCCGAGCACGGCCTCAAGCGCGGCGAGAATGCGCTCCGGCTGATCATGATGTGCGAGATTCCGTCCAACGCCTTGCTGGCAGAAGACTTCCTTCAAGTCTTCGACGGCTTCTCGATCGGCTCCAACGACCTGACCCAGCTCACGCTCGGTCTCGATCGCGACTCCGGTCTGGTGGCGCATGCGTTTGACGAGCGCGACCCGGCAGTCAAGAAGCTGCTTTCGATGGCCATCCAGACCGCCAACCGGTTGGGCAAATATGTCGGCATCTGCGGCCAAGGGCCTTCAGACCACGCCGATTTTGCCGAGTGGCTGATGGACGAAGGCATTCAGACCCTGTCCCTGAACCCGGACACCGTCGTCGATACGTGGCTCAAGCTGGCCGCGCATCGCGCCAACTAGCACCGCAAACCTCTCGCCGTACATCGGCCGGGCGCAGGTCAAGATTGATCGCGCCCGGCCGTTATTTGGTCAACGACGCGATGCCTGTTAGACTCGTGCGGTTTGAAGCGGGCCTCGCATCGGGTTGATTTGGTGCATGTTGTTTGCTCTGGCGCAAGGCATGTACGCCTGAATTGTGGAAACATCGGGCGAATCGGTGGGCTCACCACCGGATCGTGAACCGGACAAGACGGAGACCAACAGGATGGCAGTTGTCATTCACTCCGCCAAGGTACTGACGCAGTCAAAAGTGCGCTCGATCAACAGCCGCACTTTCTTGCTCGGTGCTGCGGCCGTAATGCTGCTCACGCTGGCCGGCGGAGTCTGGCTCGGTTATGGGCTCGCCCGTGCACCGGAAACCGACACATCCCCGGTCGAGGTGGCGGAAGTCGTCGAACCGCTCATCGTGGTCGACGAGGCCCCGGAAGGCCGCTTCCTGATCGACCGCCTCGGCGAGTTGTCGGGCCGCCTGTTCCGTCTGGAATCCGAAGCGCAGACCCTCGCAAAACGCATCAACGTCATCGACACGTTCGAAAAGCGCCTCAAGAAGACGATTCCCGGCGACAAGTCCACGACCACCGGATCGGTCGGCGGTCCCATGATCCCGCCGCTCGGCACGCGTGGCGATACGCTCACCGACGCCGGCTCCCCGGAACTGGCGCTCGATTCGCTGGAAGCGCAACTCGCACAACTCGACAGCGTGCTCGAATCCATCGACGCAGCGGCCGCGGATCGCAAGCTGTCGCACATGCTCTTCCCCAGCCGGGAGCCGGTCAAGGAGGCGCGGCGCAGTTCCCGTTTTGGCAACCGCTTCGATCCCTTTACCGGGCGCAAGGCGTTTCATAGCGGGCTCGATTTCTCGGCGCCGAGCGGCACGCCGATCTATGCCAGCGCGGGGGGGAAGGTCGTCGTGGCGGGCTGGCATCGCGAGTATGGCAACAAGATCGAGATCGATCACGGCAATGGCGTGGTGTCGCGCTACGCCCACGCCTCCAAGCTGTACGTCAAACCCGGCGATGTCGTCACCCCCGGCCAGCGCATCGCCAGTGTCGGTTCAACCGGGCGCTCGACCGGTCCTCATCTTCATTTCGAAATTCTCGAAAACGGGAAATTCGTCAATCCGTCGCATTATCTCGTCGGCTCCTGAATTCCGTGGGTCTGTTTGCACGACGCTCTGAGACGACGCAGCTCAGCACGCAAGCTTTTGTCCTCGCCAACGAGCGCCGCCGCCGGGTGTGGCTGCCGCTGGTGCTCATCATTGCGGTGCTCGCCGGGGTGACGTATGCCAGCGTCGAGTACTTCGATGCCCAGGTTGCGCCGATGGCGCAGATCGACGAGCTTGAGCGCGAGAACGCCCAACTCAAGGCCGCGGTCGACGAAGCGCGCATGCGCGAAGAGCTTGAGCGTGCCACCCAGGCAGCACTCGAGAAGCAGGTGACCGAACTCAATCGCGAAGTCTTGCGCCTGAAGGATGAACTAAACTTTTTCAAGAAGGCCGACGGCAAACCGTAAACAGTCCGGTGTCATGATGCGTCGAGGTGCATCGTCAAGCCATCCGCCACTATCCCAGACACGGAGGGAACACATGTTCGGGAAAAAGAAGAACAAGTCGATCGAGGTGAACAAGCTATCGAGCCTGATCGCAGACAATGTCGAGATCGTCGGTGACGTCATTTTTTCCGGCGGCCTGCGCGTCGACGGGCGGGTCGAAGGCAACGTCATCAACAAGGGCGACGAGCGCGGCCTGCTCGTGTTGAGTGAATTCGGTTGTATCGAAGGCAGCGTGCAGACCTACGACGCGGTGGTCAATGGGACGATCATTGGCGATCTCTCGGTGGGGCATTTTCTCGAACTCCAGCCCAATGCCCGGGTTACCGGCAACATCACCTACAGCCAGCTGCAGATGGACTGCGGCGCCTCGGTTGAAGGCAAGCTGGTCAAGTCCGCCGAGCCCGCCGGCACCGAGAAGAAGGTCGTTGACATCGGCGGCGCCACAGCCTCAGCCACGGCCAGTGCGAGCACCAGTGCCGGCGGAAAATCCTGATCTGACGCCCGCGGAACGACACGGTGGCATTTGAACTGGCCTGGTGGCATTGGGTGGTGCTGGGCATCGTGCTGATGCTCGGCGAACTGGCCATCCCCGCCTTTTTCATTATCTGGTTCGGGTTGGGCGGCGTTTTCGTCGGCCTCGTCATGCTCCTCGCGCCCGGTCTTTCACTCACCGTCCAGATCCTGCTGTGGACGGCGGCTTCGGTGGCATTGACGGTGTTGTGGTTTCGTGTGTTTCGCCGCGATCACCATAAAACGCATGTCGGCCAGACCAGCGGCGGCGCGATCGGCGAGATCGGCCTGCTCACGCGTGCGGTCGCCCCCTACGAACCCGGCCAGGTCCGTTTCCAGAAACCGGTGCTCGGTGCCGAGCAATGGGCTTGCCGTGCCGATGCGCAAATCGCGGCCGGCGAGCGGGTCAAAGTCGTTTCGGTCGAAGGCAGCTACGTTCAGGTTGCCAAACTGCATTAAGGAAGAGTCATGTCCGACCTGTTGATCGTGATGATCGCGGTGCTGATTTTTGTCGTCATCACCATCGCCAAGGGGGTGCGTCTGGTGCCGCAAGGCGAAGAATGGATTGTTCAGCGCCTGGGCAAGTACCACGGCACCTTGATGCCGGGCCTCAATATCATCATTCCGTATCTCGATGACATCGCCTACCGGCTGGTGACCAAGGACATCATCCTCGACGTTCAGGAGCAAGAGGTCATTACCCGCGACAACGCGGTGATCCTCACCAACGCAGTGGCCTTCATCAAGGTCACGGATCCGGTGAAGGCGGTGTACGGGGTTACCGATTTCAACGAAGCGATCCGCAACCTCATCATGACCACGCTGCGCTCGATCATAGGCGAGATGGATCTCGACCAAGCGCTCTCGTCGCGCGACAAGATCAAGGCGCGTCTGCGCGAGAGCATTGCCGACGAAGCCGTGGACTGGGGGCTGACCGTCAAGTCGGTCGAAATCCAGGACATCAACCCGTCCGAGTCGATGCAGCGGGCCATGGAAATGCAAGCTGCCGCGGAGCGCGAACGCAAGGCGATGGTGACGCGCGCCGAGGGCGAAAAGCAGTCGGCCGTGCTGCAGGCCGAAGCGCGGCTCGAGGCGGCCAAGCGCGACGCCAATGCGCAGGTCATGCTGGCCGAAGCCTCGGCAGAAGCCATCCGCCGCATCGCTGCCGCGGTGGGCGACAATGCGGTGCCGGTGCACTACGTGCTGGGCGAAAAATACGTCTCGGCGCTGCGCGATCTGGGCGAATCGGAAAACGCAAAGATGGTGCTGCTGCCGGCCGATCTTCAGGCCGCGGTCAGGGGCATGTTTGCCACGCGCTGAGCGGAGGCTGTGACCACGGGACAAGGCTGTCTGCGGACAGCCTTTGTCTATTGGTAACCCTTGAAACCCTCGAGCAGGAATAGATACAGACGGCGATCGAAGTCGCGATGAATCGCCACATGCACCTCTCCCAGCGGCGTGGCCGACGCAAAACGCGAAGCGATTGCGGGGATGTCCGCGGTGCGCGACAAGTACAGAACCGGTCGCGGCTCGCCGGCGCGCAGGCTTGTGGTGAGCTGGTAGTGATCGATGACATGCTGCGCCGGATTCCAGCTTGCGTAGCGTGTGAGCGCCAGGCGATAGATTGCCTGTGCCAGCAGTTCGCGGTCTGACGCCACCACGATCGCCTCCGGATACTGTGCCACAAACGGTGCGACGCCATCATTGAGCGCCGACCAGCCGCGGGCGCGCTTGTACGGATCGTTCTTGGCGCTCAGCGCGATGCCGCCGAAGCGGGCGATATCGGGCCAGTGATAGACCGCCATGCCAAGTGCAAAGTTGAGCCCCACCGCCACCACCAGCAGGCGCCGACGCCCGGCGTCGAACAGGCTCGCCGGTACCAGCACGCAGGCAGCCACAAACACCGGCGCAGCCCAGTTGCCATTGGCGCGGCCGGTCAGCGCCTGGGCGCAGACCAGCAGCAGCAGCGGCAGCGACAGCAGAAACAGGGTCCGATAAGCGCTCTGGTACCAGAGCCGGTGCAGGCGCAAGATCGCCCACAGCAGCCCGAGGGTCAGCACCGGGCCGAAGGACAGCCACTGCGCGCCGATGAACTCCACCAGCTCGCCCGGTGCCCAGCCGCGCGACTCCAGCCGCGTGATCTCGGCGGTGTGGCGGAAGGTCGGAAAATCGTGCTCGATGTTCCACCCGATGTTCGGCGCAAAGATCGCGATGCCGAGCGCCAGCGCCGCCCATGGGCGCAAGGTCAGCAACTGGCGGCGCCCGGCCGGTTGCGCCAGCATTACCAGCAGGGCCGAGCCGGCGAAGGCCGCCATGGTGTACTTCGACATCAGCCCCAGGCCGAGCGCCACGCCGACCACCAGCCAGTGACGCCATGCTGCAGATTCGAGCGCGCGCACCAGCGCCCACATCCCCAGCGCCCAGAACATCAGCAGCGGCGCGTCGGTGGATACGAACAGCCCGAGCGTCGACACCAGCGGCAAGGTGAGGAATGCCAGCGCACTCCAGAACCCGACCCGCGGCGCGAACAACCGGGTGCCGACGGCGTTGATCAGGAACGCGGCAACCGGGTAGCTCAGCAAGGCCGGCAATTTGAGGGCCAGCAGCGTGTGGCCGAGGAGCGCTTCGGACGCCGCGATCATCGCTGCGATCACCGGCGGCTTGGAGTAGTAGCCCCAGTCCAGCGCGCGGGACCAGCCCCAGTAGTAGGCTTCATCGACGTAGGGGTCGATCCCCAGATGGTGGATTATCCACGCGCGGTAGGCCGTCAGCGCGACGGCGATGAGCGCGAGCAGCGTGGTGCTGCGGCTCATCATGGCAGCTGCCGGCGCAGCAGCACCACGCCGCCCTGGGCGAACACCGTGTCGTAGCCTTCGGGCGGGACGCGGTCGATGCGGGTCAGCGCCAGGCCGCCCGGTTCCGGCGTCTTGGCGGGGGTCACCGATTGCGCGTAAACGCTGAAGCTTGGTACGTCGAAGCGCATCCGGGTGGCCGGCTCGCCAAGCTGACGAGCATGGAGCCCGGCGGCCTTGACCGGCCCCTGCACCAGCGTGCCGAGGTAGGGGACGACCACCCCGGCGAGCAACAGCACCTGCAGGATGGCCGCGATGCCGAGCTTCTTCCAGGCGCCGACGCGCCCGCGAATCACCAGCGCCAGCCAGGCCAGCAGCGCCAACACGGTAAACAGGTAGTAGGTGGGCGTGGCGACCTCGAGCGCGCGGGCGAGCTGGGCGCGATAGAAGGCATCGCCGGCGTCGCCGCCCGCCAGCGCGGCGAGCAGCGGGGGCAGCAGCGGAAAGAGAACGAACAACAGCGTCGGTGCGATCACGTGCGCGGTGCTGCGCTTGAGTTCGGCGCGATGTACCGCGATCAGCAGGAACAGCGGTGTCGCACCGTACAAGGCGTAGTGCGGCAGTTTGGTGCCGGAGAAACTGAAGAACACCACCACGAACAGCGCCCAGATCCACAGGAAACGGCGCACCCCGGTGCCCACGTCGCGGCGCGCGTTGCGAATCGCGGCGAGGAGCGGACCGATCCACGGCAGCAGCAGCAGCGGCATCGCCAGCACGTAGTAGAACAGGCTGCCGGCGTGGCCTTCGAGCGTGGCGGTAAAGCGCTTGACGTTGTGTTTGAGGATGAAACCGTCGATGAAGGCCTGACCGTGGATGTTGAGCGCGGCGGCATACCACGGCACCACCAGCACCAGCAGGATCACCCAGCCGATGGGGTCGGCGATGGCGCGCAGCCAGGTGCGCCATTGGCCGCGGCTGAGGCAGTAGAGCAGGGTGACCGCGGCCGGCACGATGAGCGCGATCGGCCCCTTGGTCAGCGCGCCGAGCCCCATCCACAGATAGCTGCGCAGCAGCGGCGCGCGGCGGCCGGATTCGAGATGGCGCCACGCGTCGAACAGGCTCAGCGCCAGCCACAGGTTGAGCAGCGCATCGGCGGTGGCGGCGCGGCCGATGGCGAAGGGGCCGAGCGCGGTGCTGGTCACCAGCAATGCGGCCAGCGCAGTGGCCGGACCAAAGCGCTGGCGCGCGAAATGCCAGGTGGCGTAGCTCCACACCGCGGCGGCGATCGCCGAGGGCAGGCGGAAGGCCCACTCGGTGGCGCCGAAGATCAGGTAGCCGAGCGCCTGGAACCAGTAGATGAGGATTGGTTTGTCGAAGCGGTTCTCGCCGTCGAGGTAGGTCGACAGAAAATCGCCGCGTTCGAACATCTCGCGGGTGGCTTCGGAGAACGCGCCTTCATCCACATCGAACAGCGGCGCGGCGCCGAGCCGGGTGAAAAAGGCCAGCAGCGGGAGGAGGAAGACCAGCCAGCCGAGCAGTCGGTGAGGATGGCGATCCGCCTCGCTCATGCAGCGTCCTCGTCCGCCTGCGCCCAGCCTTCCTTGTCGCCGAGCACCGGCAGCGGATGCGCGAGGTAGGGCTTGGAGATACCGGACTCGAAATAGACCCGCGCGAGCAGCTCGGCGAGCACGCCGGAGGTCACCATCTGGATCCCGGCGATCACCAGGAAGAAGCCGCCAAAGAGCAGTGGCCGGGTGCCGATCGACTCGCCAAGGAACAATTTGAGGCTGGCCAGATAGGCGAGAATGAGTCCGCCGACCGAGCCCAGCGCGATGCCGATGCCGCCGAAGAAGTGCCCCGGCCGGGTGCGGTAGCGCATGAAGAAGTACACGAAGACCAGATCGAGCACCACCCGGAAGGTGCGCGAAATGCCGTACTTCGATTCGCCGAACACGCGCGGGTGGTGAGTCACCACCTCCTGCGCGATGCGTCGCGGGGTGGTCACGGTGGCCAGCCACGCCGGGATGAAGCGGTGCATTTCGCCATACAGGCGCACGCTCTTGATCGCGCTGCCGCGGAAGATTTTCAGGCTGCAGCCGTAGTCGCGCAGCGTGACCCCGGTCAGGCGCGCGATCAGGCGGTTGGCGATGCGCGACGGAATCTTGCGCAGCAGCAGGCCGTCCTGACGGTTCTTGCGCCAGCCGGCGACGAGGTCGAGATCTTCGTTCAGCAATCGGCCGACCATGCGCGGAATGTCGATCGGGTCGTTCTGCAGATCGCCGTCCATGGTGGCGATCACGCTGCCGCGCGCCGCATCCAGCCCGGCCTGCATCGCCGCGGTCTGCTTGAAGTTGCGCACCAGCGCCACCACGCGCACATGCGCCCCGTACTGCTTGGCGCAGCGCGTCAGCTCGGCCGGCGTGGCGTCGCTGCTGCCGTCGTCGACCAGCACCACCTCCCACGGCCACGGATAGGTCGATAGCGCAAGGTGGATGCGCTCGAGCAGCGGCTCGACGTTTTCGGCCTCGTTGTACATCGGGACAACCACCGACAGCGTGTGCTCGGGCAGGTTGTCCGGGACGCTCGGTTCAGCGTAGGGCAGCGGATTTTTGGTCATTGACGGTCACGGCCAAGAGGAGGTTCGGGGGGCGTGTCAGCCCGGCGCAATGCACCGGCCAACCATGCCAGAACGCCGGCAAGAGTGGAACACGCGATCACAAAAAGATGCAGCACCAGCGCAGCCTGCAGCCCGGTTTCAAGCGCGATGCCGTGCGGCAGCAGAGCCGCCGCCGCGCCAGCTTCGTAGGTGCCGAATCCGGCCACCCCCTGGATCGGCAGAATGGCCGCCAGCTCGGCACCGAGCGCGCCCGCCGCGCCGACGTTCGCCGCTGCCTGGAGCACCACCGCAAGCAACCACGCCTGGGCCGCCAGTTTGACCGACCAGTTGGCAATCGTCCACAACCAGCCCAGGCGCGCGTGGCGGGTCGATTCGGCGAAGGCGTCGCGGACCTTGCCGAGCCGGGCCTGCAGCGCGCCGCCACCGTGCCAGTCGTGGCTGCGCCGGGCCCAGCGCGGCAAGATGAAGCCGAGCGCGATCAGGCCCAGCACGCCGGCCACGCGCAGCGCCGGCGGCAGGCCCGGCCACACCATCAGCGCCAGCGCCATCACCACGAACGCATCCTGCAGGCGGAACCAGAACAAGGAGGCCACCGCCCGCCCCAGCGGGGTGCCGAAGTGACGCCCGAGCAGGATCGGGAAGGCCGCCTCGCCGCCGCGAAACGGCACGAT
>JAGRFQ010000006.1:28394-63688 GCA_020445945.1 Rhodocyclaceae bacterium
CGGAACTCGTCCCACACGCGCAGCGCGCGCAGCATGTAGCTGGCCGCAAAACCAAGCGCGGCGAGCGCCAACGCCGGCGGGGGCACGGTGGCGATCGCATCGCCCAGCGCGCGCCACTGGCCGCCGGCGACGAACCACGCCAGCAGGGCCAGCGACAGCAGCACCGCCAGGACGCGCTTGGCGATCTTCATGCGCGCACGCCGCGGGTGAGGCAGATCAGCGCCGCCGCGCAGGCGCCCGCGCCAAGCACGATGGCGACCCCGCGCGCGTCGGGGTAGCCCGACTCAAGCGCCATGCGCAAGCCCCCCGCGCACAGCGCCAGCCCGGCCAGCGTGCGATAGCCGGCGGGCGTGCGCCACAGCGGCCAGCGCGCCGCGGCCAGTGCGCCGCTCAATCCGCACAGCCAGCCCAGCGCCGCGCCGGCGAGCACATCGACCGGCCAGTGCGCACCCACCGCGATCCGCGAGACGCCGACCAGCGCCGCGGCAGACAAAACCGGTACCGCCCAGCGGCGACGTGCCGCGCGGTCGATGCTGTAGAGCAGCGCCGCCGCGAGCGCGAAGGCGGTCGCGGTGTGGCCGGAGGGAAAGCTGTAACGCGTGAGCTCAGTGCCGATGAGCTGGAAACTGTCGGCCGGCAATGTGGCGGCGGGGCGGGGGGCGTCCGCCCACGCCTTGAGCCCGCGGATCAGCACCAGCCCGGCCGGCCACGAAAACAGCCCGGCGGTGGCGATGCGCGGATGGCGATACACGCACAGCGCGAGCAGGGCCGCGGCCGACAGCGTGCTGGCCTGGTCGGTGATGAGCGACCACAGCCACGCCGGCCAGCGCGCGGCGGCAGCATTGAGATGCACAAAGGCGACGGTGTTGGCGTCGAGCAGCCACACCGCCAGCGCCGCGCCGGCGGCCAGCAGCGCCGGCGCAAGCGCCCAGCCGGTGAGGCGAATTTGCGGACCGTCGAGCGCGGCGGCGTGAGTCATTTGAGGACGCGTGGATGAAAGCGCCGATTCTAGCGCACACCAGCCAGCGCGCGGCCGGTGTGCGCCGCAACGCGGGACGGTGCTCGGGTATAATCCGCGCTTTCCCAACCTGCTGCCGGGGCCCGCGTGGCGACGGCATCCGATCCTGCTTCCCCCGTCGATCCCATGACCGAAATCCTCTCCCTGCGTGGCGCTCCGGCGCTGTCGGCACCCCGTCTGGCCCGGCTCGGGCAGACGCTCGGGCACATCGTCTCGCGCTTTCACGGCGTGCGCGCCGAGTTCCAGTACTTCGTCGAACTGCGCGGCACGCTCGGCGATGAGGCGCGCGCGCGGCTGGTCGACCTGCTCGGCGCCCACCCGGCCAGCGAGCACGATCCGGACGGCCATCTGCTGCTGGTTACGCCACGCCTGGGCACCATCTCGCCGTGGTCGTCCAAGGCCACCGACATCGCGCACCAGTGCGGCTTCGACACCGTGGTGCGCATCGAGCGCGCCATCGCCTACTACATCAGCGCCAAGGGCGACGTGGCCGGCCAGCGCGCCGCCATTGTCCCGGCGCTGCACGATCGGATGACCGAGTCGGTGCTCGATTCCGCCGATGCCGCGCATGCGCTGTTCCAGCATTACCCGCCGCAGCCGCTGGCCACGGTGGACATCCTCGGCGGCGGGCGCGCGGCGCTGGCGGCGGCCAACGGCGAGCTCGGGCTGGCGCTGTCGGAAGACGAAATCGACTATCTGCTCGACAACTTCACGCGCATCGCGCGCAACCCGACCGATGTCGAACTGATGATGTTCGCGCAGGCCAACTCCGAGCATTGCCGCCACAAGATCTTCAACGCCGACTGGGTGATCGATGCGCGGCCGATGGACAAGAGCCTGTTCGGCATGATCCGCGAGACCCACGCCGCGCAGCCCGAAGGCACGGTGGTGGCGTATTCGGACAACGCCTCGGTGATCGAGGGCGCGGCGGTCGACACGCTGTACCCGGAAGCCGACGGCCGCTGGGCGTTCCGCAACGAGCTGACCCACATCCTTGCCAAGGTCGAGACCCACAACCACCCGACCGCGATCTCGCCGTTTCCCGGCGCGTCCACCGGCTCGGGCGGCGAGATCCGCGACGAAGGCGCCACCGGGCGGGGCTCGCGGCCCAAGGCCGGGCTGGCGGGCTTCTCGGTATCCAACCTGCAGATTCCGGAGTTTGCCCAGGCCTGGGAAAAGGCCTACGGCAAGCCCGAGCGCATCGCCTCGGCGCTCGACATCATGATCGAGGGCCCGCTCGGCGCGGCGGCCTTCAACAACGAATTCGGCCGCCCCAATCTGGCCGGCTACTTCCGCAGCTTCGAGCAGGCGGTGCAGGGCGAGGTGCGCGGCTATCACAAGCCGATCATGATCGCCGGCGGGCTGGGCGCGATCCAGGCGCAGCAATCGCACAAGATCCAGTTTGCCCCCGGCACGCTGCTGATCCAGCTCGGCGGCCCCGGCATGCTCATCGGTCTGGGCGGCGGCGCGGCGTCGAGCATGACCACCGGCAGCAACACCGCCGATCTCGACTTCGCCTCGGTGCAGCGCGGCAACCCCGAAATCCAGCGCCGCTGTCAGGAAGTCATCGACCGCTGCTGGCAGCAGGGCGAGGCCAACCCGATCCTGTCGATTCACGACGTCGGTGCCGGCGGGCTCTCCAACGCGATGCCCGAGCTGGCCGAATCGGCCGCGCTGGGCGCGCACTTCGAGCTGCGCGAAATCCACATCGAGGAGCCGGGCATGAGCCCGCGCGAGATCTGGTGCAACGAGTCGCAGGAGCGCTACGTGCTGGCCATCGCGCCCGAGCGCCTCGATGACTTCGCCGCGCTGTGCGCGCGCGAGCGCTGCCCCTTCGCGGTGGTCGGCGCGGCTACGGCCGATGGTCAGCTCACCGTCAGCGACCGCCATTTCGACAACACGCCGGTCGACATGGAAATGCAGGTGCTGCTTGGCAGGCCGCCGAAGATGACGCGCAACGCATCGCGCCGCGCGGTGCATCTGCCGCCCTTCGACGTGACCGACATCGACCTCGGCGAGGCCTGCCGGCGGGTGCTGCGCATTCCGGCGGTGGCCTCCAAGAACTTTCTCATCACCATCGGCGACCGCAGCGTCGGCGGGCTCACCGCGCGCGACCAGATGGTCGGCCCCTGGCAGGTGCCGGTGGCCGACGTGGCGGTCACCTCGATGAGCTTCCACGGCCACGCTGGCGAAGCCTTCGCGATGGGCGAGCGCACCGCGCTGGCCTGCGTGGACGCCCCGGCCAGCGGGCGGATGGCGGTCGGCGAGGCGGTCACCAACCTCGCCGCGGCCGACATCGGTTCGCTCAGGCAAGTCAAGCTGTCGGCCAACTGGATGGCCGCCGCCGGGCATCGCGGCGAAGACGCCAAGCTCTTCGACACCGTCAGCGCGGTGTCGCAGTTCTGCCAGCGCGCCGGGCTGTCGATTCCGGTCGGCAAGGATTCGCTGTCGATGAAGACCGCGTGGCAGGACGGCGGCGAAGACAAGACGGTCATCGCGCCGCTGTCGCTTATCGTCACCGCCTTCGCGCCGGTGGGCGACGTGCGCCGCACGCTCACCCCGCAACTGCGGCTGGACACCGGTGAAGACACCGAGCTGCTGCTCATCGACCTGGGCAACGGCGCCAACCGCCTCGGCGGCTCGGCGCTGGCGCAGGCCTACAACACCGTCGGCGAGCATGCGCCGGACGTCGACCCCGCGCAGCTCGACCGCTTCTTCGCGCTGATCCAGCGCTTCCGCCAGCAGGATCTGCTGCTCGCCTACCACGACCGCAGCGACGGCGGCCTGTGGGCGACGGTGTGCGAGATGGCCTTTGCCTCGCGCTGCGGCCTGTCGCTGCTGCTCGACACGGTGTGCTACGACCCGTGGGCCAACGACGTCGACGGGCTGGAGAAGAAGCCGGACACGCTCAAGGGGCGATTTCAGGACAAGGCCATCGCCGGCCTGTTCGCCGAAGAACTGGGGGCGGTGGTGCAGATTCGCCGCGCCGACCGCGCCCGCCTCACCGCTGCGCTGCGCGACGCGGATCTGGGCTATCACTTCATCGGCGAGCCCAACGACAAGGATGAGATTCGCGTGTGGCGCAACGCCAAGCTGCTGTTTGCCGCGCCGCGCGCCGAGCTGCTGCAGGGCTGGTCGGAAACCAGCTACCGCATCGCGCGCCTGCGCGACGACGCGACCTGCGCCGACGAGGAATTCGAGGCGCTGGCCGACGCCGCCGATTCCGGCCTGAGCGTCCGGCTGAGTTTCGATCCGGCCGAGGACGTTGCCGCGCCGATGATCGCCACCGGCGTGCGGCCGCGCGTTGCGGTGCTGCGCGAGCAGGGGGTCAACTCGCATGTCGAGATGGCCGCCGCCTTTGCCCGCGCCGGGTTCGACCCCTTCGACGTGCATATGTCCGACCTGCAGGCCGGGCGCGTGTCGCTGGCTGACTTTGCCGGCCTCGCCGCGTGCGGCGGGTTCTCCTACGGCGACGTGCTCGGCGCCGGTCAGGGCTGGGCCAAGTCGATACTCTTCAACCCCGCGCTGCGCGACGCCTTCGAGGCCTTCTTCAATCGTGGCGACAGCTTCGCGCTGGGGGTGTGCAACGGCTGCCAGATGATGTCGCACCTTGCGCCGATCATCCCCGGCGCCGCGCACTGGCCGCGCTTCGAGCGCAATCGCAGCGAACAGTTCGAAGCGCGTTTCAGCCAGGTGGAAGTGCTCGACAACCCGTCGATCTTCTTCGCCGGCATGGCCGGCAGCCAGATGCCGATCGTGGTCTCGCACGGCGAGGGCCGCGCGGTGTTTGCCGACGGCGCGATGGCGCAGGTTGTCCGCGCGCTGCGCTTTGTTGACCCGCAGGGCGAAGCCGCCACGCGCTACCCGCGCAATCCGAATGGCTCGCCCGAAGGCATCACCGGCGTGACCACCGCGGATGGTCGCTTCACGATCATGATGCCGCACCCGGAGCGCAACTTCCGCACCACGCAGATGTCGTGGCACCCGTCAGACCTCGGCGAGGATTCACCGTGGATGCGCATGTTCCGCAATGCGCGGCGCTCGGTGGGTTGAGGCGCCGCACACCGCAGGAGCGGCGCTGTGACCGGCACCGTTCCTGCCGGCGCCACCAGCGGCCAGTTGCGCTCAGGAGTCGGCTGTGCGGCTGAGTACGCGCAGCAAGGTCGAAAACAGTTCTTCCGGATTCAATGGCTTGATCAGCACATCGTCCATGCCCGCCTCGATGCACCGGTCGCGGTCTTCCGCGAAGGCGTTGGCGGTGATGGCGATGATCGGGGTGTCGACGTGGCTGTCGAGCTTGCGGATCTCGCGCGTTGCTTCGGGGCCGTCCATGGTGGGCATCTGCATGTCCATCAGGATCGCGGCGTAGCGATGCGCGCTGGCCATGGCGATTGCCTCGGTCCCGTCGACCGCCACGTCCACCACGCATTCAACGTCTTCGAGCAATCGGAGCACGATTTCGCGGTTTACCGGTTCGTCGTCGGCAAGCAGGACGCGGGTGCCGGCGTAGTGTTGCCGGAGCTGTGTTTCGGCACTGAGGGCGGCGGGGTCGGGCGCTGCACGTACGTCGGTCGATTTCTTCAAGCGGGCGCTGTACCAGAAGGTGCTGCCCACCCCCTTGGTGCTGTGTGCACCGGCGCCGCCGCCCATCAATTCGGCAAGGTGACGGGTGATGGTCAGACCCAGGCCGGTGCCGCCGTAGTGGCGGCTCATTGAGCCGTCGGCCTGTTCAAAGGGATTGAACAGGCCGGCCAGGGCGTCGGGGGCCACGCCAATGCCGGAGTCTTCGACTTCGAAACGCAGCATGATGAAATCTGGCGTTTCGTCGAGGACGACAGTGCGGATCTTGATGAAACCGGTTGGCGTGAATTTGACCGCGTTGGTGACCAGGTTGAGCAGCGCCTGCTGCAGACGGGTGGGGTCGCCCTTGAGCGATTGTGACAGCGCCGGACTGTCGACCAACAGGCGCAGTCCTTTCGATTTGCATTGCTCTGCAACGAACGAGACGACGTTGCCGATCAATGCATCGACCACGACCGGAACCTCTTCGAGAACAAATTTTCCGGCTTCGATCTTGGACAGATCGAGGACGTCGTTGATGACCGACAGCAGGTGTTGGGAGCAGCGGTTGATGGTCTCGACCTGATGTTCCTGCTTTGTGGTGAGCGTTTGCCGGCGGAGCAAATTGACCATGCCGATAATGCCGTTCATCGGGGTGCGGATCTCATGGCTCATGTTCGACAGGAAAACGCTTTTTGCGATGCTGGCGGCTTCGGCCTGCGATTTTGCGATGTTGAGCTCGGCGGTGCGCTCAAGTACGCGCTGCTCGAGATCGGCCGCATGCTTGAGGATTTCAGCGTGCATTCTCGCGTTCTGCAGGCCCATCGCGGCGTGCTCGGCGAGGGTTTCCAGAAAGATGGATTGAGCTTCGAAATCTCGTTCCGTCGCCGATGCCAGGCCCAGCACGCCGATGGTGGTTTCGCCCACCTGAAGGGGCAGGGCGGCAAAGGAGACGCCGCCGCTTTTGGCGCATGCGCTCCAGATCGCGGCGGGGTCGGTCGCGATGTTGCGGCAATACATCGCTTTGTCCTGTGCGGCGGCGGCCCAGCACAAGCACGCGTCGGTGTCGTCTTCGGCTGCGTCCGTGCGCATGATCGCCGGGCCCTGGGCGGTTGAGGCGAGCAGGCGCAGGGTGTCATTTTCGGACAACAGCAGCAGGCTCAGGTTGGACTCGCTCACGCGCAGGCTTTCCTCCACGATGACCTGCGCGACCTCGGCGACATCCAGGCTGGCATTGACCCGCTTGCTGGCAAGATTGAGGCTGGCAAGTTCGGATGAACGCAGCGTGAGCGATTCCTCGGTCCGCCTGCGTTGCGCGATTTCCGCCTGTAGTTCGCGTTCCGTGGTTTCGAGATCGAACAGTTTTTTCTCGAGCTTGCGGATCAGCGTTTCGTTGTACTGGCGCAGCACGACAGCATCGTCGGTGGAGGGCGTTGCCGCGGGTTCGGCCTTGCCGGAGAGCGTTTTGGCGATGACCGTTTCGACGGTTTTGAGCAGCTGCGCCGGATCCTCCGGCTTGCGAATGAAACAATCGGCGCCCAGGCTGAGCGCGAATGCCTCGTCTTTCGGATCGGTGTAGGTGGCGGTATAGAAGATGAACGGGATGTGCTTGAGTTGCGCGTCGGCGCGCCACTGACGGCACAGTTCGAAGCCGTCCATCGCTGGCATGAGGATGTCGGTGATGATCAGGTCGGGGGCTGCGCCCCTCGCCGATGCGAGCGCCTCGACGCCGTTATTGGCCGAACTTACCGTCCAGCCGGCGCCCTCGAATACGAACACGAGCAGGTACAGATTCTGGGCATTGTCGTCGACGACGAGTACATGCTTCATGGGGTGATCTTCCCTTCCAGATACGGCATGAGCGCATCCACAAAGCTCGACGGATCGATCGGTTTTTCGATGTAGCCGTTGCAACCCGCGGCGAGCCCGCGCTCGCGATCGCCGCACATGGCGTACGAACTGACCGCCACGATCGGCACGGGGTTGAGCGCCGGGATGGCGCGCAACGCCTGCGCGACCGCGTAGCCGTCCATGCCGGGGAGCTGGATGTCGAGCAAGATCAACGCGGGCATGTGTTGCTGTGCCATGGCGATGCCGGTTGGGCCGTCTCGAGCAGCGATGACCTCCAGGTTTCGCTTTTCGAGCAGGAAAGTCACCAGATAGAGATTGTTGTCGTTGTCTTCGACGACCAGAACAGTTTTCTTCATTGCGCGTTTCCGCGGCGCGTGGCGTGCCGCGCCTTGTTGGTCAGCGGCAGCCAGATCTCGAACGAGGTTCCGCGACCGGGCTCGCTGCTGACGGAGATTTCGCCGCCCAGCAATCCCACCAGTTTCTTGCAGATCGAGAGCCCGAGTCCGGTGCCGTCCTGTTGGCGGGTGCTGCCGCTGTCGATTTGATGGAAGGGTTTGAAGATGTGCTCGAGATTTTCACGGTCGATGCCGATGCCTGTGTCGGTGATGCGTACCCGCAAGCGCGGCTCGCCATCTCCGTTCGCTTCGTCAATTTCGGCGGCAAGCACGACGCTGCCGGCTTCGGTAAATTTGACCGCGTTGGTCAGGAGATTGACAAGCACCTGACGGAAGCGTCTTTGGTCGCCCACGAGCTGGTCCACGTCAGGCGCGATCCGCGCCGTGAGCGCGAGTGCCTTGGCGTTTGCCAGGGGCGCCACCATTTCGAGCGCGTGCGTGAGTGCGGCGCGGGCGTCGAAGTGCTCGAATTCCACCTCAAGCTGTTCGGCCTCGATTTTGGAGAGGTCGAGCACGTCGTTGATCAGGTCGAGCAGGTGCTTCGCGCTGCCGGAGATCATCTTCAGCTGTTTGGTCTGCTCGTCGTTGAGCGGCCCGGCGAGCCCCTGACTGAGGACGCCTGAGAATCCGAGGATCGAGTTGAGCGGGGTGCGCAATTCGTGCGACATGGTGGCGAGAAAGACCGATTTCATCCGGTCGGCCGATTCGGCCCGCTGCTTCTCGATCGCCAGCTCGGCCGAACGCCGGATCAAGGTGTCGTTGAGTTCCCGCATCTGCGCCTCAACCTGCTTGCGTTCGGTGATGTCGATCACGGCTGCCAGCACGGCCAGGCCCTTGGGCGTGGGCAGCGGGTTGAGCCCGATCTCGAGCGGGAAGGTGCTGCCATCCTTGCGCAGGCCGAACAAGTCGCGCCCCTCGCCCATCGCACGGGTCTGGGCCGCGGTGAAGAAGCGCTGCCGATGGCCGACGTGGGCGGCACGGAGCGCCTGGGGGAGCAGCATCTCGACGGGCTGCCCGATCAGCGCCTCGCGCGGATAGCCGAACATTGTCTCGATGTGGGCATTGACCAAGCGGATGATGCCCGCCTGATTGACCAGCACAATGCCGTTGGGCGCGGATTCGACCACATTGCGGAATCGCTCCCGCCCGCGCCTGATCTGGCGCGACCACAGGAAAAAGGCAAACGCGCCGAGCGCCAGCAGCAACACCGCGGTCGCGCCCCAGCGCCACACTTTCTGGGGATCGATACCCTCCGTCAATGAGGCGCCGACCCACTTGCGACGAACCAACGTGGCCTCGCGGTGAGAAATTGCAGCCAGCCCGGCGTCGATGAGCATGTCCAGATCCGCCACCCGCGGACTGACCGCAATGCTGATCCGGACCGGCACCTCGTCGAGTCGCCCCGCATAGTGCAGTCCGCTCATCCCCTCAGCTTCGATCACGCGCAGGATCGAGCTTGTTTCGGCAACCAGGTGGTCCGCCTTCCCGGCAAGCAAGGCATCGATGGCATCGCCGAGGCTGGGATAGGGCTGGAGCTGGATGCGCGGAAAGGCGCTCAGGATTTCGTGGGCGACCGCCTCCTTGCGTACTGCCACGGGGTGGTCGAAGAGATCGCGCAACTCGCCGAGAAACACATTGTTTTTGCGCACGAACACGCCGAGCGAGGACGAATAATAGGGCTCGCTGAGCACCTCGGTCGACAGGCGGGGGCCAGCGCCGGTGGCGGCCAGCACCAGATCGAGTTGGCCGTCGGCAAGGCGCTGCAGCAAATCGGCCGAATCATTGGCGCGAACGAGCGTGGTTTTGATCCCCGTATGCTTCACCAGCAAGGCCAGCATGTCGGCCGCCAGCCCCGCGTGATGTCCGTCCTTGTCGATAAAGTCGAACGGTGGGCGATTGTTTGTCACGCCGACGCGCAAGGGCGGCAGCGCCGCGAACCGGGCCAGCATCGACGCATCCAGCGTCGCGGCGGGCACGCTGATGTCGTCCATCGACACCGGAATCCAGCGCGCGAAAATTTCATTCTTCTCCGCCTCCGGAATCGAATCCAGGGCTTTCTCGAGCAAGGGCACCAGCTCTGGCCAATCCTTGCGCACACCGAAGGCTTGCCCGTTGTCGAGGCTGAAGCCGGTGTTTACCTTGATGTTGGATATGCCGTTCCGGCTGGCGATATAGGTGTTGATGCCAAGCACGCCGATGTAGGCCTCGGCGCGGCCGTCGGACACGGCGCGCAGCCCTTCGAGCGGCGTGCCAACATCGAGCACCTTCATCTGCGGATAGCGTTCCATCGCCAGCGCGGATGAGGAATAGGCTGTCACCAGTGCCACGCTGAGGTCGTTGAGCTGTGCCAGACTGCGCAGGCGCGGGGTGTCGCGGCGCGTCATCACGACCAGCGGCGTTGGCAGGTAATTGCGCGTGAAGTTCAGGTATGCCTCGCGGTCGGGGCGTCTGGCGGCCGTGGTAATCAGGTCGACCGTTCGCTGACGCGCCCCGTCGAGGATTTGCGGCCAGCTCAGGCCCGGCACGAGCTCCAGGCGTACCCCGAGGCGCTCGGCGATGCGCGCCGTTAACTCCGCCGAAACCCCTGCCGGCTGACCCTGCGGATCGATAAACGCGTAGGGCGCATAGCCGGCGTCAACCCCGATCCGGATCACCGGATGGGCGTCGAGCCAGGCCTGCTCGGCAGGCGTCAGATGCAATGCTTCAGCTGCGCCAGCGTTTGCAATCTGGAGCAACACGGCAAGGACTGCCAGAAATACGCGAGGCAGAAGCATGTGGCGTTTCATGATTGGTGCATTGTTACCCAATTCCCATGGAATTTACATGGGTACTGGGCGATTCGGAGCCGGAAAATGCGCAGTGAATCCGCGCCGATCGCGCCGCCGGCCCGGCAGGGCATCGGTCCCCGATGCAGGCACGAAGGCACGCGCGCCATCGCCTCGCCCCGGTTTTGGTTTGCCGCTTGACCCCATATCCGCGCTGGATGCGTGCCGGCGCGGCGGTGTGGGCCGCGCCGGGGTATTCAGGCCAGGTTGCGCAACTCCCGCAGGGTGACGGACAGCATCGGCATGTCGGTGGCGGTGCTGCTCCGGATGTCGGCAAACAGTTGCTGGCTGCGTTCGATCTGGGTGGCGCGCTGGGTCTCCCAGGCCTGCATCAGCGCGTCGGGGTCGGTGAGGTCCGGCGACAGGCGCAGGACGTCGACGGCGAGGTTGCGGGCCTGGGTGGAGAGGTCGTCGCGCAAGGCCGCGCGGGCCAGTACCTGCCAGTGGGTTTCGGCGGGCAGGGTGGCGATCTGGTGGCCCAGCCAGTGCAGGTCGAAGCGGCCGCCGAGGGCGAAGTAGACCTGCGCCGCGGTGTTCTGGTTGCGCCCGGTTTCATCCGCGATTTCCACCAGATCGAGCGCCGAATACAGCTCGCCAAGCCCGGCGATGCGTTTGGCCAGTGCCTCGGGTACGCCGCGTTGCACGTAGGCTTCGGCGGCGGCATCGATCTGGCTGCGGTAGGCCGGGGTGACCACATCGTACAAGGTGTTTGCCAGATCCGTGGCGCCGGGGACGAAGCGTGCGAGGGTGGCCGACAGGTCGGTGGTCAATGCGGGGTGGCGCAGGAACCACAGCGTACCGCGCAGGACGAGCCGCGACGCGTCGAGAATCATCTCGGTCTGCAGTGCGTCTTCGACCTGGTTGTCGAGCGCTTCGATGGCCGACCACAGGGAGAACAGATCGAAGGCTTCCCGGGCGGCGAGGTAGGCGCGGACGATCTCGGGCACGCTGGCGCCGGTTTCGTCCTGCAGCCGGCTGACGAAGGTTGCGCCGACGCGGTTGATCATGCTGTTGATGACGTGGGTGGCGATGATCTCGCGCTTGAGCGGGTGGCGCTGGATCTGCTCGGCGTAGCGCTCACGCAGCGCGACCGGGAAGTAGCGGAACAGGGCTTGCGAGATGTAGGGGTCTTCGGGGATGTCCGATGCGAGGACGGCGTCGTAAACCTCGATCTTGCTGTAGGCCAGCAAGACCGCGAGCTCGGGCGATACCAGGCCGCTGCGGGCGGCCTTGCGTTCGGCGATTTCCTCGTCGAAGGGCAGGAATTCGAGTTTGCGGTTGAGGCGCCCGGCGTTGCCGAGTTTGCGCATGAAGCGGGCCTGTTCGTCGAGGAGTTCTAGCCCGCGCGCACGGGTCACCGACAGGGTCTGGGTCTGGAAGTAGTTGTCGCGCAGCACCAGTGCAGCGACTTCGTCGGTCATGTCGAGCAGCAGCTGGTTGCGCTGCTTGTTGGTGAGTTCGCCTTCGGCAACCACGCCGTTGAGCAGAATCTTGATGTTCACTTCGTGATCGGAGCAATCGACGCCGCCGGAGTTGTCGATGGCGTCGGTGCACACTCTGCCGCCGTTGAGGGCGAATTCGATGCGCCCGAGTTGGGTCGCGCCCAGGTTGCCGCCTTCGCCAAACACCTTGCAGCGCAGCTCGCGGCCGTTGACGCGCACCGCGTCGTTGGCGCGGTCGCCCACTGCGGCGTCGGTCTCGCTGGTGGCCTTGATGTAGGTGCCGATGCCGCCGTTGTAGAGCAGGTCGACCGGCGCCTTGAGGATGCAGCGGATCAGCTCGGTGGGCGGCAGCGCGGTGGCGTCGGTGTCGAGCACCGCACGCATCTGGTCGGTGAGCGGGATCGACTTGGCGCTGCGCGGCCAGATGCCGCCGCCCGCGGAGATCAGTGCGCGGTTGTAGTCGTCCCACGACGAGCGCGGCAGGGCGAACATGCGGTCGCGTTCGGTCCAGCTGGTTTCGGGGTCTGGATCGGGGTCGAAGAAGATGTGACGGTGGTCGAAGGCCGCGACGAGCTTGATCTGGCGCGACAGCAGCATGCCGTTGCCGAATACGTCGCCCGACATGTCGCCGATGCCGACCACGGTGAACGGTTCTTCCTGGGTGTTGACGCCCATTTCGCGGAAGTGGCGTTTGACCGATTCCCACGCGCCGCGCGCGGTGATGCCCATCTTCTTGTGGTCATAACCCACCGAGCCGCCCGAGGCGAAGGCGTCGTCGAGCCAGAAGCCGTACTCGGCGGCGACGGCGTTGGCAATGTCGGAGAAGGTGGCGGTGCCCTTGTCGGCAGCGACCACGAGGTAGGGGTCGTCCTCGTCATGCCGCACCACCGCGGCGGGGGGCACGACGTCGCCGAGCACGAGGTTGTCGGTCAGGTCGAGGAGACCGGACAGGAAGGTGCGGTAGCAGGCGATGCCTTCGGCCAGCATGGCTTCGCGGTCGCCGCCGGGTGGCGGATTCTTGACCACGAAGCCGCCCTTGGAGCCGACCGGCACGATGACCGCATTCTTGACGATCTGGGCTTTCACCAGGCCGAGAATCTCGGTGCGGAAGTCTTCCATCCGGTCCGACCAGCGCAGCCCGCCGCGGGCGACCTTGCCGCCGCGCAGGTGGACGCCCTCGACCCGCGGCGAGTACACGAAGATCTCGAACATCGGCTTCGGTTCGGGCAGGTTGGGGATGCGTCGCGGGTCGAACTTGAACGACAGGTAGGGCTTGGGCCGGCCATCCTTGCCGGGCTGGAAGTAGTTGGTCCGCAAGGTGGCCTGGATGACGGCCAGAAACTGGCGCAGGATGCGGTCTTCGTCGAGGTTGGCGACGGTGTCGAGGGTGGCGTTTATTTCTTCGACAAGCGCTTCGCAGCGGGTGCTGCGACTGACTTCCTGCGCGGGATCGAAGCGCGCCTTGAACAGCGCAACCAGCTGTGCGGTGAGCGCCGGGTAATGCGCCAGCGTCTGCTCCATGTAGGTCTGGCTGAAGGTGAAGGCGGCCTGCTTCATGTGCTTGGCGTAGGCGCGCAACATGGCAACCTCGCGCCAGCCGAGGCCGGCGAGCAGGGTCAGCCGGTTGAAGTCGTCGTTCTCGATCTCGCCGCGCCACACGCGCTGGAAGGCTTCGTGGAACAGCGGGCGGACCGCGTCGAGGTTGAGCTCTTCGACGCCTTCAAAGGTCATGCCGAAGTCATGCACCCACACCAGCGTGCCGTCGCTGCGTTCGATGCGGTTGGGGCGCTCTTCCTCGACCTTGACGCCGGTGCGTTCGAGCATCGGCAGGCTGGATGACAGCGCGACCGGCGCCCCGACATGGAAGAGCTTGAAGTTGAGGCGTCCGGGCGGGGCCTCGAGCGGGATGTAGAGGTTCATCCCGAGGCCATTGTCCGGGTCGATCGATTCCATCAGCTCGATGTCGTGTACCGCGATGCGGGCGGCGTACTCTTCGCGATAGCCGGCGGGGAAGGCGTTGAGATAGCGCCGCGCCAGGCGCATGCCGCGCTCTTCGCCGTGATGTTCGAGCAGGGCGTGCTGCAGGCCGTCTTCCCAACGCCGCGCGACGTTGACCAGGCGCTGTTCGATCTCGCGCACGTCGAAGGGCGGAATGACCGAGTCCTTGGTGCGCACGATGATCAGCAGGCGCGCCAGTGCGGACTCCGAAAAATGCACCTCGAACTCCGAGGAGCTGCCCTCGAAGGACTCCATCAGCTGTGCCTGGATGCGCTTGCGCTGCTCGGTGTTGTAGTGCTCGCGCGGGACGTAGATGAGGCAGGAGACGAAGCGCGCGAAGGCGTCGGGGCGGACGAACAGGCGAATGCGCTGACGCTCTCCGAGGCGCAGGATGCCGGTGGTGGTGGTGAACAGCTCGTCGACCGAGCTCTGGAAAAGCTCGTCGCGCGGGTATTGCTCGAGGATCGTGCGCAGCGCCTTGCCGGCGTGGCTCTTGGGCATCAGCCCGGCGCGCTCGATCACGCTCTGGACCTTGCGACGCAGTAGCGGAATGCGTTTGGGGTTGGTGTTGTAGGCGGTCGAGGTGAGCAGGCCGATGATGCGCCGCTCGCCGGTGACGCGCCCGTCGGCGTCGAAGGTCTTGACGCTGAGGTGGTCGAGATAGCCATGACGATGCACCGTCGAGCGGGTGTTGGATTTGGTGATGGTGAACAGGTTGGGCAGATGGGCCTGCGCCTTGAGCTGCGGCGGCAGGGCGGCGAAGGACAGCGACTGGGTGGCGTCGCTGGTTTCGCGCAGCAGCCCGAGGCCGGAGCCGCTGCGGATGCGCAGCTCGTTCTCGCCGCCGTCGCTGATCAGGTCGTAGTCGCGGCAACCGAGCAGGACGAAGTTGTCGTCTGCCAGCCACTCCAGAAACTCCTTGATTTCGGCGATGTCCTCGGGCTTTTCGGGCGCCGTGGTGGTGCCGACCTCTGCGATCACGTCGGCCAGCCGCTGGGTCATCGCCGGCCAGTCGGCAACCGATTCGCGGACGTCGGCGAGCACGTCTTCGAGCCCGGACTTGATCGCCGCCATGTCGGCGGGCTCGGTGCGGCGGTCGACCTCGACGTGAATCAGCGATTCGTAGGGCACGCCACCGGGCGCTTCGTCTTCGGCCAGGTGCAGGAAATGACCGCCCGCATCACGCGCCACGGCCATCACCGGGTGGATGATCAAGTGCAGGGTGAGCCCCTGGCGGTTGACCTCCATGCCGATCGAGTCGACCAGAAACGGCATGTCGTCGCCGACCAGCTCGATCACGGTGTGGGTGGACTCCCAGCCGTGCTCGTCGATGCGCGGGTTGTACACGCGCACCTTGGTGCCGGTGTCGCGCTTGCGCGCGAACTGCCAGTGGTTGAGCACTGCGCCGTACAGATCGGCGACTTCGCGTTCGGCCAGATCGTCGCTGTCAACCTGGTTGAAATAGTGGCGCGCAAAGGGCTCGATGATGGCGGCCTGCGCCGGCGGGAGCTTGGCGTGAATGGCCGCGACGACACCCTCGATCTGGCTGGTGGCGGCTTCTTCGGCGCGTGGTGTCATGTGGGTCTCCTCAATCGTGTCGTGTCTGCTTCAGGGCGCTCGCGGCGCCTTTGCTTATTGTTGGGGTGCTTATTCAAGCGCCTGGATCACCGGCTTGGCTTCGAGCGCAGCGAGCGCTTCCGCGGTGAAGATGCGCAGCCCCAGTTCCGGCCGGTAGCCATGAATCTCGGTAACGTCCAGCGCGCGCATGAAGGCGATGATCTCCTGGCTGATGACCTGCCCCGGCACCAGAATCGGGAAGCCCGGCGGGTAGGGGATGACGAAGGTGGTCGACACCAGCTGGCGACCGGCGGCGAGTGCCTTCTCGAAGGCGTTGCCCTCGATGGGAATATAGTCGCACTTGCCTTCGTCATAGGCCAGAAAAAAGGCCGAGCGGATGTCGCCCTCGGGCGTGCCGTTGCCGGCGCTGATGCGGAAGGCGTCGTGGAAGCAACTGAAGTCGGGCAGCGGCGGCAGGTCTTCGCGCAGCGCCTTGACCTTGCGCTCGAAGATTTTCTTCTCCACCGCGCTGGCGTCGTCGAGCCGCTCGTCGAGCTCGCTGGCGATCTTGACCAGCACTTCGATGAGGTAGGCAATCGACGAGCGCGTGGTGCCGATGTTGGTCATGAACAACACCGTGTTGCGCGAGGTCTTGTTGATCTGGATGCCGTGGCGATCCATCAGGATCTGGTTCTTGAAGGTGTCGCCATCCCAGCCCGAGCCGGCCACCGAGAGGGTGATACGGGTGGCGTCGAGCACGAATTCGTCCTCGCTCCACGCTTCGGCGATGTCGCTCCAGCCGTGTTCCGGGTCCCAGTAACTCTTGATGCCCGACTTGCGGTATTCGGCCGGAATCATCTCCGCCACGGTGAGCACGCGGAAATACTTGCTGATCAGCGGGTGGTGGTTGATCGCCTTGCGCAGCGACATGGCTTGCTCGACCTGGCGCTGGATGAACTCGAAGCCTTCGAGCTCCACCTGCCGCCGG
The DNA here is from genome assembly GCA_020445945.1 of Rhodocyclaceae bacterium. Lineage (GTDB taxonomy): Bacteria > Pseudomonadota > Gammaproteobacteria > Burkholderiales > Rhodocyclaceae > Nitrogeniibacter. Next base: position 45,029 of record JAGRFQ010000006.1, read on the forward strand.
CCGACATCGAGCGAGGCGATGATCTGGTAGTTCGGCGAGGTCGAGGTGTGGGTCATGTAGGCTTCGTGAAAGGCCTGTTCGACCTCGTCCTTGAAGTCCTGGTCATGCACGTGAATCATCGAGCCCTGACGCAGCGAGGTGAGCGTCTTGTGGGTCGACTGGCAGGTGTAGACGCGCACCCGCACCTTGTCCGGGTCGGGCATCAGGCGGGTCTTGAGCAGGGTTTCCTCGTCGGCGCCGGCGATTTTCTCGGCATGTTTGGCATACGCGGCCCGATACTCCGGCGAGCGGAAGCGCTCACGCAGCAGGCCGGCGCAATGCATGCCGGTGCGGCGGCGGTAGGCCGGGCCGAAGCGCGCGAAGGCAAACCAGGCTTCGTCCCACAGAAAGACCAGATCGGGCTTGATGGCGAGGCACTCTTCCATCACCCGCTCGACGTTGTAGACCACCCCGTCGAAGGTGCAGTTGGTGAGCAGCAGCATGCGCACCCGGTCGAGCTTGCCGGCGGCCTTGAGTTCGAGCAGGCGGTGCTTGATCTCGCGGACCGGCACCGCGCCGTACATCGAGTAGTCGTTGAGCGGATAGCTGTCCAGATACACCACCTGCGCGCCGGCCAGCACCATGCCGTAGTGGTGCGATTTGTGGCAGTCGCGGTCGACCAGCACGATGTCGCCGGGGCGGACGATGGCCTGCACCACGATCTTGTTGCAGGTCGAGGTGCCGTTGGTGGAGAAGAAGGTCTGCTTGGCGCCGAAGGCGCGGGCGGCCTTTTCCTGCGCCTTCTTGATCGGGCCGTGCGGCTCCAGCAGGCTGTCCAGCCCGCCGGAGGTGGCGGAGGTTTCGGCGAGGAAGATGTTCATGCCGTAGAAGTCGCCCATGTCCTTGATCCAGTGCGAGCGGGTGATCGACTTGCCGCGGCTGATCGGCATGGCGTGAAACACGCCGGTGGGCTTGCGCGCGTACTGGGTGAGGGCGTTGAAGAAGGGCGCCTCGTAGCGGTCGGAGACGCCGCGCAGGATGTTCAGATGCAGTTCGAGGTGGTCTTCCTGGTTGTAGAACACGCGCCGGCAGTTGCCCAGATTGGCGCCGGCGATCTCCTCGACCGACTGGTCGGTGAACAGGAAAACGTCGAGCTCGGGCCGGACCTTGGCGATCAGACGGCACAGCTCGGGGCCGTATTCCTTGGGCTCGACATCCTGCAGGGCGTCTTCTTCGAGGCGCGACAGGTAACGGTGCAGGATCTCCAGGGTCTGATCCGATTCCAGATTGAGCCCGTTGCGCACCACCACGGTCTGCACGTTGTGGTTGAACATCACCGCGATCAGCGCGTCGGTCAGGCTGGGGACGAACACCGGCTCGTAGACGAAGGGGTCTTCCGGCCGGCGCATGCTGGCCATGGTGCGACGCAGGTTGGCTTCCTGCATCGGGCTGAAGTTGTCGACGAACAGCACTTCGAAGTAGAGCACCTCCTTGCTGCGCTTTTCGTTCGATTCCTCGTCGCGTTCGAGCAGCTCGTCGATGTCCTGGTGCTGCGGATTGCGCCGGTAGCTGTTGCTCAGCAAGGCGGCGCAGATCGAGTTCACCGTGGTGGCCAGGGTTTCGATTCGCCCCTCGTTGAGAAAATCGGCGAGGCGGTCGAAGGTCGTGTGGCCGGGGAAGGCCCAGTACAGCTCGATCGGGCGCAGCACCTCTATCAACTCGCGGATCTTGCGTTCGGCCTCCGCCGTCTTGCGCTCGCTCTGCGCCTGGGTGAGCTGCACGCACGCGATCTTGAGCGCCGTCCAGCGGTCGGTCCGCAGCTGTAGCGCGCTGTAGTATTCACCGAGCGACTTCTTGGTTTTGCTGCCTGCCTTCATGGTGTGTCTCCTCACCAAAATCCGTGCATCGAGGCTGCGTGTGCCGCACGCGGCCAGCGCGCTTCGTGTTCAATGGGTCGGCGCTGCGTCGCCGAAGCGAATCAGACATTCGCCCGGCGTAAAGTAGTCAAACGACTGCGGCCAGTGCCGTCCCGGCCAGAAGAAGTCGGCGCGCGCCTCGGTCGGCCAGTACGCGGCCGAGTACAGCGTGCCGAAGCCGCGCGAAAATGCGGTCGAGTAAATCGGGGGTTTCAGGAACGCGCCGATCAGGGTGTCGGCGCTGAGTTCGGCGTCATGCAGCATCAGCAGCAAACGCCGGTGACGCTCCACCGTGGCGGTGGCGCTGGCGTGCTGGTGCCACTCGATCTTGTGCTGGTGGTTGGTGGCCACCGCGGTACGGCGGATGTCGCCGGGCTTGTCGGGAGCGACATACACCGTGGCAAAGTCGCCGCTGCGGTCCACCACCGTAACGTTGTAGCTCATGTGCACCGGGATGCGCGCCAGCGCCGCGGCGGCCTCGGCGCAGCGGGTGCAGGTCTCCAGCACATAGCGCAACACCAGCGGCACGCCGAAGCCCTCGCCGACGTCGCGCCGCCCGCCGAATGACAGCGAAACGGCGAGCCCGTCCTCGTTCATGCCGTCGAGCAGGCCCCACAGGCAGTCGCTGACGCCCATCACCCGGCGGCCGTTCCATGCGGTTTTGAGGATCACGCCTTCGCACAACTGGGCGGGATAGTCGTAGTTGCGCACCAGCACCGGCCGATCGCCCGGCCACACCGCCTGCGAGCATGCCGACACGTACGGCGGCGGGCAGAACAGCGACAGGAAGCGCGCCTCCAGATCGCCGCCGCCGGCGATCTCGACCAGCGCTTCGTAGGTCGGCAACAGCTCCGGCATGTGCTCGCGCAAGGCGCGCACGCAGGGCAGGTAATAGGGTCGCGCGGCGTCGCCGCTTTGCAGATACCAGCGCTGATACGACGGCCAGAACGCGTCGAAGAGCGACCGCCAGGCCGCACCCGGCCGCGCCTCTTCGACCGCGCGAAACAGCAGCGACTGGTTCTGGATGAGCGACATTGGCCGCGCGCTCCGCTCAGAGGATCTTGAACGCCCCGGCCGTCGGCGCCGGTTCCGCCAGCTCCTGCACCGCGCCGATCGGCCGGCCCGAATAGCACTTCTGGATGCCCTCGATCCAGCGCTCGGCGCGTGTGTTGAGCGAGAACGCGTCGGTCATCGAGCGTCCGCGGGTAATCAGGATGCCCAGGTCGGCGCCCTCGTAGCGGTAGTCGCCCGGCCCGGTGATGCGCAGCCAGAACGCCTCGTTTTCGCTCTCCACGGCCAGGCGGTGATAGTCGAAGCGGTGAAAGCTCACGTTGCCGGCTGCGTCCATGCGGTAGATGCCCGACTCGGGCGCTTCTTCGACGATGTCCACCGTGTCCGCGGTGTGCTTCATCACCAGCTGGCTCCAGCTGTCGATGTACTTGGGGTTCTTCCAGCGCTCGTTCATGGCGGCGACGTCGAGGTCGAAATCGACGCCGCTGTATTCGAGCAGGTGGAAGAAGAACAGCGGTGCATCGGCGTAGGCAAAGGCGGCGTGGTTGGTCATCGGGCTGGCGCCGCAGATGCGCGGGTTGAGCTCGCCCAGATAGACCTCGTCGGTGTCCTGGTCGATCAGGAAGTCGAGGTCGAAATAGCCGCGATACCCTTCCTTGAGCAACTGGTTGCCGAAGGCATAGGCGTAGTCGCGCGCGGTGATGCGCGCCTTTTCGGAGAAGGCGCCGGGGAAGACCTCGTTGCCGCACCAGCCGCCCTTGTAGGGCGTCAATTGCTTCTGGCCGACGATCTCGGTGAGCAGCGGGCCGACCACCGTGCCGCAGCGGGTGACGCAGGCTTCGAGCGTGCCGCCGCGGCAGTTGATGCGCTTCATGACCTTGACTTCGGGATCTTTCACGATCTCGTCGGCGTACTTCTTCCATTCCTCTTCGTTGGAGATGAAGAAGGTGGTGTGGCCGGAATCGCCAAAGGCGGTCTGAATCACCAGATCGGTGCCGAGCTTGTGCGCCTCGGTCAGCTTGAGCAGATGTTCATAGCTCTCGACCCTGGACAGGACGTTGGGCACCGACGGCACGCCGGCCTTGTTGCCGATGCGCACGGTTTCCATCTTGTTGTCGCAGCGGGTGCGCAACGCGGCCGAGGGGAACCACACCTCGATGCCCAGCTCCTTGCACAGCGCTTCGGTTTTTTCGTCGAACATCAAAAAGATCGCCACCGGATCGCCGCCGCGCCCCTTGATGTAGTCGAGCACTTCCTTGTGCTGGAGCAGGTAGTTGTTGATGTCTTCGATGCCCTCGAACTCCGGGTGCGGTTGTTCGCTGGGCACGAACACGTTCGGGTGGCGGCCGTCGAAGCAGTCGATGTAGTTGATGTGCTTGAAGTGCGGCACCCGCTCGTCCATGCCGGCGAGGTTGAAGTTGGTGGCACTGATGAAGTAGATCGGACGCTCGTTGCGATGAAAGAACAGACGCAGGTCCGACATGCTGGTGATTTTTTCGCTCATTTCGGGTCTCCTCACGGGCGATGGCAGATGTGCTTCTCGTGGCTTCTGCGGTTTTTGTGCGGTGTTGCGGACGCCCAGCCAGACGAGAAAAGCGAGAAACAGGCCGAGCATCAGGTAGGTCATCAAAGGTTCTCCAACGCGGCGTGTGCTCAGTAACCGTGCGGATGTGCCGGGGGGGCGGCATCCGACGACGTGGCGTCGTCGTCATCGGCCGCCTTGTCCGGTCCGGCGATGGCCTCGGACGGCAAGGCCACCCCGGCACGCGAACCGCGGCTGGGCTTGATCAGCGGGCCGAGACTGTTCAGATAGCTGTCGATCTCGGTGTTGCGCTGGTACACCGGAAACTCCACCGGTCGGTCGCGGAAGCTCTTGAGCGTCTGACCCAGTCCGCGAATGCCGACCTCGCGCTCGCGGCGCACGCGTGACAGGTCGATTTCGACCGGAATCGTCTCCTCGCCGCCGCCAGCCTCGTGAATCACGTAGCCCGAGGGGCCGACCACGATCGAGCGCCCGGTGCCGCAATCGCCCACGCCGTTGATGTCGAAGAAGTAGCACTGGTTGATGGTGGCGTTGGCGCGCGCCAGCGGCAGCTCGACATCGCGGTCGATGGTGTCGGTCATGGTCGGGTGCAAGATGCACTCCGCGCCCATCGCCACCAGCGTGCGGGTGGTTTCGGGAAACCACATGTCGTAGCAGATCGAGACCCCGAAGCGGCCGATCTCGGGCACGTCGAACACGCAGAACTCCTCGCCGGGTTTGATGCCCGTCTCGTAGGGCTGGAACGGAAACATCTTGCGATAGCGGGTCACAACATGGCCGCTGGGGTCGATCACCGGCGTCGTGTTGTAGATATCGTCGCCGACGCGTTCGAACAAGGAGCCCGGCAACAGCCACACGCCATGCTTGCGCGCCATCTGGCAAAAGATCTGCTCGGCGTGCCCGCCCGCCGGTTCGGCGTGATAGGGCGATGGGCCATAGGCCGCCAGTTCGCTGAACATCACCATCTGGACCCAGGGAAAGCGGGACATCAGCACATCCAGCTTTCGCCCCATGGCAGTGATGTTTTCATGCGCCGTCGAGATGTTCATCTGAACGCCGGCAATCGCAAACGGAATCATTCGGTTACTCCGGTAAGGTCGGGGGCAAGCCTGTGCAGACTGGGCGCTGAGCCTAGAACGAGGGCGGCGAGCAGGCGCTGACCAGCTCGCACTCTTCATCGCCGAGGTTGCGGAAACGGTGCGGCAGACGGCTGTCGAAGTAGTAGCCATCGCCGGGCCCGAGGACGGTGCTCTGGTGGCCCACGGTGACCTCGATGCGCCCGCGGATGATGAAGCCGCCTTCCTCCGCCTCATGTGTCAACATCGTTTCACCGGTGTCGGCGCCGGGCGGATAGGTCTCGGTCATGATCTGCATCGAGCGCCCGCCGAGTTGGTCGCCGAGCTGGCGGAAACGGATTGCGCCGTTGTCCATGACCTTCATTTGCTGCGCGGCAAAAAATACCGGCGAGGGGGTAACGTCCTCGACAGCGCTGAAAAAATCCGCCAGCGACAGGGGAATCCCGGACAGGACTTTCTTGAGGAGCGACACCGACGGACTGGTCTTGTTCTGCTCGATCAGCGAGATCATGCCGTTGGTCACCCCCGAGCGCCGCGCCAGCTCCCGTTGGGACAGGCCATGCAGATGGCGCAACTCGCGCAGCCGGTCGCCCACGAACGGGGTCTCGGAAGGGGGGCTGGCGTCGCTTGATATATTCAACGCCACGCCTTTCTTCGGCTGTGTCAGCTGCGCTGCCTGGTCGACCGCATTCGCCATCGAACACCTCTATTTATGGCATTTTGCTGCACTGCGATGGCCGGCGTCAGCCGCCTGCATCTGCGCCTTTGGCATCGTTGTTTAATATACTGAACATCATGCGCCCAAAAAAAGCAAGCTGTCGCAGCCTGCCCGGCGCAGTCTCAGGCGCCGATGCGCTGGCGCCCGAGATGGCGCTGAACGATGGCGCACAAACGCCCGGCGGCAGCGTCGATGTCTTCCGAGCGCACCGCGGCGAACCCGAGCACCATCCCCGTGCGGCGATGCGCCGGGTTGTCGTAGTACATCGACAGCGGACGGAGCACGATGCCGGCATCGAGTGCGTCCTTGGCCAGCGCCACGTCGTCGAGCGGGGTCTCGAAAAAGTAGGGCAGATGCAGCCCGGCAAGGCCGCCGGTGGTGGTCACATGTGCGCCAAGACGGGGCTCGATGGCCGCGCGCAGCACGTTGCGCCGCTCCTGGTACACATTGCGCATGCGCTTGAGGTGGGCGCTCAGATGCCCCCCTCGATGAACTCGGCAAGCGCCGCCTGTTCGATCATGCGGCCCTCGCGATACAGCTCGGCGTTACCGATCGAAAAGGCCTCGGCGAGGTGCTCGGGCACCACCAGGTAGGCCAGCCGCAAGCCCGGAAACATGACCTTGCTGAAGGTTCCGAGGTAGAGCACCCGCTGGGTGCGCGACTGGCCGAACAGCGACCCGAGGGTGTGCGGGTGATAGCGGATCTCGTTGTCGTAGTCGTCCTCGATGATCCACGCGCCGTGCAGCTCGGCCTGTTCGAGCAGACTCAGGCGGCGCGCCAGCGACATCACCGCGCCGGTCGGGTACTGGCTCGACGGCGACACGAACATCAGCCTGGGCGGGGGCCCGTCCAGGGTCTCGGGCGGCGCGATGCCTTCATCGTCCACCGCCACCGGCACCAGCTGCAGTCCGTTGGCACGCAGGACGTTGCGTGCGCCCCAGTAGCCCGGCTCTTCCATCCACACCCGGTCGCCGGGATCGCACAGCATGCGCGCGCACAGGTCGATCGCCTGATGCGACCCGTTGAGGATCAGGATCTGCTGCGGCGAGCACACCATCATGCGCGAGACGCGCAGGTACTCGGCCAGCGCGACCTTGAGCGGCCCGTAGCCGCCCTGGCTGTAGCGCGCCAGGTGGCGTTGCTCGAAGCGCACATTTTTCGACAACAGCCGACGCCAGGTCGGGAACGGGAACAGGCCCACGTCGGGCACGCCGGGCACGAAGGCGCCGCCTTGAATGCGGCTGCTCGTGGCGTGGCGGGCGATTTCCTGCCCGCGCTGCGACAAAGCCGCGGTCGGAGCAGGGCGGGGGGATTTGTCCGGGCTGGCGAGCATCGCGGTGGGCAGGGCTTCGGACACCGACGTGGCCGCGCCGCCACGGCTTTGCAGATAGCCTTCCCTCACCAGTTGGGCGTAGACGCGCACCAAGGTGCTGCGGCTGAAACCCAGCGCATCGGCCAGCGTGCGGGTCGGTGGCAGGGCGGTGCCGGGCAGCAATGAGCCATCGAGGATGAGATGTCGAATCGCCAGATACAGCGTTGTACGCACGTTTCGGCCGGATGACTCGCTCCCGAAACGCTGACGGATCAGCTCAAGATAGCGTGCGTGACCCACTGCGATGCACCATAATTGGTTTCAACAAATTTGACGAAATTGAACCAATATTGCGCCGATTTGATGGCTAGAATCAAGGCATCACCGCCCTGCGTCTGCCGTCGAGCCCCGCCCGGACGGCGCCCCGGCACCGCGCGACCGATGTGTGCAGTCACCACGGAGACACGACCTTGAAGCTTTCAGACACTACCTTGCTCAAGCAGCAGTGCTACATCGACGGTGAATGGAGCGGTGCCGACGGCGGCCAGACCGTCGCGGTGCTCAACCCCGCCACCGGGGAGACGCTGGCCACCGTGCCCGATGCCGGCGCCACGGAAACCCGCCGCGCCATCGAGGCGGCGCGCCTCGCCCAGCCGGCGTGGCGCGCATGCACCGCCGGCGAGCGCGCCAAAGTGCTGCGCCGCTGGTACGAACTGCTGCTGGAGAACCAGGAAGATCTGGCCCGCCTGATGACGGCCGAGCAGGGCAAGCCGCTGGCCGAGTCGCGGGGCGAGATCGCCTATGCCGCCTCGTTCATCGAATGGTTCGCCGAGGAAGGCAAGCGCATCTATGGCGATATCGTTCCGCCGCATCACGTCGACAAGCGTGTTCTGGTGACCAAGGAGCCGATCGGCGTGTGCGCGGCCATCACCCCGTGGAATTTTCCCGCCGCGATGATCACCCGCAAGGCCGGCCCGGCGCTGGCCGCCGGATGCGCGATGGTGCTCAAGCCGGCCGAGGCCACGCCGCTGTCGGCGCTGGCGCTGGCCGAACTGGCCGAACGTGCCGGGGTGCCGAAGGGCATCTTCAGCGTGCTGACCGGCGATGCGCGCGCGATCGGCGGCGAGATGTGTGCCAACCCCACGGTGCGCAAACTGAGCTTTACGGGGTCGACCGAAGTTGGCCGCATCCTGATGCAGCAGTGCGCGCCGACGATCAAAAAGCTGTCGCTCGAACTCGGCGGCAACGCGCCGTTCATCGTTTTCGACGATGCCGATCTGGATGCCGCGGTGCAGGGCGCGATGGCATCCAAATACCGCAACGCGGGCCAGACCTGCGTGTGCGCCAATCGTCTGCTGGTGCAGGACGGCATCTACGATGCGTTCGTCGCCCGGCTGGCCGATGCGGTCGCCGCGCTGAAGGTCGGCAACGGCGTCGATGACGGCGTGACGCAAGGGCCGCTGATCGACGACGCAGCCATCGCCAAGGTCGAGGCGCTGGTCGACGATGCACGCGAGAAGGGCGCCCGGGTGGTGTGCGGCGGTACGCGCCACGCGCTCGGCCGGACCTGGTACGTGCCGACCATTCTGGCCAATGTCACCCCGGCGATGCGCCTCGCCCGCGAGGAGGTGTTCGGCCCGGTGGCGCCGGTGTTCCGCTTCAAGACCGAAGCCGAGGCGATTGCGATGGCCAACGACACGGAGTTTGGCCTGGCGTCGTATTTCTATACCGAGAACCTGGCCCGCACGATGCGCGTCTCCAGCGCGCTGGAATACGGCATCGTCGGCGTCAACACCGGGCTGATCTCGACCGAGGTGGCGCCGTTTGGCGGCATGAAATCCTCCGGCCTGGGGCGCGAAGGCTCGAAGTACGGCATCGAGGATTACCTGGAAATCAAACACGTCTGCATCGGCGGTATCGAGTGATCGGCCGCAGGACGCGCGCAGGAGCACGCTCATGAACGCACGCAACGACAGTCTCCCCAAAACCAATGCCGCGCTGATGGCGCGGCGTACCGCGGCGCTGCCGCGCGGCGTCGGGCAGGCCCACCCGCTGTTTGCCCAACGCGCCGACAACGCCGAAATCTGGGATGTCGAAGGACGTCGCTGGATCGATTTCTGCGCCGGCATCGCGGTGGTCAACACCGGCCACTGCCACCCCAAGGTGATGGCGGCGGCGCACGCCCAGCTCGACAAGTTCACCCACACCTGCTTTCAGGTGATGGCCTACGCGCCCTACGTGGAACTGTGTGAGCGCCTCAATGCGGCCGCACCGGGCGCGACGCCGAAGAAGTCGTTTCTGGTCAATTCCGGCGCCGAGGCGGTGGAGAACGCGGTCAAGATTGCGCGGGCGGCAACCGGCCGGCCGGGGGTGATCGCGTTTGGTGGCGGGTTTCATGGCCGCACCATGTTCGGCATGGCACTGACCGGCAAGGTGGCGCCGTACAAGATCAAGTTCGGGCCGTTCCCCGGCGAGATCTTCCACGTGCCGTTTCCGCACGCCTTGCACGGCGTCTCGGAAGACGATTCGATCGATGCGATCGAGCGGCTGTTCAAGTACAGCATCGAGGCCTCGCGGGTGGGCGCCATCATCATCGAGCCGGTGCTGGGCGAGGGGGGTTACGTCCCCGCACCGCTCGGCTTCCTCAAACGCCTGCGCGCGCTGTGCGATGAGCACGGCATCTTGCTGATCGTGGACGAGGTGCAGACCGGCATCGCGCGCTGCGGCAAGCTGTTTGCCACCGAGCACTACGGCATCGAGCCCGACATCGTGACGCTCGCCAAAGGGCTGGGCGGCGGCATGACGGTGTCGGCAGTGGTGGGCAAGGCCGAGATCATGGATGCGGCCGATCCCGGCGGCCTGGGCTCCACCTATGCCGGCAATCCGGTGGCGGTGGCGGCTGCGCTGGCAGTGCTCGACGTGGTCGCGGAAGAAGGCCTGTGTGCCCGCTCGACGGCACTTGGGGAGACGATGCGCAAGCGCTTCAGCGCCATGAAAACGCGTTTCGCCAGCATTGCCGAAGTCCGCGGGCTGGGCGCCATGACGGCAGTCGAATTCTGCCGCGACGGCGACCCGAAGCAACCCGCCGCAGATATCGCGACAGCATTGAAGGACGAGGCGGCAAAACGCGGTTTGTTGCTGCTGACATGCGGCACTTATGGCAACGTACTGCGGGTGATGGTGCCGCTGACGCTCTCGGATGGCGTGCTCGACGAGGGCATGGACATCATCGAGCAATCATTGCAGGCTATTGGTGCCTGAGCATGACTGGACGGGACGACCAGCCCCGCAAGCTGGTTACCACTGGATCGCGAAGCAAGTGATTTCAATGAGGAGATAGACAATGAGTAGAGTAACCGCGATTGCAGCAGCCCTCGCACTTGGCGCAACACTCGGTGCTGCACCGGTGCACGCAGAAACCAAGTTCGTGACCATCGGGACCGGTGGCGTCACGGGCGTGTACTACGCTGCCGGCGGCGCCATTTGCCGCCTGATGAACAAGGACCGCAAGAGCCACGGCATCCGCTGCTCGGTCGAGAGTACCGGCGGCTCCGTATACAACGTGAACACCATCCGCGCCGGCGAGCTCGACTTCGGCGTGGCGCAGTCCGACTGGCAGTATCACGCCGTCAAGGGCACCAGCAAGTTCGCCGATGCCGGCCCCTTCACCGAACTGCGCGCGGTGTTCTCGATTCACCCCGAGCCGATGACGGTTGTTGCACGCGCGGACGCCGGCATCAAGCAGTTCGCCGACTTCAAGGGCAAGCGCTTCAACATCGGCAACCCCGGCTCAGGTACCCGGGCGTCGATGGAGGAACTGCTCAAGGCGCTGGGCATGAGCAAGGATGACTTCTCGCTGGCCTCCGAGCTGAAGGCCGACGAGCACGGGGCTGCGCTGTGCGACAACAAGATCGACGGCTTCTTCTACGGCGTCGGCCATCCGTCGGCCAACATTCAGGACCCGACCACCACCTGCGGCGCCAAGCTGGTCGCGCTCAACGGCCCGGCAATCGACAAGCTGGTGGCGGACAACAGCTTCTACGCCAAAGTGGAAATTCCCGGCGGGCTCTACGCCGGCAACGACCAGCCGACCCCGACCTACGGCGTGGTGGCGAGCTTTGTGAGCTCGACCAATACGCCGCCGGAGATGGTGTATGAACTCGTCAAGGCGGTCTTCGAAAACTTTGCCGATTTCAAGAAGCTGCACCCGGCGTTTGCCAACCTGAAGCCCGAGGAGATGATCAAGAACGGTCTCTCCGCTCCGCTGCACGACGGTGCGGTGAAGTACTACAAAGAGAAGGGCTGGATGTAATTGCGCTGAAGCGCCGGCCGGCACGATGCCGGCTGGCGCGGAGCATACGGCAGGGACCGACCTGTCGGCAGTTTGAAACTGCGTGTGTGCGACGACGGCCCCGCCTTGTCCCGCCAGATGCAGAACGTACGGAGGCGAGGCCATGGCTGGCGCGAAGAAGAAAGCAGAGCATCATCAGCTCAGTGACGAAGAGCTCAAACAGATCGTCGCAGAGGCCGACACGGGCGGACGCAAGCCGACCGGCGCCGTTGCCCAGGCGATGATGCTGATCGCGCTCGGGTGGTCTCTGTTCCAGGTATGGATCGCCTCACCGTTACCGTTCACGTTCGGGGTTCTGGTGTTCAACGACACCGAATCACGCGCGATCCACCTGGCCTTCGCGGTCTTCCTCGCGTTCATGGCCTATCCGGCCGGCAAGCGCTCGCCGCGCGACTTCATCCCCGCGGTGGATTGGGTTCTGGCCGCCGTCGGCGCGTTCTGCGCGGCCTATCTGTTTCTGTTCTATTCCCAACTCGCGGAGCGCCCGGGCAGCCCGACCGATTACGATCTGGTGGTTGCCGTGGCCGGCATGGTGTTGCTGCTCGAAGCGGCGCGCCGCGCGCTCGGTCTGCCGATGGTGATTCTGGCCATCGTGTTCATCATCTACATCTTCGCCGGGCCGCACATGCCCGACATGATCGCCCACAAGGGCGCCTCGCTGGCCAAGGGCATGAGCCACCTGTGGCTGACCACCGAGGGCGTGTTCGGGGTGGCGCTCGGGGTGTCCTCGGGCTTCATCTTCCTGTTCGTGCTGTTCGGCGCCTTGCTCGAAACGGCCGGTGCGGGCAACTATTTCATCAAGAGCGCGGTCGGCCTGCTGGGGCATCTGCGCGGCGGTCCGGCCAAGGCGGCGGTGGTGGCCTCGGCGGCGACCGGGGTGATCTCCGGCTCGTCGATCGCCAACGTGGTGACCACCGGTACCTTCACGATTCCGCTGATGAAGCGCATCGGCTATCGCGCCGACAAGGCCGGTGCGGTCGAGGTGGCCGGGTCGGTCAACGGCCAGATCATGCCGCCAGTCATGGGCGCGGCGGCCTTTCTGATGGTCGAGTACGTCGGCATCCCGTATGTGCAGGTACTCAAGCATGCCATCGTGCCGGCGCTGATCTCCTACATCGCGCTGTTCTACATCGTGCACCTCGAGGCGATGAAGGCCAACCTGCAGGGCATCCCGCGTGAAAACCCCAAGCCGTGGCAGCAGTCGTTGGTGAGTTTCACGATGACCGTGTCGGGTCTGGTGATTCTCGCCGGTGTGGTTTACTGGGGCCTGGGGTGGATCAAGGCGGTGGCGCCGGACGGCTCGATCGTGATCATCGCCATCCTCATGTCGATCGCCTATATCGCGCTGCTCAAGCTCAGCACCCACTATCCCGAGCTGCACATGGACGATCCGAACGACCCGATCGAGAGCCTTCCCGATGTCGGCCCGACGCTCAAGTCCGGCCTGCACTATCTGCTGCCGGTCGTGGCGCTGATCTGGAACCTGATGGTCGAGCAGCTATCGCCCGCGCTGTCGGCCTTCTGGGCGACCATCTTCCTGGCCTTCATTCTGGTCACGCAGCGTCCGATCACGGCGTTCTTCCGCGGCCACACGAACATTCACGATGAAATGCAGCGCGGCTTCAAGGACTTGCTCGACGGCCTCGTGACCGGGGCGCGCAACATGATCGGCATCGGGATTGCGACCGCCGCCGCGGGCGTGATCGTCGGCACGGTGACGCTCACCGGCGTCGGCCTGGTGATGACCGAGCTGGTGGAGACGCTGTCGGGCGGCAACATCGTGATCATGCTGTTCATGGTCGCCTTCATCTGCCTAATCCTCGGCATGGGTCTGCCGACCACCGCCAACTACATCATCGTGTCCACCCTGATGGCGCCGGTGATCGTCGAAGTCGGCGCTCAGAACGGCCTGCTGGTGCCGCTCATCGCAGTCCATCTGTTCGTGTTCTATTTCGGCCTGATGGCGGATGTGACCCCACCGGTCGGGCTCGCCTCCTACGCCGCGGCGGGCATTGCGCTGACCGACCCGATCAAGACGGGCGTGACCGCGTTCACCTACTCGATCCGTACCGCGGTGCTGCCCTTCATGTTCATCTTCAACACCCAGCTGCTGCTGATCGACATCGAGGGACCATTCCATCTGCTCGTCACCCTTGGCAGCGCGACGATCGCCAGTCTGATCTTTGCTGCGGCGACGCAAGGCTGGTTCATGACCCGCAGCCGAAAGTGGGAGTCGGCGGTGCTGATCGTGCTCACCTTCGTCTTGTTCCGCCCCGGTTTCGTGATGGACGAGATCTTCCCGCCCTATACCCACCTGACCGGCAATGCCGCAATCGAAGCCGTCAATGCAGTCCCGGACAACGACCGTTTGCGGCTCTTCATCGAAGGCATCAACATCGACGGCGATGAAGTCAACAAAGGCGTGTTGTTGCCACTCGGCCCCAGGGCCGACAATGCTAGGGCGCGCCTCGCCGCCGTCGGGGTGAAGGTCATCCCCTTCGGCGAGGATATTCAAGTCGTCGGCGTCGACTTCGGCTCCCAGGCGGAAAAACTCGGCATCGAGCAAGGCTTCAATATTTCCGCAGTCGAGATCCCGAACGAACGCCCCGCCAAGGAGTGGATGTTCCTGCCGGCTTTCGCCGTCCTCGGGCTGATCGTGATGATCCAGAAGCGTCGCGCCAGGCACGTCGACCCGCATGCCGAGCCGACGCCCGCATAATCGCCTCGCACACACCCGCCGAGCAAAAACGCCCTGCACAAACAGGGCGTTTTTCATTGGCGGTGTGCTGGCTACATCCCCTGATAGATCGGCCCTTCGCCGCCTTGCGGTACCACCCAGTTGATGTTCTGCGTCGGGTCCTTGATGTCGCAGGTTTTGCAATGCACGCAGTTCTGGGCATTGATCTGCAGGCGTGGCGCATCGCCCTCGCGGACGATCTCGTACACCCCTGCCGGGCAGTAGCGTTGCTCGGGCGAGTCGAAGACCGCCAGATTGGTGTCGATCGCCACCGCTGGATTCTTCAGCTGCAAGTGACAGGGCTGCTCCTCTTCGTGATTGGTGTTCGACAGGAACACCGAGGAGAGGCGATCGAAGGTCAGTTTGCCGTCGGGCTTGGGGTAGGCGATCGGAGTGCACTCGGCTGCCGGCTTGAGTTTGACGTGATCGGCGGTGTTGTGCAGCGTCCAGGGCGCCTTGCCGCCAAACACGCGCTGGTCGATGCCGAACAGAATCGACCCCATCCACAAGCCCTTGCTCATGTAAGGCTTGAAATTGCGCGTCTTGTGCAACTCATCATGCAGCCAGCTCGCCTTGAAGGCTTCCGGATAACTGTCGAGCGTGTCGCGCGTACGCTCGGCGTCCAGCGCGGTGAAGGCCGCTTCGGCGGCGAGCATGCCGCTCTTGATCGCGGCATGGCTGCCCTTGATGCGCGCGGCGTTGAGAAAGCCGGCATCGCAGCCGATCAATGCCCCCCCCGGAAACACCAGCTCCGGCAGCGACTGCAGGCCGCCCGCGGCAATCGCCCGCGCGCCATAGGCAACGCGTTTGCCGCCTTCGAGAAAGCGACGGATCGCCGGATGGGTCTTGTAACGCTGGAACTCCTAATAGGGCGACAGGTGCGGGTTGCTGTAGTTGAGGCCGACCACGAAGCCGACCGACACCAGATTCTCCTCCAGGTGATACAGAAAAGAGCCGCCGTAAGTGTCTGAGCCCAGCGGCCAGCCGGCACTGTGAACCACCAGACCGGCCTGATGTTTGGCCGGATCGATCTCCCACAGCTCCTTGATGCCCAGCCCGTAGGTTTGCGGATCGGCGTTGGCGCGCAGATTGAATTTCGCCTCCAGCGACTTGCCCAGATGGCCGCGGCAGCCTTCGGCGAAGAGTGTGTACTTTGCGTGCAGCTCCATGCCCGGTTGATAGTTCGGGCCGGGCTCACCATCGCGACCGACGCCCATGTCGCCCGTGGCCACACCCATCACCGCGCCGGCTTCGTCGTACAAAACCTCTGCGCCGGCAAAACCGGGGTAGATTTCGACCCCCATCGCCTCGGCCTGCTCACCGAGCCATTTGGCGACGTTGCCGAGGCGCACCACGTAGTTGCCGTGGTTCAGAAAACAGTCCGGGAGGAGACTGTTCGGAATTTGCCGTGCACCGGTTTCGCTGAGCAT
Source organism: Rhodocyclaceae bacterium (assembly GCA_020445945.1). Classification (GTDB taxonomy): domain Bacteria; phylum Pseudomonadota; class Gammaproteobacteria; order Burkholderiales; family Rhodocyclaceae; genus Nitrogeniibacter. The sequence continues at coordinate 61,102 of JAGRFQ010000006.1, forward strand.
CAGGAAACGGTCTTCGCTCACTTCGGTGGTGATCGGCGCGCCGAGGTCTTTCCAGTCGGGCAGCAGCTCATTGAGCGCGCGCGGGTCCATCACCGCGCCGGACAGGATGTGGGCACCGATCTCGGCACCTTTTTCGATCAGGCAGACATCGACCTCGCGCTGTGCCGCTGCTGCCATCTGTTTCAGCCGGATCGCGGCCGACAGCCCGGCCGGCCCGCCACCGACGATCAGGACGTCGAACTCCATTGACTCGCGTTGCATTGTGTTCTCCTCGTGCGGGCTGCCGGTCACGCCGGGTGCCGGTGCCACGCTGTTATGGTGTGGAATGATGTTGCCAAAGCAACATACGCTGCCGTATGTTACTGCATTCCTGTTCCAAATGAGAATAGCAAACACGGAGAACCCCAATGAATTCAGACTCGCGAATCCTGCTTCACACCACACACATCCCCGTGCGCTGGGGCGACATGGACGCCTACGGCCACGTAAACAACACGGTCTATTTCCGTTTTTGCGAGCAAGCGCGGGTGGAGTGGGTCGAGGCGCTGGGCTTCCCGGTGACCGTCGGCGAAGTGCACGGGCCGGTGATCATCAACGCGGCGTGCACCTTCCTGATCCCGATCAACTACCCGGCAACGGTTCAGGTCGACCTCTACGCCGGACAACCCGGTCGCAGCAGTGCGATGACGTGGTATGAAATCCGGATCGAGGGCGACACACGGCTCTACGCGGAAGGCAGTGCAAAAATGGTATGGATGGACCACGCCAGCGGGCGCTCGGTCCCCTTGCCCGAACACCTTCGACGCAGGATCGAAAGTTGACTACGATTCGCGGCATATAACAAAGACGGAGACGCCCATGGTTCAACCGAACACCCCCGAGCAGCCCCTGTGGACCCCGCGCCCGGCGCAGGTCAACGCCGCCCAGATCACCGCGTTTCGCCATGCCGCGAACGCGCGCTGGGCGCTGGCGATGGACGACTACGAGGCACTGCATGCGTGGTCCGTCGCTGCACCCGAGCAGTTCTGGCGCTCGGTGTGGGCATTCGGCGAAGTCATCGGCGACGCCGGCGAGGTGGTGCTCGAACACGGCGAGCGCATGCCCGGCGCGCGCTGGTTTCCGGGCGCGCGGCTGAACTTCGCGCAAAACCTGCTGCGCCGCCGCGACGATGGCGACGCGCTGGTGTTCTGGGGCGAAGACAAGCTCAAGCTGCGCTATTCGTGGGGCGAGCTGTATCGCGAGGTGGCGCACTTTGCCGCGGCGCTGCGCGAGATGGGGGTGGTCGAGGGCGACCGCGTCGCCGCCTACATGCCCAACATGCCGCACACCGTCATCGCCATGCTCGCCACCGCCAGCATCGGCGCGATCTTCACCTCCGCCTCGCCGGATTTCGGCGTGCAGGGCGTGCTCGACCGCTTCGGGCAGACCGCGCCCAAACTGCTGCTCGCCGTCGATGGCTACCACTACAACGGCAAACACGTCGATTGCCTCGCCAAGGTGGCCGAAGTGGCGGCGGCGCTGCCCTCGCTCAAGCGGGTGGTGGTGGTGCCGTATCTCGACGCCCACCCGGTGCTCGACGGCATTGTCCACGCGCGGAGCTGGTCCGCTTTCGTCAAACCGTTTGCACACTGCACCGAGATCGAATTCGCGCAGCTGCCGTTCGACCAGCCGCTCTACGTGATGTATTCCTCCGGCACCACCGGGGTGCCCAAGTGCATCGTGCACTGTGCCGGCGGCGCGCTGCTGCAGCACATCAAGGAACACCGCCTGCACGCCGACGTGCGCCCCGACGACCGGGTGTTCTACTTCACCACCTGCGNNGGATGATGTGGAACTGGCTGGTGTCGGGCCTCGCCGTGGGCGCCACGGTGCTGCTCTACGACGGCTCGCCCTTCATCGACGAGGGCGACATCCTGTTCGACTACGCCGACGCCGAGCGCATCAGCCAGTTCGGCACCTCGGCCAAATTCATCGACCAGCTCGCCAAGCTCGGTCGGCGGCCGATCGACAGCCACAGTCTGGCCTCGGTGCGCAGCCTCCTGTCCACCGGCAGCCCGCTGGTGCCGGAAGGCTTCGACTACGTGTATGACGCGATCAAGCGCGACGTGTGCCTGTCGTCGATCTCCGGCGGCACCGACATCCTGTCGTGCTTCGTGCTCGGCAATCCCGCGCTGCCGGTGTGGCGCGGCGAGATCCAGTGCAAGGGGCTGGGGATGGCGATCGAGGTGTTCGACGACGACGGCCGCCCGGTGCGCGGGGAGAAGGGCGAACTGGTGTGCACCCGCCCGTTCCCGGCGATGCCGATCGGCTTCTGGAACGATCCCGACAACGCCAAATACCACGCGGCCTATTTCGAGCGTTTCCCCGGCATCTGGTGCCACGGCGACTTCTGCGAAATCACCGCACACGGCGGGCTGATCATTCATGGCCGCTCCGACGCCACGCTCAACCCCGGCGGCGTGCGCATCGGCACTGCGGAGATCTACCGCCAGGTCGAAAAGCTCGACGAGATCCTCGAAGCGCTGGTGATCGGGCAGGACTGGGAAGGCGACGTGCGCGTGGTGCTGTTCGTCAAGCTGCGCGAGGG
>JAGRFQ010000006.1:63905-65182 GCA_020445945.1 Rhodocyclaceae bacterium
GGAGCTCGACCAGTGAAGGCCGGCGATACGCGCATTCAGGCGGCACGCGCCAGCCTGCTCATCGTCGATCTGCAAGCCGGGTTGTTGCCGGTCATTCACGATGGCGGCACGGTGCTGGCCAACGCGGTGTGGCTGATGAAAATCGCCGCGCGACTCGACGTCCCCTGCGTCATCACCGAGCAATATCCGGCAGGGCTGGGGGTGTCGGCCGCCGAGGTGCTGGCGGCGGGCGAGGGCGCCACACGGGTCGACAAGATTCATTTCTCGGCAGTGAGCGACGGCGTGCTGGCACCGACCGCCGTCGCACAGCGCCCACAGGTGGTGGTGTGCGGCACCGAGAGCCACGTGTGCGTTTTGCAGACCGTGCTCGACCTGGCCGCCGACGGCAAAGATGTGTTCGTGGTGGCCGACGCGGTGGGCTCCAGAAGCCCCGACGACAAGGCGCTGGCGCTCGCGCGCATGCGCGCGGCGGGGATCACGCTCGTGTCGCGCGAGATGGTCGCCTTCGAATGGCTGGCGCGCGCCGGGACAGAAATTTTTCGCGAGATAAATCAGGCATTTATTCGTTAGTTCGCAGCGCCTCAGAGCGTGCCCGTAGCGTGGCGCAAGGCCTCATGCGCGATGCGCGGGCGCATCGATGGCGGCGTGCCGGCCGGTTTGAGCGACACGCCTTTTCGGCTATCATTGCGCTTTCCCGCTGCAGCCATTTCCATGACCAAGTTTGTCTTCGTAACCGGCGGTGTCGTGTCCTCTCTGGGCAAGGGCATCGCGGCGGCCTCCCTGGGCGCCATCCTGGAGTCGCGCGGCATTCGCGTGACCCATCTCAAACTCGATCCGTACATCAACGTCGACCCGGGCACGATGAGCCCCTTCCAGCACGGCGAGGTGTTCGTCACCGAAGACGGCGCCGAGACCGATCTGGATCTGGGCCACTACGAGCGCTTCACCAGCGCCAAGATGTCCAAGCGCAACAACTTCACCACCGGCCAGATCTACGAATCGGTGCTCAAGAAAGAGCGCCGCGGCGAGTATCTGGGCAAGACCGTGCAGGTCATCCCGCACATCACCGACGAGATCAAGAGCTTCATCAAACGCGGCGCGCAGGGCGCCGATGTGGCGATTGTCGAGATCGGCGGCACGGTCGGCGACATCGAATCGCTGCCTTTCCTTGAAGCGATCCGCCAGATGGGCATCGAAGAGGGGCGCAGCGCCACCTGCTCGATCCACCTCACCTTGCTGCCCTACATCCCGACCGCCGGCGAACTCAAGACCAAGCC
>JAGRFQ010000035.1:0-20047 GCA_020445945.1 Rhodocyclaceae bacterium
GGGAGGTAAGGTGTTCGGGTGAACGTTGGGAAGAAGTATATAAGGATGTTCTGATATGTCAACAGTTTTTATGACAGACATATGAAAAACTTATTTTAGGATTCAGTGATGAACGGCCTGCGAATTAACAACTACTGGACTTCAAGCCTGTTGGTTCTGGTCAGTACCGGGCTTGCTTTGCTTGCGGCGGAGTACGGTTTGCGCTGGCAGCGTGCGCAGATCGAAGCCAGCAGCCAGATGGATGCAGGGCTGCTGCGATATGACGCGAACCTGGGGTGGGGGTTGAACCCGCTCTGGCGCGGTCGGCATCGTCATCATGACTTCGACGTCGAGTATTCGACCGATCTCGATGCGTGGCGCACTTCGCCCGATTCGGTGGGCAAGGTGCCCGGTCAGGATGTTTTCTGGGTGGGGGACAGCTTCACCTTCGGACTTGGGGTTGGGGATGGCGATACCTTCGTGAACCGCCTCAACCGGAGTCAGCCCGGTGTGCGTCATGTGAATGCCGGTATACCGGGTTTCAGCACGGATCAGGAAATGTTGCTGGTCGAGCAGCGCGTCCTTCGCACCCGCCCTGGTGCGGTGGTGCTGGTGGTCTATCTGGGCAACGACCTGTTCGACAATCGCCTGCCGTTCCCGATTCAGGCGGAGAACGCAAAGCCCTACTTCAGTCTTGACGATGCGGGTGCCCTGGTATCGCACCAGCTGCCGGTACCGCGTTTGCGCAAACCGACCGATGGCAGCCAACCGACGCTGGCGGAAATGACACTCGGCGAGTCGGCCTCCAGTGTGTGGGCGCCGATATACGGTTTGGAGCTGGTGCGACGCCTGGGACTCGTATCGGAACCACACGGCATGGGCCGCGTCGATGGCCGTTACGCCGACGAACTGGCCTTGTTCGCGGCGTTACTGACGCGACTGCACAAGGCGGTAGCGGATGCCGGTGTGCGTTTTCAGGTGGTACTGCTCCCGAGCCGTCGCGCGGTTGAGCAGGCGGATGGCGCGATGGCCGATGTGCAGGACTATCTGGCCGGGAAGATTCTCGAACTGGCCCAGGCCCAGGGGGTGACGACACTCAGTTTGATTCCGGTATTGCGCGCCGCGCAGGCCGCTGAGCCTGGAAGCCTGTTTTTCCCCAACGAAGGCCATCTCACCGTGCAAGGTCATGACGTAGTCGCACGCGCTCTTACCGGGCTGGTTTCCGCCGTATCAGGGGAATGATCGGGTAAAAAACGTCCGATCAAGGTCTAGACTTCAGCGCGACACCAAGCCGGCTGCCGTTCGCGCAGCGCAAAGACATCAATCAAAGCGTGTGCAGGCGGTCACCCCCCCCGCCGTGTCGCTCTGACCACCGCAGATGGAAGGATCACATCATGAGTATTCTCGCCGAACCCTGGAATCGTCGTGTCAAGCTCGGCGTGCAGATCACCCTCGCGGTGATCGTGATTTCGTCGATCGCCGGTGCCGTCGCGCACGCCTATCGCTTCTGGGACGATGATCCCGATCGCGGCGCGATCGCCATGCCCAAGCCGGACCATTTGGGCGAGAAGTACGACCGGGTCACCTATCTCGAACAGGGTTGGGATGCGGCGGACAGTCTGTGGTTCTACAACACACCCCAGGGCTCCGATCTGATGCCCTATGACTTCTTCCTGGTCCTGGAACAGATCGACAGCACTTCGCTGTTCCGCGACAACGACAATATCAACGCCTATCGTTATCTGCCCCAGAAGCCGACCTTCAGCAATCCGGACGGTCTGCCGCTCGGCTTTGTCCGCGACGACTACAAGGGTCGGGAATATGTCGGCCTGACTTGTGCCGCCTGCCACACCGGACAGGTCAATTTTCAGGGTCAGGCGATCCGGATCGATGGCGGCCCCGCCGGGTCGGACATGGAGCGCTTCATGAAGGACGTGGGCCGTGCGCTCACCGCGACCCTGAACGATCCGGCAAAGCAGGCCCGCTTCGTGAAAGCCGTGCTCGCGCTGGACAACTACGACAGCGAGGACGATGTACTCGCGGATCTGAAGAAGTTCGCGCAGCGCGTCACCACCTACGCGGTCATCAACGACCCGACGACACCCTATCGTTACGGAAGACTCGACGCCTTTGGCCGTATCTACAATCGCACTCTCGAACACGTCATGAGCGGCGACCAGCTCAAGCAGATTCTCTCGCGCATGCTGAGCGAGGAAGAGCTAAAGGTGGTGACCAAGGACATGGGCGCGGTGCTTACGGCAGACGACCGCGACCACGTCATCGAGCATATCCAGCCGTTCCTGAGCGTCAAGCAGCAACTGCGACTGCGAGCGGAAATCTTCAATTCCCCGGATGCGCCGGTCAGTTATCCGTTCCTGTGGGACATTCCGCAGCACGACTACGTGCAATGGAACGGCCTCGCGGCCAACGCCGGGGTTGGGCCGATCGGGCGTAATGCCGGTGAAGTCATCGGCGTGTTCGGCTCCCTCGATTGGCGTCTGCAGAAGCACGGCACCCTTTCCACCTTGATCGGCGGCCAGTCTGGCGGCGTGGCCCAGGTGAATTACGAGTCCTCGGTGAACGTCGCCAATCTGCGCCGCATCGAGCATCACCTGCACACGCTGCAATCCCCGGTCTGGCCGGAGGCCATCCTCGGCAGGATCGATCGCGAACGTGCCCGCAAGGGCGCCCGGCTTTACGCCGAATACTGCCTTTCCTGCCACGATCTGATCGATCGCAGCAGTCCGGAACGTCGTGTTATCGCACAGATGACCGGCCTGGACGCCGTGAAGACCGATCCGAAAATGGCCGACAACAGTGTCGGTTACAGCGGTTACAGCGGCATCCTGCGCAATCAGTACGTGGGCACCGATGTCGGCGACATCCTGATTCAGCGCAAGGCGCCGGTCGCCGCATTGCTGACCAAGGCGGATGTCAATGTCGTCGCCACCCCGGACCCGGACAAATGGCTGATCCGCGCCTGGGCGGAGCGCATTTACGACTTTGTCGTGACCCTGCGCGACAACGACATCAATGCCTCCATCAAGCAAGGTCCCTACGAACCGGATACCACCGCCGACCCGTTCGCCTCACTCAGGGCCTACAAGGCCCGTCCGTTGAACGGCATCTGGGCCACTGCCCCGTATCTGCACAACGGCTCGGTGCCGACGCTGCGCGACCTGCTCGAACCGTCCTGGCTGCGGCCGACCACCTTCTATCGCGGCAACGACGTGATCGACCGCGCGCGCGTCGGCTTCGTCTCCGACGTGGCGCAGGAGGCCGAGCGGCGTTACTTTGCCTTCGACACCCGCCTGCCCGGCAACGGCAACGCCGGCCACGAAGGCGCGGCCTACGGCACCGAACTGCCGGCCGACGACAAGGACGCCCTTGTCGAATACCTGAAGACGTTCTGAGGGTCCGAGCATGAACCCCCTCACAGCACAGCGTAGCCCGGATGCAGCGCAGCGCAATCCGGGGGCATCCGCCCACGCAGGCACATCGTGTGTCACCCCGGGAAGTCGAATTTTTCAACCGCTTTTATGGCTCGGCACGTCGATCCCGGATTCCGGCCTTCGGCCTGCATCCGGGCTACGCACGACACGTATAGGAAGCGCCCCATGAGCACCACGACCTGTTCCCCCCGCTGCCGAAAATGGCTGGCCACGCTCGGCCTGCTGCTCATCGTCGGCATCGCCGCCGGCGTCTATGGCTGGGTCAAGTTCTTCCGCGAAGTGCCGCAGCCCGCGTGGATTACCGACGACCCGGAGATGCGCTTCAAGTACGGCTCGATCGGCGCCGAGGCCGACGCCGGCATTCCGTACTGGATTTTCTACGTGCTGCCGCGGGTCTTCCCCGACAAGCTCCCCGGCCCCGGCGGCTACGCCAGCTTCGGGGTGGCCTGGGAGCAGGGCATGGAGCTGCCGGTCGGCTTTACCAAGAAAACCATCGGTTTCGAGCGCGTCGGCAACACCTGCGCGGTGTGCCACACCGCCACCTACCGGGTCACCGAGGACAGCACCCCGGTGTTCGTCCCCACCGGCCCCAACCACACCCTCGATCTGGCCGCCTTCTTCCGCTTTCTGATCGACTGCGCCAAGGATCCGCGCTTCAACGCCGACGTGCTGATGCGCGAGATCAACCTCGTCACCGAGCTGGACTGGGACGACGCGCTGATCTACCGCTACCTGATCATCCCGATCACCAAGAAGACCCTGCTCGAACGCGAAAACCAGTTCGCCTGGCTGTATCACCCCGCCTTCCCCGACTGGGGCCGCGGGCGCGACGACTCGATGAACCTCACCAAGTACTTCATGATCCAGTGGCCGATGGATGAAACCTTCGGCCCCACCGACATGCCCTCGGTGTGGAACCTCGGCAAATACAAGCCCGAGCAGGGCCACCGCATGAACTTCGCCGGCGACAGCCACAACGCCTACTCGGTGATCATCGACTCCGCGCTCGGCCTGCTCGGCGCGCCGCCCAAGAACAACCGCGCCTTCCTCGACCAGGTCGACTGGATGCTGCAATACCTCACCGCCGCCCGCGCGCCGGCCTACCCCTTCGCCATCGACGCCGAGCTGGCCGCGCACGGCAAAACCGTGTTCGACGCCACCTGCGCCGCCTGCCACGCCAGCGCCCGAACCGGCACGGTGGTGCCGGTGGAGGAAGTCGGCACCAGCCGCGACCGGAAGGAGACGTGGAACGAGAAGGCCGCCTACGAGGCCAACAAGGTCGTCACCGACATGGGCATCGAGCGCGAGGGGCTGGTCGAAGAGCCGTTGCGCGGCTACATCGCCGCCTTCCTCGACGGCATCTGGCTGCGTGCGCCCTACCTGCACAACGGCTCGGTGCCGACGCTGCGCGACCTGCTCGAACCGGCCGCCAACCGCCCGGTCACCTTCTGGCGCGGCTACAACGTGTACGACCCGGCGCGCGTCGGCTACGTCACTGCCGGCGAAGACGCCGAATACCAGGGCAGCCTGCACGACACCCGCCTGAAGGGCGGCGGCAACCAGGGCCATGAATACGGCACCGCCCTGCCGGACGAAGACAAGGCCGCGCTGGTGGAGTATCTGAAGACGCTGTGAGCGACCGCCCGGCCGCGCTCAGTCGAGGTGCAAGGCCTCGCGCGGGTCGTCCGCCGGGTCGGCATCGAACAGTTGCGCAAAGCGCTGATGCGGCGGAATGAAGAACTGCAGCGGCTTGCCGCGGTGGAACACACCGCGCAGCCGGTTGGCCACCTCCCACACGTGAACGTAGCTGTCGTTCACCTGCACCACCGCAATCGGCGCGGCCGGATCGCCTTCGCGATAAAGGCTCACCCGCGTCACCTTGAAATAGCGGGCCAGCCCGTCAGCGATCAGCGCCTCGCTGGTATCGGGCTGCAGCCCGGAAAGAATGAAATGCATGACGGCTCCGTTCGTTACGACATAATCCGGCGCGCGGATTTTGCGCAGCGCCGGCATGGAAATTCACACTCGCCACCGCGGGGCGGTTGCCCGCCCGGAGCGAGAAATTTATGATGACCCCATGGCATTGCCGACGTTCCACCCCCGAACCCGCCATCGGCGCCCTGTCCTGTCTACAACGGCCGCATCCCGCGAAACTTTCCACCCCCACTACGCGAGCGCACGCACAAAGGACGCCCCCCATGGCCGCTAACGCGTCCCGCCCCACGCCGGAGGATGACAGCATCGAGTTTGCCGACGAGGCAAGCCACCCCACGCTACCGCCGGCCAGCGCGTGGCGCGTGCTCGCGGTAGACGACGACCAGGACTTCCAGCGCAGTCTGGCGCTGGCCTTCAAGAACATCCGCATTCTCGGCCGTCCGGTCGAGCTGGTGCAGGCATTCAGCGTGTCCGAAGCGGCGCGTTTGCTGGCCCGCGACCGCGACTACGCGGTGATTCTGGCCGACGTCGTGATGGGTTCCGCGCGCGACGGGCTCAAGCTGGTCAAGGGCATTCGCGGGATGCTCGGCCTCACCACCCCGCGCATCGTGCTGCTCACCGGACAGCCCAACTTTGCCCCCATCGATCAGGCCATGGAAGACTACGACCTGACCGATTATTGCCTCAAATCCGATCTGGCCACGCGCGGCCTCAAGAACATTCTCACCGGCGCGCTGCGCGCCTATGCCCAGCTCACCACCATCGCCACCGCGCATCGCGGACTGGAGCGCATCCTCGAAGCGAGCAACCAGATGGCGGGGGCACGCTCGATTGCCGAGGTGGCGCGCACCCTGCTCGACGGTCTGGGCGCACTGCTGCAGATACCGATCGACGGCATGATTGCGATTCAGGCCGGGGAAGTCGGGATTCCCGGCGTGGATGCCGCCACCGAGGCACGCATCGTTGGCGCCGCCGGGTGCTTCGCCGAAACCCGCCTGCAGCCCCTGAACACCATCCCGCACGAGTCGGCGCGGCGCCTGCTCAACGACGCCTTGAGCGGCCGCGTGTCGATTGACCGCAAGGACTGCCAGGTGCTGTATTTCCCGCGGCAGCATGCAATGGCCGAGTACGCGGTGTATCTCGCCACGCCACGCCCCCTCGACGCACAGGAGCAGGAGCTGCTGCGCGTTTTTGCGGCCAACGCGGCCAAGGGCTTCGGCAACGTGGCGCTGATCAGCCGCCTCGACCAGACCGCCTTCACCGACGCCCTGCTCAATATTCCCAACCGCAGCGCGCTGCTGCGCGAGCTCGGCCGGCTGCGCGGCGACCGCAACGGCAGCGGCTACCGGCTGGTGCTGCTCGACGTCGACAACTACGGCGGCCTCAACGACGCCTTTGGCGTCGCGCTGGGCGACCGCGTACTCACCGCGCTGGTGGCACGCCTGCAGCAGCGCTTCGCCCCACCCACGCTGATTGCGCGGATCGCCGGCGACGTGTTCGCGATCCTCGGCAAGCACAACGCGGTCGGGACGGCACATGCCGCGGCAGTGTTCGAAGAGCCGCTGGCGGTCGGCGAAGACTCTTACCACCTCAGCGCATGCACCACCGAAATCGCGCTCGACGCCCGCGACGGCGACAGCGCCGACCTGCTGAGTGCGGCCTGGGGCAGCCTGCGCGCCGCCAAGGCCCGCGGGCCCGGCAGCGCGCAGCACTACGACCCCGAAGTCGAGCGGCGCACCGGCGAGCGCTTTGCGCTGATCTCCCGGCTCGGCAAGGCCCTGCGCGACGAGGTGCTGTTTCTGGTCTTTCAGCCGCAGGTCGATCTGCGCACCGGCGCGGTCACCGGCGCCGAGGCGCTGCTGCGCTGGCCCACCGACGACGGCTTCATCCCGCCCAACACCTTCATCCCGCTGGCCGAGCAGTCGTCCCACATCGACGCCATCGGCGCGCTGGTCACGCGCCACACCTGCCGCGCATTGCAGCAACTGGCACAGGCCGGGCTGGGCAAGCTGTGCGTGAGCATGAACGTATCGGCGCGCCAGTTCGACGCCAACACCTTCTCCGCCCGGCTCGCCGAGGCCTGCGCCGAGGCCGGCGTGTCGCCCGACCAGGTCGGGCTGGAGGTTACCGAAACCGCGGTGATGCAATCGGTCGAGGCCGTCATCGACACGCTGCACGCGCACCGCCGCCGCGGCGGCAGCGTGGCCATCGACGACTTCGGCACCGGCATGTCGTCGCTCAGCTACCTGCTCCAGCTGCCCATCGACCACCTCAAGATCGACCAGAGCTTCGTCTCGCGGCTCGAATCCGACCCGCGCAGCCGCACCCTCGCCCGGATGATCATCGACCTCGGCCACACCATCGGCGCCAGCCTCATCGCCGAAGGCGTCGAGACCGACGCACAGGCCGACTGGCTGCGCAGCAATGGCTGCGAAACCGCACAGGGCTGGCGCTTTGCGCGCCCCATGCCGCTGCCCGAGTTCATCGACTTCTGCCGCGCCGCGCGGAGCGCGGATTGAACACACCTCGCCGCTCAGCGGTGTGGCGGGCGCTCGGCACCTGGCTGCCCTACGTGCTGCCATGGTGGATTCTCATCCCCGCCATGGCCGTGGTCAGCACCCAGCACCGCATCGGCGCCGACCTGCACACCCTGCACGAAGCCGAGGCGCTCAGCATGAGCGCCCAAGACGACCTCATCCGCAGCGCCATTGTCCGCCTGACCAACGACATCCGTCTCGTCGCCCGGATCGCCGCCTCGGCCGAGGCCCGCGACCCGCGCACGGCAGGCGACACCTGGGCCGCCTTCATGCGCGACTTCCTCGCCGCCCACCCCGACTACGCTCAGGCGCGCTGGCTCGATGGCGCGTGCCGCGAACAGGTCCGCCTCGACGCCCGGCCCGACGGCGTGCACCGGGCGGCGGAGAACGCGCTGCAGGACAAATCGCAACGCAGCTACTGCGCCCCCGGCCGCACGCTGGCGCCAGCGCGCAGCGCACTCACCCACATGGAACCCAACGTCGAGCATGGACGCATCGTCGAGCCCATCGAGCCAACGCTGCGCGTTATCTCGCGCAGCTTCAACGCCAGCGGCGAAGCGATCGGCATCATGATCCTCAACTACAACGCCGGCGCGCTACTCGACGCCCTCGCCCGCGCCGCGCCGCAGGGCGCGCTGGTCGACGCAGACGGCCGCTGGCTGCACGCGCCGGGGCCGCTGGGGCGCACCGGCTTCATCCTCGACGGTACCGCCCTGCCCCTGCCGCAGGCCGACCCGGAAACGTGGCAGCAGGTACACCGCGGCGCCGCGCCTTTTGGCCAGTTCATCACCGCCTCGGGGCTGTGGTCGGCACGGCTGATCGCTCCCTCGCAGGACGACCCGGCCGTCGACGCACCACGCTGGTACGTGCTCAGCCAGGTCCCCGCGGCGCGCATTGCCGCGCTGCGCGACGCCGCCACCGTCGACCATGCACGCATCGCCAGCATCGCGCTGCTGGTCCTCACGGCGCTGTCCACCGCGCTGGCCCACGCACAGCTCAAACGCCAGCATGCGACCGCCGCGCTGGCGCGCGCCAACGCCGATCTGAGCGCCACCATCGAACGCCTCGAACACTCCCGCGCCGACCTGGTTCGCAGCGAAAAACTGTCCTCACTCGGCGTGCTGGTGGCCGGCATCGCGCACGAGGTCAACTCCCCGCTGGGAGCCGCGATGCTGGCCGCCGACGCGCTCGACACCCAGCTGCGAGCGCTGGAACAGGCCTACACCAACGGGTTGCGCCACTCCGACATGCGCAGTTTCAGCGCCGACCATCAGGCCGGCCTCGGCGTCCTGCACGACAACCTGCGCCGCGCGGCAGTGCTGCTGCGCCAGTTCCAGCAAGTGGCCGCCGACCGCGCCACGGCCACCCGCGACACCTTCATCCTGGCCGAGCTGGTGCAGGACGTCCTCGCGGTCATGGGCAGCACGCTGCGTCACAGCGGACACACCATCGAGGTCGACGTGCCCGCCGACCTGACGCTCGACAGCTACCCCGGTCCGCTCGGCCAGATCCTCCAGAACCTGCTCGGCAACGCGGTGATGCACGCCTACGCCGACGGCCAGACCGGGCGCATCCGCATCCAGGCGCAGTGCGTTCGGCAGCAACTGACGCTGTCGGTCATCGACGATGGCCGGGGCATTGCACCCGCCGAACGCGAGCGGGTGTGGGACCCGTTCGTGACCACCGCACAGGCGCGCGGCGGCACCGGGCTGGGGCTGCACATCTGCCAGCAACTCGCCTCGGCCGTGCTGGGCGGACACATCGCCCAGGTCGACACCGCCACGCCGGGCACCCACATGCGGCTGACGATCCCGCTTGAAGCGCCGCAGGAAGCCCCGCCCGCGGCGACGAAATCCGGCACCTGACGCGCCCGAGCCGGGCCCGGCGGGATCAGCCGGTCGGCACGTAGAGCGTCTCCTTGACCTCCTCCATCACCACATAGCTGCGCGATTCGGCCGCGGCGGGGAGCTTGAGCAGAATGTTGCCGAGCAGGCGGCGGTAGTCGCCCATCGCCGCGATGCGTGCCTTCACCAGATAGTCGAAATCGCCCGACACGAGATGGCACTCCATCACCTCATCGACGAGCAGCATCTCGCGCCGCACCTTCTCGAACACCTCGCCCGACTTGGCCGACAGCTTGAGCTCGACGAACACCAGCAGCGGCCGGCCGAGCGCGGCCGGATCGACCCGCGCGTGGTAGCCGGTGATCACGCCCTCGCGCTCCATGCGCCGCACCCGCTCGGTGCACGGGGTGCTCGACAGGCCGACCTTGTCGGCCAGCTCGGTGATCGGCATACGCCCGTTTTTCTGCAACAGATCGAGAATCCTGCGGTCCACACGGTCAAGGTCGCGCATTTCACTTCTCCGCCGGGCAACGCCCTTCAAAAACAGTCATTTTCAACAAATTGTGAGCTTATTTCAGTGAAATCACCGCGCAATCAACCGATAAGCTAGCAAAATCAAACTGAAAGTATCGCAGGAGAGCCGGCATGGATGTGATCGTACTGGGCAGCGGCGTCATCGGCACCGCCACCGCTTACTACCTTGCCCGCAACGGCGCCCGCGTCACCGTCATCGACCGTCAGCCCGGCCCGGCGCTGGAGACCAGCTACGCCAACGCCGGCCAGATTTCGCCGGGCTACTCCAGCCCGTGGGCCGCCCCCGGCATCCCGCTCAAGGCGCTCAAATGGCTGTTCCAGCGCCACGCGCCACTGGCGATCCGCCCCGACGGCACATGGTTTCAGCTCGAATGGATGCTGGCCATGCTCAAAGCCTGCGCGCCCGACCGGTACGCGCTCAACAAATCGCGGCTGATGCGTCTGTCCGGCTACAGCCGCCACTGCCTGCACGCCCTGCGCGCCGACACCGGCATCGCCTACGAAGGACGCGCCCGCGGCACGCTGCAACTGTTCCGCAGCGCCGCGCAGGTCGACGCCGCGGCGCACGACATCGCGGTGCTCGAACGCTTCGGCGTGCGCCACGCGCTGCTCGACCGCGCGCAGCTCACCGCCATCGAACCGGCGCTGGCTCGCGCCCGCGTGCCGATCGCCGGCGGTCTGCACCTGCCCGACGACGAAACCGGCGACTGCCGGCTCTTCACCCGCCGCCTCGCCGGGCTGGCCGCCGCGCAGGGCGTGGATTTCGTCTTCAACCGCGGCATCGACGCGCTCGACATCGCCGACGGGCGCATCGCCGGGGTGCGGGCCGGCGGCGAGACGCTGCGCGCCGACACCTACGTGCTCGCGCTGGGCAGCTACAGCCGCGCGCTGCTCGCCCCGCTGGGCCTGAAGATTCCGGTCTATCCGGTGAAGGGCTACTCGCTCACCGTGCCGCTCGCCGACCCCGACGCGGCGCCGCTGTCGACCGTGCTCGACGAAAGTTACAAGGTGGCGGTCACCCGCTTCGACCGCCGCATCCGGGTCGGCGGCATGGCCGAGCTGGGCGGCTTCGACCTGCGCCTCAACCCGCGCCGTCGGGCGACGCTGGAGAAGGTGGTGAACGAACTCTTCCCCGGCTGCGGCCCGGTGGCCGAGGCCGAGTTCTGGACCGGGCTGCGGCCGATGACGCCGGACTCGACACCGATCGTCGGCCCGACCCCGATCCCCAACCTGTTCCTCAACACCGGCCACGGCACGCTGGGGTGGACGATGGCCTGCGGTTCCGGCAAGCTCGTGGCCGATCTGGTGGCCGAGCGCCGCCCCGAGATTTCCACCGAAGGCCTGTTCATGGATCGCTACCAACGCCCCGCCCGCGCCGCCGCCGGCGCGCTGTGCAGCCCCCGCCGGAGGCCCGGTTGAGCCGACCCGCCCGCGCCCGCATCGATCTGGCCGCGCTGCGCCACAACTACCGGTTGGCGCGCACGCGACACGGCGGGCGCACGCTGGCCGTCATCAAGGCCGACGCCTACGGCCACGGCGCGGTGTGCTGCGCGCAGGCGCTCGCCGGCGAGGCCGACGCCTTCGCGGTGGCGGTGGTCGAAGAGGCGCTGGCCTTGCGCGCGGCCGGCATCCGCCATCCCATCCTGGTGCTCGAAGGGGCGTTCGACCGCGACGACATCGCCGCCGCGGCGACCCACGACCTGTGGCTGACGGTGCACCAGCCGGCGCAGATCGAGCTGCTCGCCCACCGCACCCCGACCGCGCCGCTGCAGGTGTGGCTGAAGATGGACAGCGGCATGCACCGCGCCGGCATCGCGCCACCGGATTTCGCCGCCGCGCACGCGCGCCTGAGCGCCATCGACGGGGTCCGCGTGGCGGTGCTGATGAGTCATTTCGCGCGCGCCGACGAGCCGGACTGCGACGCCACCGCGCGCCAGATCGCGACCTTCGACGCGGCGGCCGGGACGCTGCCCGGCGCACGCAGCCTGTGCAATTCGGCCGGCATTCTGGGCTGGCCGGCGGCGCATCGCGACTGGGCGCGGGCCGGCATCATGCTCTACGGCGCCGACCCGATGCCCGCCGGCGACGCTCCGCTGCAGCCGGTGATGACGCTCTCCAGCGCGATCATGGGCGTGCGCGAGCTGGCCCCCGGCGAGGCGCTGGGCTACGGCGGGCGCTTTGTCGCCCCGCGCCCGACGCGGGTCGGGCTGGTGGCGATGGGCTACGCCGACGGCTACCCGCGCAGCGCGCCGGACGGCACGCCGGTGGCGGTCGACGGCCGCCTCACGCGGCTCATCGGGCGGGTTTCGATGGACATGCTGACGGTCGACCTGAGCGATCTGCCCGAGGTCGGCATCGGCGCGCCGGTGGAGCTGTGGGGCCCCACGGTAGCGGTCAACGCCGTCGCCCAGGCCGCCGGCACGATTGCCTACGAGCTGCTGTGCAACGTCAAACGGGTGGCGCGCCAGATCGACGACACGCCACCCGCCTGACGCTGCCGGCAAGGCTCAGCGACAGAGCACGTCGTCGCGGATCGACTCCGCAATGCCGGCCACTTCGCCGATCAGGTCGGGGCCCACGCCCAGCTCGGTGAGCGTGGTGGCGAGGTTTTCGACCACCGCGTCGAAGTGCACGTCGGTCAGCCCGAGCTTTTCGACCAGCGGCTTGTGCGCCTCGCGCATGCCGCGCCCGTTGTAGCCGGGCTGGCCGCCGAAGGCGTAGGTGAGGAAGGTTTTCTGGTGCTGGCGCTGCTTGGCCATGTCGGTATTCACGAAGAAGTGCTTGATTCGCTCATCGACCAGCACCTTGTCGTAGAACTTTTCCACCGCGGCGTCCACGGCCGGGGCGCCTCCGATTTTTTCGTACAGCGTCGTCATGTCGTCATTCTCCTGTTTGCATCAAAAATCACTTCGGCGCGGGGCGGGCCGCTTCCAGCATGTAATCCACGGCCGCCTTCACGTCGTCATCGGATAGATCGGGATTGGCGCCACGGGCCGGCATCTCGTCGCCGAGCGGACCCATGAAACCTTCCAGTGCGTGCTGGTACAGCGTCGCCCGGCCCTGTGCCGCACGCGGCGCCCAGGCGGTCGAATCGCCCAGCTGCGGGGCACCGGTCGCGGGCTCGTTGTGACACAGCTCGCAGGTATTGAGCCACACCGTGCGGCCGCGCTCGGAGCCCGCCAGATCGGGCGGCCGGCCTGCATGAGCCGAAGCGGCCCCGAGCAAGGCCACGGCGAATCCCAGCGGTGTCTTCAAACGCATCGCCGCATCTCCCTTACATCGGCAGGCGCAACACCACGCCGCCCATCACTTCGCCCATCTTGAAATCATCACGCGGGCTGTCCTTGTGGGCGTTGTGACAGCTGATGCAGGCCTTGGCAACGGCCTTGTCGGGGTACACCGCAGTGAAGTACTTCTGACCGCCGAGCGTCTCCTCGGTGTAGTACGGCGCCTTGGTTTCGGCGATGGCCTTGAGGCCGGCCGACTCGACCTCGGTCTTGGCGGCGTTCTGCTTGTTCACCGGCCACTCGGAAATCAGCGAGTAGGAGAACTTGGCGCCCTTCTCGGCCACCATCTCGGCGCCGTAGCGGAACATCTGCGCGGGCAGCACCAGCGCCTTGTCGTCCTTCCAGTGCTCGCTGGCCTTGATCACTTTTTCCTGGTTTTGCAGGCGGTTGACGATCAGCCGGGTGTAGACCGTGCGGTCCGATTCCATCACCGAGTGCAGGGCGTCGGCGATGTCCTTGTAGCTCCAGCCATCGGCGGCCGACGCGGCGCCGGACAGACAGGCCACGCCGAGGGCGGCGGCACTGAGACGCAGGGCATGCTTGATACGCTTTTCCATGGGGACTTCTCCTTTCAGGGTTGAAACACGGCAGGTGGCACACAAAACATCATTCGTCCTCTGCACGCGCGGCGTGCTCGCGCGCCACGGCCATGTCGATGCTCGGGACATGAACGCGCGGGGCGGCGGGGAAGTTGGCGGCGCGCAGCGGCGCGTCGGCGAGGGCGTCAATCGCGAAACCAAGGCCGTGGCAGTCCAGGCACACCTGGCGCGCCATCTTGATCGGGGGATTGAGGTTGGCGCCCTGGGCGTGGCTGACCAGCGTGCGGCGCACGTAGTCCGGCGTGTCATGGGCCAGCCGCGGGAGGTGGCAGGTGGCGCAGGTGACCGCCGCTTCGGGCGCGATCTCGCCGCGCGCTGCGGCAGCCACGGTGCGCGCGTGGGGCGAATCGAAATAGGCACGGGTGTGCGCGTCGGCATGACAGCTGACGCAGGCGTCGACCGCCGCCTGGCGGGCATCGAAGCGATGGCTGCCGTGGCAGCTGGTGCAGCCGAGCGCGTCGTGACGGCGGTCGGCCTTCATCGGTCGGCGCGCCTCGGCCGGGGTCATCGCCGGCAGGCCGGACTTGAGGCGCATGCCGTGCAGACCGGCGAGGAAACCCTCCACCTCCGGGCCGTGGCACTGCGTACAGGCGCGGTGGTCCGGCCGGGCGATCCACTGCGCCGTCGCCAGCGCGCCCTGCTGCACCACCGGCACGTGACAGGCGCTGCAGTTGACCCCCGCCGCGGCGTGGCTGGAGGCGGCCCATTCGGCGTGGATCGCCGCATCCGCCGGCAGCGCGGAGCCGGCGTCGGCCGCGTCGGCGGCCAGCGGCGCGGGCGGATAGGTCTCGAAGGGGTAGTCGCCGAGTTCCTCGATCACCGCGCGCAGATCGCGCGCGCGCACCTGCGGATCGGCCTGCAGCCGGCCAACGCCGGCGTGCTTGACGAGGAAGTCTTCGTACAGCGCGGTGTTGTCGTGATAGTTGTGGCAGCCCGCGTCGGTGCAGGTGGTGAAGGCCATGCCGTCGTGACTCGGACGCTCTTCGGCGATGTCCTTGTGGCAGATCACGCAGTAGTCGCGCGGCAGGGTCAGGCCGGCGCGCAGGGTGATGTCGGGCTTGTGCTCGACGTGGCAGGTGACGCAGTAGGTGGCGTCGAGCAGCGCCGCGCGCTCGGCGTTGCGCGGGTCGGTGAACTTGGCCCTGGGGTGGCTGTCGTCCGCCGCCTTGAGATCCTTGGCGTGACAGGACTCGCACTTCGCCTGCACATCGTCGCGGCTCGGGAAGGCGCCGCTGTGGCAGCCGTTGCAGGCCAGCTCGATCTGATAGTGGCCGTGGCTGGTCTCGCCCGGCAGCAGCCAGCTGCGCAGCAGCAGGTCGACCGCCCCGGGGCGCGGGTTGTCGATGCTGTCGATGGCGGCATACACCGTCGCCGCCAGCGCCAGCGACATCGCCAGCCACAGGCCCCACCAGCGCAGATTGGTCTTGGGTCTCATCGCCGCGCCTTCAGAAGTAATACGCTTTGAGGACGTGGAAGCCGAGCAGCACCGGAAGCCCCCACAAGGCGAGGATGTGCACCCAGGTGGCACTGCGCTGCACGCGCCGCACGGTGCCCGGTGCCAGCTGGTGCTGGCGCGCCACCACCACCGCGATCAGCGCCCCCGACAGCAGCGCGGCCAGCGCGGCAAGGCTCATGACCCGGTCCAGGTTGTGGCCGAGGCGCCCGCCGGTGTGCACCGCCATCACCGTCACCAGCGCCAGCCCGAGCACCACGTGCACCACCCGCCAGCCGGCGAAATCCCACACCCGCGCGAGCCGCGTCCAGCGCTTGCGCAGGCCGATCAGCGCCAGCAGCGTCATCGCCGCCAGCGCGCTGTAGCCGCTGATCTGCTTGTAGAGGCTGTCGCGCCAGAGGGCGTCCCAGCGCCACGCCAGCTCGGCGGTGTCCGGAAACGGAATCGCAAACACGACATACAGCAACGCCAGCAGCGCAGCGCCGAGCCCGAACGCGTTGAGCGCACCCCAGCCACGGGCGGCCGGCAGGGCCGCGCCATCGGCCAGCTCGGCGAGCAGCGGGCGGCAACTGCCGCACACCGTACCCGCGCCGGTGTCGGCACCCAGCGCGACAATGCTGTTGCAGCCGCGCTGACGCGCCGCTTCGAGCTGGCCGCGGGTCACCCCGGTGCAGTTGCACACGGTGGCCTCGGCCGGCCACAGCCGCACGTCGCCGGCGTCGGTGTCGGGCCACAACTGGCCGATGCGCGAGAAGCGCAGGCGCTGCCACGGGCCGATCCGCCGGCCGCTGCGCACCGCCTCCTGCACCCGCGGCGTCTCGGCCCACGGGCCCACCGCCTGCGCGCCGACGAGGCGCCCCTGACGGATCAGCACGCGGCGGTAACCGTCGCCGTCGGGGTCGGCAAAGTGGCGCGCGCGCGCCGGATCGGCGGCGCCGTAGCGTTCCACCTCTCCGATCGAAAACACCTTGCAGCCCATCACCTTGAGATGCGTCGCGGCAATGCTGCCGGTGTACACCGCGTCGCCGCCGCACAGCCGGTTGGCGGCCACCGCGGCCTGCTCCAGCCCCGGCGCGACGAGGCCGTAGACCTCGCCGTTGTGCTCGGCGCATTCGCCGACGGCATGGATGCATGGGTCGGCGGTGCGCGTCGTGTCGTCGATCCGGATTCCGCGCCCGACCGGCAGGCCGGCGCGCAGCGCGAGCTCGACGTTGGGACTGATCCCGGTGGCGATGATCACGGTATCGCAGGCGATCACCTCGCCGCTGCGCAGCACCACCCCGCTGGCCTCGCCGCGGCCCTCGATGCCCTTCACTGCCTCGGCCAGCCGCACTTCGATGCCGGCCTCGACCACCGCCTTGTGCAGCCACGCCGCGCCCTCGTCGTCGAGCTGGCGCGGCATCAGCCGGTTGCCGTGCTCGATCGCAATCACCCGGGTGTGGAAGCGCCGCATCGCGCGCGCCGCCTCCAGCCCGAGCAGACCGCCGCCGATGACCACCGTGACCCGGCTGCGCACCGTGCGCGCCTGCAACTTCTGCGCATCGGAGAGATCGCGAAAGGTGAATACCCCCGCCAGATCGACGCCCGGAATCGCCGGCACGTGCGCCCGCGAACCGGTCGCCAGCACCAGCGCGCCGTAGGCCTGACGCGCACCGCGCATGTCGACCACCTCGCCCGCAGCGCGGTCGATGCGCGCAACGCGCAGGCCGAAACGGGTGTCCACGGTGTCGGGGATGGGGCTGTCGGCGGTGATCTCTTCCCAGCGCGCATCACCGGCGAGCAGCGACGAGAGCTTGATCCGGTTGTACGGCGCCCACGGCTCGTCGCCGTACCACACCACAGGCAGCGCCGGCGCCTGGCGACCCAGCGCCTGCACCACGCGGTGACCCGCAGGGCCACTGCCCACGACCACCACGGGTCGCGCTGTCGAGAACTGATCCGGCCTCATTTCATCCCTCCGCACACCCACGCTGGCGTGTGTCCGGGCATCAAAAAAGGCGCACATCTCCCAGCCACGGCGCCGCGCGCCGAGACAGGAAATGGACGCCGTTGTCCGTGATTTTCTTGCCGCCTGCCGCCGTTGGCAGGCACACCCCTCACTTAGCGAGGCGCGTGCCAGTTACGCTAAGTTTTTGATTTAAATCAATTCAACCCCCACGGCCCGGCGCCGATGCTTATATCGTTCGGCGAATGCGCACTGCTGCAGTGCAGCACCGCCCCCCGCAGCGCACCACCACGAGGCCCGACGGTGAACCCAAGGCGCGCCACCCTGCACCCAGTTGCCCCACCAGCGCCCCCCGGGCGTCACCCACTGGCCGCGGCCGCGCTCGCCGCGACCCTGCTCGCCGGCGGTGCCACCGCCGCCGAACTGCCCAAGGGCAACTGCATTGCGCCGGCTGCCGGGCACGACCTGTCGGGCTGCGACTTCTCCGGCCGCGACCTCTCCGGGCTCGACCTCAGCGACGCACAATTCGACAACGCCCGCTTCGTCGGCACGCGCCTCAACCGCACGCGGCTGACCCGCGCCACCGCGCGCTGGGCCAATTTCAGCGGCGCCGAGCTCAGGTCGGCCGAGCTGGGCAGCGCCGATCTGTTCCACGCGATCTTCGACGGCGCCGACCTGTCCGCCGCCAATCTGCGCAAGGCCAATCTGTTCGGCGCCAACCTGATTGGCACGCGGGCCCCCGAGGCCGACTTCAGCGGCGCGTTTCTCAAAGACGTGCTGATGCCCGAGACCGACCTGCGCGGCGCCCGCTTCGTCGGCTGCAACGCCTTGCGCGCGGTGATGACCGACGCCGCAATGGCCGGCGCCGACCTGTCGGAGGCGAACTTCACCGGCGCCGATGGCGAGGGCGCCGACTTTACCGGCGCCACGCTGGTCAATACCCGCCTCGGCGGTGCATCGCTGCGCACGGCGAACTTCAGCCGGGCCGAGCTCAGCGGCGCCGATTTCACCCACGCCAGCCTGCGCCAGAGCGACTTCAGCGGTGCGCGCAACGTCCCCGCGTTGGTCGCCGAGCTGCTGATCACGCCGCACCTTGGCCTGCAGCGCGAATAACACGACGACGCGCGGGCACCGAAACGGCTAGTCTTAATCTGCGTCAAACCGCCACGCCAGCGCCCCGGCGATACTCCTGCGACCCCCTTGGATGCCCAAACCGATGCGACTGCTCCGCGCGCTCCTGCTGCCACCCTTTCTTGCCCTGTGCCTGGGCGCACACGCGGCCGAGGCCGACCTCGACAACGGCAAGGAGATCAACGGCACCTGCGCGGCCTGTCACGGCGCCGACGGCAAGGGCGGCAAGCACGGCGAATATCCGCGCCTGGCCGGCCAGCACGCCAAGTACATCGAATACACGCTCAAGAGCTTCCGCGCGCGCGAGCGGGTCAACATCCCGATGTTCCCCTACACCCAGGAACGCGAGCTGTCGGACCAGGACATCCGCGACGTTTCCGCCTATCTGGCGGCCATCGAGCTGCCCACCACGCTGCCCAAGTTCAAGGACAGCGACGACGCCCTCACCCGCCTCACCGCCATGCAGCGGGTGATGCTGATTCCGCGCGTCGAGGGCGACATTGCCGCCGGCGAAGCGGTCTATCGGGAACGCTGCGCCACCTGCCACGGCGACACCGGCCTCGGCAAACGCCTGATCCCGATGATCACCGGCCAGTACCCCAACTACCTGATGCGCCAGATGGAACTGTTCCGCGCCGCCGAACGCCCGCACGATGTCGAAAAGGCTGGCGAGGGCGTGCTCAAGGATCTCACCCCCGACGCGCTGCAGAACATCCTGGCCTATCTCACGACCCTGCAGAACCTCAAGGACAAAGAATGAAAACCGCGGTCCACGTCATCGTCCTGCTCGCCCTGTCGGCAGTGTTCTCCTTCTCCCGCGCCGACAGCGCGGCCGACGACGCGGCAATCAACGCGCTGGGCAACGCCAACGGCGTCGCGCTGGCCTGCAAGCTGCAGGAGAGCGCCGCACGGCTCAAGACGCTGATGATCGGCCACGTGCCCAAAACGCGGGCCAACGGCGAAGTGTTCGAGCAGGCCACCAACGCCGCCTTCCTGCGCCAGCACCAGGGCCTGGCCTGCCCCTCGGCCACCGACATGCAGGCACGCGTCGACACCCTTGAAAGCCGGCTCGTCGCCCACTTCAAGCCGTGAGCCGCCGCCTCGCCGCCGCGCTGTGGCTGGCGCTGTGGAGCCTCCTCGCCGGCGCCGCGGACGACCCCGCCACCGAGCGCCTCAACCCGCGCTACCTGCTGATGGACGCCAAGGGCCGCGCGGTCACCAACGAAACCTTCCCCGACCGCTTCCAGCTCATCAGCTTCGGCTACACCTTCTGCCCCGACGTGTGCCCCACCACGCTGGCCGAAGTGGCCGCCGTCATGGAGCGGCTCGGCGCGCGCGCGGCGCGCGTGCA
>JAGRFQ010000035.1:20110-26891 GCA_020445945.1 Rhodocyclaceae bacterium
GACTTCTTCGATCCGCGCATCGTCGCCCTCACCGGCCAGCCGGCGCTGATCGCCCGCGTGGCGCAAAACTACAAGGTGCGCTACGAGATCGTGCGCGACCCCCACGCCGCGCCGGAGGCCTACAGCGTCGACCACTCCGCCGGCCTGTACCTGCTCGACACGCGCGGCGATTTCCTCAAAAAATTCGCCTTCGGCACCCCGGTCGAGCAGATCGCCGCTACCATCGACCACTTCATCGACCAGGCTCCGCCGCCGCGCCACTGACCCGCCATGACCGCACCGCTGGACGACACCTTCGGATACCAGAGCGTCGCCCCGGCCGAGCGCCAGCGCCGCATCCGCGGCGTGTTCAACGCCGTCGCCGGGCGCTACGACCGGATGAACGACCTGATGAGCTTCGGCATCCACCGGCTGTGGAAGCGGCGCTTCGTGCGCCACCTGCCCACGAGCGGACTGATCGTCGACCTCGCCGGCGGCACCGGCGACGTGGCCCGCCTGCTGGCCGCCGCGCCCGGCCGCACGCTGGTGGTGTGCGACCCCAGCGAGGCAATGATGCGCGCCGGCCGCGCCCGCCCCGGCGCGCCCGCCCTGCACTGGCTCGGCGGCGAGGCCGAACGGCTGCCCTTTGCCGACCGCAGCGTGGCCGCGCTGACCGTCGCCTTCGGCCTGCGCAACGCCACCCGGCTGGAGGCCGCGCTGGCCGAAATCCACCGCGTGCTGGCCCCCGGCGGACGCTTCGCGTGTCTTGAATTCTCGCGCCCGCAGTGGTGGCTCAAACCGTTCTACGACGCCTACTCCTTCGCCGTCATCCCGCGCCTCGGCGCCTGGGTGGCGGGCGAGCCGGCGGCCTACCGGTATCTGGTCGAATCGATCCGCCGCTTCCCCGACCAGCGCGCCTTCGCGCGCCTGATCGAACGCGCCGGCTTCGGTCAGGTGGGCTGGCGCAACCTGTCCTTCGGTATCGCCGCGATCCACACCGCGGTGCGCAGCGCCGGATGAACCAGCGCTCCGGCACCCGCCTCTCCGACACCGGCCGGCGCAGCCTCGGGCTCGGCCTGTGGTGGCTCGCGATCCGCCCGCGCACATTGTCGCTGTCGGCCATTCCGGTGCTCGTCGGCAGCGCGCTGGCGTGGTCCGAAGGCGCCGCCATCGCCTGGCCGCCGCTCGTCGTCGCGCTGCTGTGCGCGCTGCTCATCCAGGCCGGCACCAACCTGTTCAACGATGTCGGCGACGCGCTGCGCGGCAACGACGGCCCCACCCGCCTCGGCCCGGTGCGCGTCACCGCCGCCGGGCTGGCCACGCCGGGGCAGGTCCGCCGCGCCGCGCTGGCCACCTTCCTCGCCGCGCTGCTCGGCGGCCTCTATCTGGTGTGGTACGGCGGCTGGCCGATCCTGCTCATCGGGCTGGCCTCGCTGATCGCCGGCTGGGCCTACTCCGGCGGGCCGCGGCCGCTGTCCTACACCGCGTGGGGCGAGGTCTTCGTGATGGGCTTTTTCGGCCTCGTCGCCGTCGCCGGCAGCCACTTCCTGCAAAGCGACCGCTTCACCGCCACGGCGCTGGTCGCCGGCCTCGCGCTGGGCTGCCACGCCGCCGCGGTGCTGCTGGTCAACAACGTGCGCGACCTCGAAGCCGACCGCCGCGCCGGGCGCAGCACGCTGGCCTCGGTGGTGGGCACCCACGCCGCGCGGCGGCTCTACGCCGGCCTCATGCTGGCGCCGTTTCCGCTGCTCTCGACGCTGCTCGGCGCGACCCGGCTGGGCCCGGCCTGGCTCGCCCTGCCGCTGTGCCTGTGGCTGGCCTGGCGCTTTCTCGACCTGCCCCCCGGCGCGCACATGAACGCCCAGCTCGCGCGCACCGCGCAAGCCCAATTCCTGCTCGGCGCGCTGCTGTGCGCCGCCTTGCTGATGTGACCGCCATGCTCAAGATCGCGCTCCCGCTCGGCCTCGCCTTCATCATGTTCAGCCTCGGCCTCGGCCTGCGGGTGGCCGACTTCCGCCGCGTGCTCGCCCGCCCCGGCGTGATCGGCCTCGGCCTGCTCGCGCAGACCGTGCTGCTGCCGCTCACCGCCTTCGCCACCGCCACCGCGCTGGCGCTGCCGGCCGAGGCCGCGGTCGGGCTGATGATTCTGGCCGCCTGCCCGGGCGGCGTCACCGCCGGCATGGTCACCCGGCTGGCGCGCGGCGACACCGCGCTGTCGATCAGCCTGACCGCGCTCACCAGCCTGCTCGCCTTTGTCACCGTGCCGCTCATCGTCGGCGCCAGCATGGCGCATTTCCTCGCCGCCGACACCAGCGTCCGGCTACCGGTCGGGCAGGCCGTCGGCGGGCTGTTCCTGATCACCCTGCTGCCGGTCGGCCTCGGCCTGTGGCTGGGCGAGCGCGGCACGCTGTCCGCAACGACAACCGCCACCGTGCACCGCGTCGCCACCGCCGTGTTTGCCCTCATCGTGGTGTTCACCTTCACCAGCCAGTGGCCGGCGATGGCGCAGCACGCCCCGCAGGTCGGCCCCGCCGCGATCCTCCTCAACCTGGCCACAATGACCACCGGCGCGGCGCTCGGCCTCGCCGTGCGGCTCCCCGCCGACGGGCGCGTCGCGCTGGCGATGGAGTGCGGCATGCAGAACAGCGCGCTGGGCATCACCCTGGCGGTCAGCCTGCTCGCCGCGCCGGCGCTGGCGGTGCCGAGCGTGATCTACGCCTTCCTGATGAACGTGACCGCTTTCGCGGTGATTGCGGCGCGGCGGCTGCGGGTGCGGGCGGCCGACGCGCCGCCGGCCTGACGCGCACGCGTCGGGGTCAGACCGGCGCGGGGCGGGCAGCGCGCTCGATCGCCTCCAGCGCCCGCTCGGTAATGTCGCTCGCCATCACCCGTTCGAGGCGCACGTCCACCACGTAGGCCTTGATCGTCAGCCGGACCACGCACTGGCCGTGCTCGAAGCGCTGGCTGACGGCGACGGCGACCGGTTTCTTGAGGTAGCAATAGGGCGAGGCGCGCGCGGCGTCGGCAGCGATGGCGCGCGCTTCGGCAATGTCGCACGGCCACGGCAGATCGACGGGGATGACCACCATCTCGTCGAGCGCGCCGCTGTTGCTGTTGGCCACCGCGCCCTTGAGGAACTCGGCGTTGGGGATCATCACCGTGTTGTCGTCGAAGGTCTGCAGCCAGGTGGCGGAGAGGTCCAGCCGGACGACTTCGCCGTAGTGACCGCCGAACTGGATCATGTCGCCGGTGCGGAAGGGCGGGTTGAAGATCATCACCACGCCGGCGATCAGGTTGCGGATGCCGTCCTGCGCGGCGAGGCCGAGCGCCAGACTGAGCGAGCCGAGCATGGCAAAGATGACGGTATCCGGCGGACGGACGATGACGAGCACGATGAACACCACCGTGGCGGTCCACACCAGCAGCCGGATGGCGGGGTAGCTCTGGCCGAGCTGCAGGCGCGCGCGCGGGTAGCGCTCGGCGAGGGTGTCGAGCATGAAACGCACGCCGCGGATGAGCAGCGCGGCCAGCGCGACGACCACCAGCGCTTCGACCAGATGGCGAAAGGAGAGCAGCGTCAGCAGTTGCGTCAGCGTCTGTTCTTCCATGGCGTTCAGTACAGGTAGTTGGCGCGCACCAGGTGCGCGATGATCATCGGCGCAACCAGCGGTTCGAGCCGGTTGCCGGGTTCGGTGCCGGCGTGCGGTCCGCTCACGATGAGGCCGCTCTGGCGCAGGTGGTGGAGCAGGATGCTGGTGCCGGCGTCGTCGCGGCGGAAGATCGAGCGCAGCTCGCGGGCGGTGAGCGTGCCGTGGGCGGCAATTTCGGCCAGGGTCAGCAGCTCGGTGCGTTCGAGTTCGCGCAGGGGCGCTTCGTCGAAGGGCGCGGGGATGGCCGGGGTGTCGTCGCGCAAGGTGCGCTCGGCCACGAACAGGGCCAGCGCGGGGTGGCCGCGCGAGATGCGGTGCAGGGCGTCGATGGCCTGCGCGTCGGGGCCGGCATGGCCGGCGGGCGTGCGGGCGGCGATCAGCGCGGCCAGCTCGTCGCGGCTGAAGTAGTCGAGCTCGGCCACATCGTCGAAGTAGCGGTGGGTCCGCGCGGTATCGCACTGGCGTCGCCAGGCCTGCGTCTCGCAGGCGACGATCCACAGGTGGCGCCCCTGGGTGGCGACCATCAGCCCGTGCAGCGCGCGCACGCCCTCGCTGCCGCCCATCAGGCGCGAGTACAGGAAGTGGCCGTTGTCCACCAGCACCACCTGCGGCGGCAGGGCGTTGATCTGGGCGGCGGCGGTGTCGATGCTGTCGTACGGCACCTGCGCGCCGAACACGCTGGTCGCCAGCGCAAGCGCGTCGGCGGTGGCATCGGGGCGACGATCGAGATCGAGCCGGGCCACATGCATCTGTTCGGACAACCAGGTCGGCACCTGATTGAGGATGCTGGTGAGCCCGCAGCCGGCCGGGCCGGTGAGGGCAATCAGGGTCGGGCGCCCCTCCTGCCACATCGAAAAACCGTGCTCGACCGCGCCACGCGCCGCATCGCGCGCGATAAAGCGCGGGTCGCCGGCCGGCAGTGCGGCGCGCGAGTACGGCGACTGCGGCGCGGCGTGGCCGATGCGCGAGAGCGCAATGTCGGCAAGTTCGAGGCGCAGATCGACCGCCGGACTGTCGCCGTGGTCGCCCGCGCGGCGCAAGCGACCCGTCAACCGCAGCACCACGCGCTGGAGGAAGCCGGCGGGATTCTTGCGACGATCGACCAGACTCACACGCGGGCTCCCCGGAAATGCTTGCTCGCCGCCATCATACCTGCAAGGCCACTCCGCCGGGCAGCCCGCAAGCCACCCTTTGTGCATCCATCCGGAGCGCGCCGCGGCCGGCCGTTCAAGCGGCGTCGTCCTCCGGCGCGGCGGCCGCCCCACCCGCTTCAATCTCCTCGCGCAGATAGCGCTCCAGATGGCGGCGACCGTTCACCGTCGTGGCCGCCACCCAGGCGAGGATCACGATGGCGCAGACGAGGACGATGGCGAGGCCTTGTGGAAAGAGCCAGGCGGCCAATGCGATGGAGGCAATGACCAGGCAAACCATCATCACCGCATTGCGCTTGACGTTGTGCAGGCACTGCCGGGTGGCCTCGGCGGTGGTGATGCCGGCGTTTTGCAGGGCGGTGCGCAGGGCGGCGTAGTTGCGTTCCTGCTGTTGGGCGCTGCGGCCGAAGGGGTCGTTGAAATTCATGGGGCATCCGGGAGGGAGGCGGGCTTGAGCCGCGATGATACCGCTTTGCGGCGTGGGGGCGGCGTAAGCAATCGCGGGCGATCACGGTCTAGCTAGGGGACCGCAGCGGGTTTGCTGCGCGGCGGTGCCGAGCGGCGCCGCATCGACCTTTTTGCCTTGGGAGTACGACGATGAAGATCCAATCTGTCCTGATGACTGCGCTGTCGGGCGCAGCACTGCTGGCGGCCACGAGCGGCGCGGCGCTGGCGGCGGCCGAGCCGACGGTGATCGAACTGAGCCAGACGGGCTGCCAGTTTCTGGAGAGCGAGCACGGCGTGGACCACGGTTACATGCCGGCCACCGCGGCCGACTGCAAGACGATCAATGCCAAGACCGGCGACGCGCGACTGGCCAAATCCAAAGTGCTGGAGCTCAAGCCGGGGAAATACATCTTCCGCGTGGCCAACAAGAACGTGCCCTACGAGCTGGGCTTCTGGCTGCGCGGTGAGGGGCTGACCGGCCGCGCGCTGCTGCCGAGCGTCTCGGGCGGCGGGCTGACCACCGGCACGACGCAGGATTACGCGATCGAGCTGAAGGCGGGCGAGTATCTGTACTCCTGCCCGCTCAACCCGACCCCGGACTACAAGCTGGTGGTGAAGTAAACGCGCGCGCTGGCCGCGGCGCGCTCAGCCCGCGGCCAGCGAACGTTCGAGTTCGGCGACCAGATCGTCGACCGCGACGGGGAGCGCGCCGATCACTTCGATGGCGCGATCCTCATACACATCCACCCCCGGCCGGGCGGCCTGGGCGGCGTCCATGCAGGCGTCGCGATGGCGCAGCAAGCCTTCGATGAACGGCCCGTAGAGCACCAGCAGCGCACCGATCCAGCGGTTGGTCGGCCACGACGGAAAGGCGTGGTCGATGACGAAACGCGGCAGCGTGGCGATGGCGTCGGCGGCGCGAAACCACGATTCGTCGGTGACCCAGCGGTTGGTGGTGAACAGCCCGGTGGGGTAGCCCCAGGCATCCATCGACACCGCGACGAGATGGCAGATCGCCTCGTCGCCGACCGGCCGCGCCTCGCTGGCGTGCGGCACGTGGAGCGGCGCGATGCCCGGCGGCAGGCCGGCGGCGCGCACAAAGGTGTGGAAGTGGCCGTGCTCGTTCTCGATGCCGCGGTGGGCGTGGTAGTAGTACTGCGCGCCGCTGTCGGCGTCATACACGTCATCCGCCGGGTAATGATTCATTTCGATGAAATCGTGCCCGCGCAACACCTCGCCGACCACGTTGAGCCCGCCCTTGACGAGCACCCGGTAGCACTCGCGGATCTCGCCCGCGGCGGCGAGCATGGCCTCGCGCCGGTCGCGGTCGAGCGACGCCAGATCGGGCAGGAAATCGGACACCGGCGGAAATGGATGCATGATCTGGCCTCGCTTGCGGTCAAACACGCGGGCGCCCGCAGGCGCCCGGAGGATGCAGTGTGCCCGATTCGGCCGGGCAGGCCGCTGCCGCGCTCAGTAGGCCCGGCAGGGATTTTTGGCGGCACACGGATTTTTCGCCGCGCAGGGGTTCCGTGCCGCGCAGGGGTTTTTTGC
>JAGRFQ010000035.1:26903-47548 GCA_020445945.1 Rhodocyclaceae bacterium
GCGGCGCAGGGGTTGGCCGCGCAGGGATTGGGGCGGAAGGTTTTCTGCACGTCGGACACATAAGCCACCAGCGCGGCGAGCGGTTTGCCCTTCCAGTCCAGCGGCGCGGCGGCCATCGGCTGCACCATGCACAGCTGCACCATCTCGTCGAGGTGGATCTGGCGCATGCCGAAGCTTTCCGCCATCGCCACCCTGTGCGGATACGGCGCGCTGAACGTGGCCCCGTAGGCCGCGTTGCCGACGTGGCAGGTGTTGCACGACATGCCGTTGGTGGACAGCGCCGGGTCCTTGAACAGCGCCTCGCCCGCCTTCGCCAGGGCCGCGTGGTCGCCGCGATACGGCGTGTAGCCGGCCGGGCGCCGGATGGCCCGGGCCTGGCACGGACTGGCCGGCGCGCAGGGGTTTCTTGCCGCACATGGATTGCTGGCGGCGCAGGGATTTCTGGCGGCACACGGATGCTTCGCCGCACACGGATTGGCAGCACACGGGTTCTGTGCGGCCCAGCCTTTGCGGTCGCGCGCGCTGCACGGGCTGCACGGCCCGGCGGCATGCGCCAGGGCACCGCCCGTCATCAGGCCGCCCGCCAGCACGGCCGAGGCAAGAGCATGGGTTGCGCGTCTACCTGTCATGGGAATCTCCTCCTGAATGTACCGTCTGCGGCGCGGTGCTTCGCCGGAACGTCGGGGCGATCGCGCTGAGACGCGGCCGCCGCATTCATCGAGACGCACACAGCCGCGCCACCGCAACCGGCGCAATGCCGGCTGCGGGTCTGGCTCGACGGTTTAGTGCTTGGCCGCGCAGGGGTTCTTGGCTGCGCACGGATTCGCCGCACACGGGTTTTTCGCTGCGCAGGGGTTGGCTGCCGCACACGGATTCTTGGCCGCGCACGGGTTCGCCGCGCAGGGGTTCTTGGCCGCGCACGGGCTCATCGGTGCGCACGGGTGCTTGGCCTTGGCGGCGCACGGGTTTTCGTGATGGGCGGCGAGTGCACCTCCGCCGGCGGCCATCAGGCCTGCGGTGACAACGGCAGTCGCGAGGGCGCGAGCGGTACGGTTCTTTTGCATTTGAATCTCCTGGTCTCTGAGTTGTTTTCGAGTTGCGTGATGCGTCTGGCAACGTGCCTGAAGCCACAATCGCCGAGCGCGACGGGCTCACAACGAAGACCCTGCGCGGCTGCGTTTCCTTACACCGCAGGCCGACGATTTCGATCCACCGCGCACTCAGGGCGCCAACTCCACTGCGAAGCCGCCGCCGTCACTGTGCCCGCGCCAGCGCTTCTCGCCGATCGCCACCAGCGCGCCGCGCTGCCGGCCGGGCAGGTCCTCCGTCGCAAGTGTTGACCACCCGCCATCCCATGCCAGCAGGCGCAGCCGCCGGTGCGCCTGATCGGGCACCAGCATCAACGCCCGCGGCACGGCTGCCAGCACGTGCCCCATCGCCAGTGCAGTACTGCCGATAGCGTGCGTGCTGACGTCGCCGGTTTCGGCAAAGGCGCTGAGCGTGGGCGGCGTGAAGCGGTAGAGACGCAGGATGCCGCCGATGTGCGGGGTGATCACCGCTGCCAGCTCGAGCCGCCCGTCGGCGTCGAAATCGCCCGCGCCGAGCGGGTTGAGCCAGCGCTTGGCGCGACCGATGAACGGCGAGGCGGCACGCCGCTGGAGCGCCCCGTCGACCAGCCCGAACACCGCCAGCGAGGCGCCCAGATCGCGGTCGCTCTCCACCACCACGATCTCGTCGCGCCCATCGCCATCGAGGTCCACCAGCCGCGGCACGAGGTCTTCGAACACCCGCCGCGCCGGCAGCACAAAGCGCAGCCGCGTGCCGTCGCGGGTGTCGACCGCCAGCACGCCGGCCTCCAGCGCATCGCCGAGCACGCCGTGCGCGTAGCGCCCGGTCGGCGCCGCCAGCCACGCGGCGGCGATGTCGCGGGTACCGCGTGCCAGCGTGCTGTGCGGAAGCTGGCCGGGCATCGACGGTGCAAGGGCCACGGCCTGCGGCGGCGTATCGAGAGGAACGATCGACAAGGTCTGCGCCGACCCCGCCGACACCCCCAGCGCCACCATCAGGCCCACCGCCCGGCACAGCCGTTTTCCCACCACGCGCATCGCCCTCTCCTGAAAAAAACGCCCCCCAGCATGGCACACCCGGCGCAGCGGGCAAATTGCCCGCGCCGGGCCCGGCGCCTACCCGCGGCGGTGACCACGCTCTAAACTAAAGCCTCTGCTTTATGCGAGGCTGCCCATGCCCACAGAAATCATGTTGTCGGCCGAAGCGTCCGCCAGTTACCGCGCCACGCCCGCGCAGGTATGGGCGCTTGTCGGCCAGTTCGGCTCGCTGGCCTGGCACCCCGCCGTTGCCTCCACCGTGCTCGCGCCCGACCTGCAACGCACCGTCACCACCCGCGACGGCGCGGTGCTGGTTGAAGCGCTGCTGGCCTTCGACGACGCCGCTCGCAGCCTGCGCTACCGCATCATCGACTCGCCACTGCCGGTGGTCGGCTACGTGTCCACGCTGAGCGTGGCAGCCGACAACGGCGGCGCACGCGTTAGCTGGCGCAGCGAATTCCAGCGCAAGCCGGGGCTGGCGCTGTCCGACGCCGAGGTCTGCGCGCCGGTCGTCGGCATCTACCGCGCGGGCCTCGACGGGCTGCGCGTCGCGCTCGGCGAGGCCGCCGGCTGAGCGCCGCCGCGGGCTTCGACCTCAAGCGCCACCTGCTGCTGCGGGTGACGCTGTTCGCCTGCCTCACCGGCGTGCTGGCCGGCGGCTTTGTGCTCGAACAGGCGGCGCGGCGCATCCGCACCGATCTCGCGCGCAGCGGGCCGACCATCGAACAGCTCATCGGGCGAGAACTCGACCGCCAGCGCGACAACTTCGAGCGCAAGCTCGACACCCTCCCGCTGGCCCTGCCGGACCCGCTCGGCCAGTGGCTGCGCCTGTGCGTCGCGGTGCATACCTTCTACCTGCCACAATCGCGCCACCACTGCTTCGCGGCGCAGGACGGCAGCGCGCCGACGCTGCTGCGCGCCCTGCTGGCATGGCGCGTCGGCCCCGCAGCGCACTACACCGGGCCGCTGCGCCAGTATCCCGGCGTGACCATCGGCGAGCTGGTGGTGACCCCCGACCTCGACCGCGAAGCCGCCGAAGTGTGGCGTCAGATGCGCGTGGTGCTGGCGCTTGCCGCCGGCGTGCTGTTGCTCAATCTGCTGGTGTATCTGCCGGTACGCCGCGCCTTGCGCCCCACCGAGCGCATCCTCGCCACCCTGCGCCAGCTCGAAGCGGGCGACCTGGCCGCACGCATGCCGCGCCCGGCGCTGGTCGAGCTGCGCCGCATCGCCGAAGGCTTCGACCACCTCGCCAGCCGCCTGCAACGCACCGACCGCCGCCAGCGCCAGCTCGCCCAGCGCCTGCTCTCGGTGCGCGAACAGGAGCGCCGCCGGCTGGCGCGCGAGCTGCACGACGAGTTCGGCCAGAGCCTGGCCTCGATCCGCGCCGAAGCCGCCTGCGCGGCCAACGCCGACAACGCCACCCAGGCCTCGCTCGACGCCATCGACCGCAACGCCGCCCAGATGATGGACAACCTCCAGCGCATCCTGCACCAGCTCCGCCCGGTCGGGCTGGAGGAATTCGGGCTGCACGCCAGCCTGCGCCAGCAGGTCGCCAGCGCGCAACGTCGCGCCCCGCACTGCGCAATCGCGCTCGACCTCGCCGACGACCTCGACACCCTGCCCGACGAGCTCACCGTGAGCATCTACCGCATCGTCCAGGAAGGCCTCGCCAACGCGCTGCGCCACGCCGAACCCGCGCAGATCGACGTGCGCGTGCACCGCGACCACGCCGGCCTCACGGTATGCGTGGATGACGACGGCGCCGGCAACGCGCCCGACCCCGGCGGCAGCGGGCTTGGCGTGCTCGGCATGACCGAACGGGTCGAAGCGCTCGGCGGCCGTTTCTCGCTTACCCCGCGCGCCCCGCACGGCATGGCCTTGCGCGCCCGCTTCCCGCCCACCGCCCTGCACCCCGGCAAGGACGACGACGATGCTCCGCCTGCTGCTGGTTGACGACCACGCGGTGGTCCGCGAGGGCTACCGCCGCCTGCTCGAACGCCGCGGCGACCTCGCCATCGTGGCCGAAGCCGGCACCGCGGCCGAAGCGCAGGCCGCGTTTCGCGCGCACGCCCCGGCAGTCACCGTGCTCGATCTGGCCCTGCCCGACATGGGCGGCGTCGAGCTCATCGGCCGCCTGCGCCAGCGCGACCCATCGGCACGCATCCTCGCCTTCAGCATGCACCGCGAACCGCTGTTTGCCGTACAGGCGCTCAAGGCCGGCGCGCTCGGCTACGTCACCAAGAGCAGCGCCCCCGCCGTGCTGGTGCACGCGGTGTACCGCGTCGCCGCCGGCGAGCGCACGCTGAGCCCCGACATCGCCCCCGAGCTGGCCGTCGCGCTGCTCGAAGACGACACCAACCCGCTCCGCGCACTGTCTCCGCGCGAGTTCGAAATCCTGCGCCTGCTCCTCGCCGGCGAAGCCCCCGCCCAAATCGGCGCGCGCCTGCACATCAGCCCCAAGACGGTGCAGAACAGCCACTATCAGATCAAGCGCAAACTCGGCGCCCGAACCGACATCGACCTCGCCCGCCTCGCCGCACGGCACGGCTTCGACGCCGCATAAAAGCCCCCTCCGCCCACTTGCTTGCTGGCGGCCCAGCGCTTGCTGTGCGCCCGATGGAGGCAGGGCGGCCGACCGCAACGGCGCTCAATGCTGCCGGATGTGCCATGACGCCGACAGGGCTTCGGCCTGCTGCAGCACCGTCCGCACCGCCGCGTCCTGCAGGTCGGGCGGGTAGCCATACTTGCGCAGAATTCGCTTGACCAGCACCCGCAGCCGGGCTCGGGCCGATTCACGATGCGCCCAATCCACCGCGACGTTCTCGCGCAGACTGACCAAGAGTTCATGCGCGATCACGCGCAGGCTGGCGTCTCCGAGCACCTGCAACGCCGACTCGTTCTCCGCCAGCGCATCGTAGAAGGCGATCTCGTCGTCGGACAGGCCCTGTTCCTCGCCACGGTTTCGTGCAGCACGAATGTCCCGGGCGAGTTTGATCAGTTCCTGCAGCACCTCGGCGGTGGTGATGGCGTTGGCGTGGTAACGCGCGATGGCATCTTCCAGGCGTTCGGTGAAGGCGCGGGTCTCGACCACGTTGGTCCGGGTGCGTGAGCGGATGCTGTCGTTGAGCAGCTTGCGCAGCGCCTCCAGCCCGAGGTTCTTCTTCTCCATCTGCTGCACTTCGGCGAGGAACTCATCCGACAAGATGGAGATGTCCGGGCTCTGGATACCAGCCGCAGTCAGGATGTCGACAATCTCGGTCGAGACCACAGCCCGGCTGACGATCTGGGCGATGGCAAGCGCGTGATCCTGGCGGGCAGCACCGGCACCCCCTGCCGTCTTGACCAGGGCGGCGCGGATGGCCTGAAAAAAGCCGACTTCCTCACGGATGTCACGCGCCTCATCCGAACTGGCGGCCAGCGCAAAGGCTTTGGACAGCGCCAGCACCCCATCGGCGAATCGCCGTTGCGCCCGCTTCTTGGCGTCTGGTGTCGTTTCCGCGGCTGCCCACTGCTGCTGTTTGTCGAGAATCCATTCGATGGCGCCCGCCATCATGGCCAATCGGTCGCCCGGCGCGCCGCCAAGACCGGTCCGGTAGTCGAAACCGTGGAACATGTCGCGCACGATCTCGAACTTCTCCAGCAGCACCGCCACGGCTTCGGCCTCGTCGATGCCGGTCTTGTCCTGGTCGGGCCTGGAGTACTGCGCGAGTGCGGATTTGAGGTTCTGGGCAATGCCGATGTAGTCCACGATCAGGCCCGCCGGCTTGTCGCGGAACACGCGGTTGACGCGAGCGATGGCCTGCATCAGGCCGTGGCCGCGCATCGGCTTGTCGATGTACATGGTGTGCATGCTCGGCGCGTCGAAGCCGGTGAGCCACATGTCGCGCACGATCACCAGCTTCAGCGGGTCCTGCGGGTCGCGAGCCCGCCTGGCCAGCAGATCGCGCCGCGCCTTGTTGCCGATGTGCTGCTGCCAGGCCAGCGGGTCGGACGCCGCACCGGTCATCACGATCTTGATGTGTCCGGCGTTGTCGTCCGTGTTGTGCCAGTCGGGCCGCAGCTTGATGATTTCATCGTAGAGCGCCACGCAGATGCGGCGGCTCATGCACACCACCATCGCCTTACCCTGTAGCGCCGCCACGCGATCCTCGAAGTGCGCCACCAGGTCCGAGGCCACCAGCGCGAGGCGTTTTTCGCTGCCCACCAGCGATTCCACCGTGGTCCACTTCTGCTTGGTCCGCTCGGCGCTCGACGCGTCTTCGTCCTCCAGTAGTGCTTCGATCTCGGCATCGATGCGCGGCCTCTCCGAATCAAGAAGCTCGATGCGCGCCAGCCGCGACTCGTAATAGATCGGCACCGTGGCGCCGTCTTCCACGGCGCGGCTGATGTCGTAGATGTCAATGTAGTGGCCGAACACCGCCGGGGTGTTCACGTCGGCGGCCTCGATGGGCGTGCCGGTAAAGCCAATGAACGAGGCCTTGGGCAGCGCGTCGCGCAGGTACTTGGCAAAGCCGTAGGCGATCTCCCCGGTCTTGCTCGCCACCTTGGCCTTGAAGCCATACTGACTGCGGTGCGCTTCGTCCGCGATGACCACCACATTGGCGCGCTCGGTCAGCATTGGGAAGTCGGTTTCGTCTGCGGCAGGGGAAAACTTCTGCAAGGTGGTAAAGACCACGCCGCCGGACGCCCGATTGAGTAGCGTGCGCAAGTGCTCGCGGTCCTGCGCCTGCACCGGCGTCTGCCGCAGCAGATCGCGGCACATGGCAAAGGTCGCGAACAACTGGTCGTCCAGGTCGTTGCGGTCGGTCAGCACCACCAGCGTCGGGTTGGCCATGCGCGGCTCAAACACCAGCAGCCCCGCGTAGAAAGCCATCAGCAAGCTCTTGCCGGACCCCTGGGTATGCCAGATCACCCCGGCCTTGTGGTCGCCCGCGGGTTGGTCCGCGACACTGGGCAGTCCATACACGGCGGGCTCTTCGGCGACGGCATGTTGGCTGGCGCGCAGCGTCGACATCACCGCCTTTTTTACCGCGTGAAACTGATGGTAGCCGGCCAAAATCTTGACCCGCCCGCTCCCCTTGTCGCCAAACACCGTGAAATGGCGCAGCAGATCCAGAAACCGCCGCGGTTCGAACACGCCGGCGATCAGCGTCGCCATCTCCGGTGCCCCCTTGGGTTCGATGCGCGCCCCGTCGGTGGTGCGCCAGGGCATGAAGCGCTCCTGATCCGCCGACAGCGAGCCCACCCGCGCCGACAGGCCGTCCGAGGTCACCAGCAGCGCGTTGCTGCGGAACAGGGCCGGAATCTGCTGCTTGTAGGTCTGCAACTGGTTGAAGGCGCTCTCCAGCGTGGCATTCTCGCCCCCCGGCGCCTTGAGCTCGATCACCGCCAGCGGCAGCCCGTTGACGAACACCACCACATCCGGCCGGCGTTTTGTCTGGCCGGCCACCACGGTGAACTGCTGCACCGCCAGCCAGTCGTTCTCAGCCGGCCGCTCGAAATCGATCAGCCGCAGCTTGCCGGCGGTCAGCACGCCATCCTCGCCGTCGTACTCCACATCCGCCCCCTCGGTCAGCAGGCGATGGATGCGGCGGTTCTCCTCCAGCAGGTTCGGCAGTTCGGACTGGGTCAGGCGGCGGATCGCGTCGGTGCGCGCTTCCGCCGGCAGGGTCGGGTTCAGGCGGGCCACGGCCGCCTGCAATCGGTTTGACAGCACCACCTCGTCATACGCCGCGCGCTCGGGGGCTGCGCCATCCGGGCCGATCGACTCGTCCGACGCCGTGGCATAGCCCAGGCTGGCCAGCTGCGCCAGCAGCGCGGATTCGAGTTGGGCTTCGGAGAGAAAGGCCATGACCGTGTTCCGTGTGATTGCGATCAGCGTCGCTGGAGCGCGCGCGCCTCATTCGGGGGCGCACTCATGTTAAGAAATCCGGCCTTTTCTAACATGA
This sequence comes from Rhodocyclaceae bacterium, assembly GCA_020445945.1. GTDB lineage: Bacteria > Pseudomonadota > Gammaproteobacteria > Burkholderiales > Rhodocyclaceae > Nitrogeniibacter. The sequence goes on from JAGRFQ010000035.1 coordinate 34,957, forward strand.
CGCGAGGGTCATGTTAAATAGATGGCGCTGCGATCAGCGCCCTTCCGTGGCGCCGTTCTCGCTCAACAACACGAAATGCTCCACCAGCTTCACCATCAGGTCTTTCTGCTCGGGCAGGCTCTCGGCCACCAGCAGCGCCAGCGCCACCAAGGTGTTGTCGTTGATCAGCCGTTCCACCGGGCGGGCCAGCAGGTGCTGGTTCAGGCGCAGGTAGCACAGGAACAGGAAGGCGCCGGTGCGCTTGTTGCCATCGGCCAGCGGATGGTTCTTGATCACGAAATACAGCAGATGCGCCGCCCGGCTCGCCACGTTGGGGTAGAACAGTTGCTCGCCAAAGCCTTGCTCGATGGTGGCGATACTCGAGGCCAGCCCGTCGCCGCGCAACTGTCCGAACAGCTCGGTCGCTTCGCCCTTGGCGATCAACTCCGCCTTGAGCTGGGCGATGGCGGCCAGCACCGCGTCCAGCGACAGCGCGCGCATCTCCCGCTGAGTGGCGCGCTGCCCGGTCAGGCTCTGCTCGTCGTAGCCCTGCAGCAGGCTCCAGCTGCGGGCGTAGTCGCCGATCACCTGCAACACCGCCCGGCCTTCGTCATTCACCAGTTGCTGCTGCTCCAGCGTGCGCGTCAGCAGGCTCACCGCCTGCTCGCACTCGATGCCGCGCGCCTTGAGGCGCCGCTCGTTGAGGGTGTAGCCCGCCACCAGATGCTGGCGCAGCACCCCGGTGGCCCATTGGCGAAAGCGTGTGGCGCGGGTGGAATTGACCCGGTAGCCGACGCTGATGATGGCGTCGAGGTTGAAGTACTCCACCTGATAGGTTTTGCCGTCGGCCGCAGTTGTTGCATTTTTTGCAACTACTCGCTCCCGCGCCAGCTCGCCACTGTCGAAGATATTCTTCAGGTGCCGGGAGATCACCGACTTGTCGCGACCAAACAGGCCGGCCAGCTGCTGCAGGCTGAGCCACACCGTCTCACCCGCCAGGCGCACTTCCACCTGGTGATCGTCAGTCTCGAAGATCTCGATGTCAGCCATGGGCCATGCCTTGTGCCCGTTCCGCGGGTGTCGGTGTCATGGGCCGACATGCTCGACGAATTTTTCCGCATCGGCAACCCGCAGCTCGCCGGAGATGAGTTTTGGGAGCAGGGTGTTGCGGAGTTGGGCGAGGGCGTCAGACTCCGCGGCGTTGACCTTGATGCTTTCGAACATGGGTGCGACGAGCTTTGAGAACGCATGCCAGATTACGTCCTGCGGAGGCGACGCCAGCTTGAACGCCGCGACGGAATCGGCTTGCGCGCGCTGGCGACCAGATGTACCTGTCATGCTTCGGATTGCGTGATTTCGAAACGCCGCGTCCCTTGCGAGAAGGTAGGTGTATTCGGCCGGTACCGGCTTCCTCGATCGCATCACAATGAACTCTGTCGAGCCCCATCCAACGGCGCCGTCAGGCAAACACTGCACGAATGCCGTCTTGCCGTTTTCCAGACAGGGCGTAATCCGCGCCATCAACGTATCGCCATTGCGGAACCGCATTCCACTGCCGAAATCCCGCAATATTGGCGGCTTGGAACTGCTCCCGATCGTTGGCAGAGACGCCATGTCGAGATATGGCGCCGAGGTGCCTTTGCGCAATGGTTCGCGTGGGTTGAACTCGATCAACTCGCTCGCCTGCACCATCTCCCACCCCGCCGGCTTCCCCGCCTCATCAAGCCGTTCAGGAAAAAGCTGCCAGATCTCGGCGGGCAGATAGGGTTCGCGGCCTGCCATCTTGGCGCGGACGGGGCCGAAGTCCACGAACCAATCCTGGAACAGGGCGCGGGCCATGGCCTCCAGGGTCTGGTTGCGGCGTCGGTTGAGTTCGATCTTGTCGTCCAACGTGCCGAGGATGTGGCCTATTGCTTCCTGCTCTGCATATTCAGGAAAGGTGATTGTCAGCCGCTCCAGCATTTCGTTGTTCAAACTGGCCCGCGTAGACATGGTAGACATCGAATTCACCGAAGCTCTGAACTTCGAGCTGCGGAAGTAGTAGCGCGCGAACTCAGGCGCTATTTGTTCGCCTCTTGGCCGCAGTCGCTTGGTGAAGCCATTGAAAGTCGCATTGGGAATGTCAGTGAGTGCGACACAACTCATTCCTAGCTCGTCCATGGTTTCGCTTGTCCGTGTGAGGAACACGTCTCCGCGCGTGACTGAACATCGCTCCCGCTCCTGTTCCGTAGATTGAACTAGTTCGGATAGCTGGTTTGGCACTACCGAGCTGTAGAGCACGTCTTTGAACGACAAGAATGGATGACCGGAGCCAAAGGACGAGCGTGGTTTCGACAAGCCTGAACTGAACTGGTAAATCTCGCCGAGCGAGAGCGTTTGCCACTCACCCCCCATACCCAAGCTCCCGCAGATTCGCCTCGATCGCCGCATCCAGCCGCGCCGCTGCCTGCTGCTGCTCCCGCCACTGCGCACTGAGCCGCGCCATCTTCTCGGAAAAAGGTTCGCCATCGTCCTCGGCCGCTTCAGCACCGACATAGCGGCCGGGGGTGAGCACATGGCCGTGCTGGCGGATCTCGTCCAGGCGCGCGCTCTTGCAGAAACCGGGCACGTCCGCATATTCACCGGCGTCTTTCTCGCCACGCCAGGCGTGATAGGTGTCGGCGATCTTCTGGATGTCGGCGTCGGACAGCTCGCGGCGGGTGCGGTCCACCAGCGTGCCCAGCCTGCGGGCGTCGATGAAGAGCACTTCGCCCCGGCGGTCGCGCAGGGTTTCCTTGCCGCGCTTGCCGTTGGACTTGTCGCGGGCGAGGAACCACAGGCAGGCGGGGATCTGGGTGGAGTAGAAGAGCTGGCCGGGCAGGGCCACCATGCAGTCCACCGCGTCCGCTTCGACCATGGCCTTGCGGATCTCCCCCTCGCCACTCTGGTTGGAGCTCATGGCGCCGTTGGCGAGCACCACGCCGGCGGTGCCGAAGGGCGCCAGATGCCAGTGGATGTGCTGCAACCAGGCGGTGTTGGCGTTCCCCACGGGCGGCACGCCGAACTGCCAGCGCGCGTCGTCGCGCAGCCGGTCGCCGCCCCAGTCGGAGATGTTGAAGGGCGGATTGGCAAGGATGTGATCGAAGCGCAGGTCGCGCAGTTCGTCCTTGTGAAAGCTGCCTTCGTTGTTCCAGCGGATGTCGCTGTCGATGCCGCGCACGGCGAGGTTCATCTTGGCCAGCCGCCAGGTGGTGTAGTTGCTCTCCTGGCCGTAGATGGCGATGTCGCCGATGCGCCCGCCGTGTTCGAGCACGAATTTTTCCGACTGCACGAACATGCCGCCCGAGCCGCAGCAGGGGTCGTACACCCGGCCGCTGTAGGGTTCGAGCATGCGCACCAGCACCTGCACCACCGAGCGCGGGGTGTAGAACTCGCCGCCGCGCTTGCCTTCGGCGCCGGCAAACTGGCTGAGGAAGTATTCATAGACGCGGCCGAGCACGTCCTTTGCCTTGCCGCCGCCCTTGCCCAGCGCAATGCCGGAGATGAGGTCGATGAGCTCGCCGAGCATGACCTTGTTCAGCGCCGGGCGGGCATAGTCCTTGGGTAGCACACCTTTAAGGGAGTCGTTGTCCTTCTCAATGGCGCGCATGGCTTCGTCGATGAGGGTGCCGATCTCGAGGCGCCGGGCGGCGGCCTTCAGGTGCGACCAGCGCGCGTCCCTGGGTACCCAGAAGATGTTGTCGGCGAGGTATTCGTCCTTGTCCTCGGCCGCCTGTGCGTCCTCGGCCAGCAACTCGGCGTGGCGGGCTTCGAAGGCGTCGGAGATGTATTTGAGGAAGATCAGGCCGAGGGCGACATGTTTGTAGTCGGAGGGCTCCATGTTGCCGCGCAGTTTGTCGGCGGCCTTGAAGAGCTCGGCCTCGAAGCCCAGATCGCCCCCCGTGTTGTTTCCATTTGCTTTGGCCATCGTGTTCCTTTGCTGATCGGGCGCACCGATCCTTTACGCCAGCATCGATCTGCGGGCCCGGCCTCGGTGGAATCAGCGGGATCGTATCATCCGCGACGGCATGCAACGCGCCCGCCATGCGCGGGGATTGAAGCGGACGAGACCGGTTGCCGGTCATCGCGCGGCCGTGCTGCGCCGGCGGCACCGGCCCCCGCGCTTGCGTGAGCGTGCGCGGGCGGGTTCAATGACGGTCGGATTGAGGGAGGCGGTGATGGTGTGGGGTGAGATTTCGGGGTTTGTGCGCCAGTTTCTGGATGTGGCGGCGGCGTTGCTGGTGTTCTGTTTTGGCGTCGGGGTGCTGGCGGTGGTGTGGATGTGGGTGGTGGACCGGACCCAGACGCGGCAGACGATCCGGCGCAATTTTCCGGTCATCGGCCGCTTTCGTTATTTTTTCGAGCATATGGGCGAGTTCTTTCGCCAGTATTTTTTTGCGCAGGACCGCGAGGAGTTGCCGTTCAACCGGGCACAGCGCAGCTGGGCCTATCGCGCGGCGAAGAATGTGGACAACACGGTGGCGTTCGGGTCGACGCGCAACATCCACGAGCGTGGCGCGATCCTGTTCCTGAACTGCCCGTACCCGACGCTGGATGAGGATGCGGTGTCGCCGGAGGCGCTGACCTTCGGCCCGTACTGCGCGCAGCCGTATGCGACGGCGAGCATCGTGAACATTTCGGGGATGAGCTATGGCGCGCTGTCGGCGCCGGCGGTGCGGGCGCTGTCGCGCGGGGCGAAGGCGGCGGGGTGCTGGATGAACACCGGCGAGGGCGGGCTGTCGCCCCACCATCTGGAGGGCGGCTGCGACATCGTGTTCCAGATCGGCACGGCGAAGTACGGCGTGCGCGAGCTCGACGGCCAGTTGAGCGACGACAGGCTGCGCACGATTGCGGCGCACCCGCAGGTGCGGATGTTCGAGATCAAGCTCAGTCAGGGCGCCAAGCCGGGCAAGGGCGGCATTTTGCCGGGGGTGAAGGTGAGCGCGGAGATTGCGGCGATCCGCGGGATTCGCGCCGGCCACGATTCGATCAGCCCCAATCGCCACCCGGAGATCACCTGCGAGGACGATCTGCTCGACATGATTGCGCGGGTGCGCGAGGTCACCGGCAAGCCGGTGGGGATCAAGGCGGTGATGGGCGCGCATGGCTGGCTGGACCGGGTGTTCGAGGCGGTGCATCGGCGCGGCATCGAATCGGCGCCGGATTTCATCACCGTCGACGGCGCCGAGGGCGGCACCGGCGCGGCCCCGCTGCCGCTGATCGACATGGTCGGCCTGTCGCTGCGCGAGGCGCTGCCGCTGGTGGTGGACAAGCTCACCGAGCATGGGCTGCGCGAGCGGGTGCGGGTGATTGCCTCCGGCAAGCTGATGGTGCCGGGACAGGTGGCGTGGGCGCTGTGCATGGGCGCCGATGTGGCGGTGACGGCGCGCGGCTTCATGTTCGCGCTGGGCTGCATCCAGGCGCTGCAATGCAACCGCAACACCTGCCCGACGGGGATTACGACGCACGACCCGGATCTGCAGCGCGGGCTGGACCCGACCGACAAGGCGACGCGGGTGGCGCACTATCATCACAATCTGACGCACGAGGTGGAGATCATCGCCCACGCCTGCGGGGTGGCCTCGCCGCGCGGCTTGCGCCGCTACCACGCGCGCGAGATTCAGGAGACGGGCCGCTCGGTGCCGCTCGATGAGCTGTTTCCGGTCTCGGTGGTGCGCCGTGCGGCAACGCCGGAGGGGCGCACCGGGAACACCGCGTCATCGTCGTAGCCGGCCTCGATACATGCCCGGACGTCGGCCTCGGGCTGGGGCCGGGCGAAGAGATAACCCTGCATCAGGTCGCAGTCGAGGCCTTTGAGATAGTCGGCCTGGGCGCGGGTTTCGACCCCCTCGGCCACCACGGTGAGGCCGAGGTTGTGCGCCAGCCCGATGGTGGCGGCACAGATCACCGCGTCGTTGGGGTCGACCTCGATGTCGGTGACGAAGGTGCGGTCGAGCTTGAGACGGTCGATCGGCAGCAGCTTGAGGTAGGCCAGCGAGGAGTAGCCGGTGCCGAAGTCGTCGATCGACAGCAGCACGCCAAGGCGTTTGAGGGCGCGCAGGGTGTTGATGGTGACTTGCGGGTCTTCCATCGCCACCGATTCGGTCACTTCCAGTTCGAGCAGATGCGGCGGCACGCCGGTGGCCGCGAGGGCGCGCTCGACCACGGCCGGGAATTGCGCGTTGTGAAGCTGGCGCGCGGAGAGGTTCACCGCCATGTGCAGGTCGCCCAGCCCGGCACCGCGCCAGCGCTGCAGGGTGGCGCAGGCCTCGCGCAGCGCCCATTCGCCGATCGCACCGATCAGGCCGGTCTCCTCGGCGAGCGGGATGAACTGGCCCGGCGGGACCAGTTCGGTGGGCGATTTGCGCCAGCGGATCAGCGCTTCGACGCCGACGATCCGCCCGGTCACGGCATTGACCTGCGGCTGGTAATGCAGCTCCAGCGACTCGGCGGCGATGGCGTCGCGCAGCTCGGCCTCCATGCGCAGGCGCAGATCGGCGGCCTCGGTCATTGAGACGTCGAAGAAGCGGTAGCCGCCGCGCCCGGCACCCTTGGCGGCGTACATTGCGATGTCGGCGTTCTTCATCAGCACGCCGCGATCCTCGCCGTCTTGCGGGAACATCGCGATGCCGACCGAGGCCGAGGGCGAGATGCGCTGCTGGGCGAGCTGCATCTGCCCGGCCAGCGCGTCGAGCAGGCCGGCGGCCACGGTGGCGACCGCATCCACGCTGTGCGCGTCGGTGAGCACGACCACGAACTCGTCGCCGCCGGGGCGGGCCACGATGTCGGCCTCGCGCAGTTCGCTGCGCAGGCGGCGCGCGATCTCGATCAGGTATTCGTCGCCCACCGCGTGGCCGAGCGAGTCGTTGATGGCCTTGAAGTTGTCCATGTCGATGAACATCAGCGCCAGCCGGGTGCGGTGGCGGCGCGCGTCGGCAATCGACTGCGCCAGCCGCGCTTCGAGCGTGTAGCGATTGTCGAGCCCGGTGAGCGGGTCGCGGTGGGCGAGGCGCTCGATCGCCGCGGCGGTGCGCTTGTGTTCGGTGATGTCGGTGTAGATGGTGACGAAACCGCCGTCGGCCAGCGGCAGGCCGCGAATCTCCAGCACCGTGCCGTCGGGCCGGGTGCGCTCGAACACGTGGGCCTCGCGCAGCTCGGCACGGGCGATCAGCTCGCGCACCTTGGCCTCGGGGTCGCAGTCGCCGTATTCGCCGCGTTCGGCGTTGAAGCGGAAGATGCGCTCCAGCGTGGTGCCGCCCTCGAACAGCGCATCGGGGAAGCCGAGCAGCCGCCGGAAGGCCGAATTGGCGGTTACCAGCCGGAACTGGCCGTCGAACAGCGACACCCCGCCGGGCATGTTTTCGATCAGCGTGGAGAAGGTCTCGTTGCGCGCACGCAGCTCCTCCTCGACCACGATCTGGTCGGTGATGTCGGTGTAGGTGGTGATGAAGCCGACCAGCGCGCCGTCGATCGCCATCGGCTTGCCTTCGACCAGATGGGTGCGCCCGTTGGGGCGGGTGCGGGTGAAGCGGTGGGGCTCGAAGCGCGCCGCCAGCGCGCAGCGCGCGCGCACCAGCTCATCCACATCGCCGGCGCCGTATTCGCCGCGCAGGGCCGGAATGCGGACCAGCGCCTCGAAGTCGGCGTTTTCATGCACGGCCGCGCCCGGCAGGTCGAGCACATCGGCAAAGCTGTTGTTCCAGTGCTTGAGGCGCAAGGACTCGTCGAACACCGAAATGCCTTGCGGCAGTTGCTCCAGAATGGCCTGCAGATAGGCGCTGCGGCGGGTCAGCGCGCGCTCCATGGTGCGCCGCCCGGTGATGTCGTTGTAGATGGTGACAAAACCGCCGCCGGGCAGGGGCGCCCCCCTGATCTCGAGCACCTGGCCGTCCGGGCGGACGCGCTCGATGTTGTGCTCGGTGGGGTGGCGGGCGAGTTCGAGCATGCGCGCCACATGGGCGTCGACGTCCACCTCGCCGTACTCGCCGCGCATGGCGTTGTAACGGATCACGTCGGAGAAGTGCGGGCGCTGTGCCACCAGGGATTCGGGGACCCCGGTGAGGCGCAAGGACTCCTGATTGTAGAGCGCCAGCTGGAGGTCGGCATCGAACACCGTGACCCCGCTGGGGATGTTCTCGAGCAGGGTCTCGAGTAGCGCGTGCTTGGTCTGCAGCGCGTGCTCGGCCTCACGCCGGTCGGTGATGTCGGTGTAGCTGGTGATGAAGCCGACCACCTTGCCGTCGAACGACATCGGCTTGCCTTCGACCAGGTGGGTGCGCCCGTTGGGCCGGGTGCGCTCGAAGCGATGCGGCTCGAACTTGAGCGCCAGCGCGCGCCGCGCGGCCACCTGCTCGGCCGGATCGCCCGGCCCGTACTCGCCCCGCCGCGCGGGGAACATCAGCAGATGCTCGAAGGGCACGCCGGCATACACCGCCGAGGGCGGCAGGTCGAGCACCTCGAGCAGGCCGGCGTTCCAGCGCTGCAGGCGCAGCGCGTCGTCGAACACCGAGATGCCCTGCGGCAGGTGGTCGAGGATGGACTGCAGGTCGAAGGCCTCGCGCTTGAGCGCCTGCTCGGCCGCACGCCGCTCGGTGATGTCGGTATAGACGGTGACGAAGCTGCCATCGGGCAGCGTTTCGCCGTGAATCTCCAGCACCTTGCCGTTGGGGCGGGTGCGCTCGACGCGGCGTCCGCGCGGCAGACGCGCGCGCGACAGAATGATCTCGACCAGCGTGTCGACGTCGCCGGGACCATACTCGCCACGCGCGGCGTTGAAGCGCACCAGCGCCTCCAGCGTCGGGGGGCCATCGGCGAACATCGCGGCAGGCAGTTCGAGCAAATCGCAGGCCGCCGGGTTGTAAGCCACCACCCGCGATTCGCTGTCGACCAGCGTCACACCGACCGGGATGTTGTCGAGGATGTCCTGAAGATGGGCGCCATCGCGTCGCGCGCGCGCAAGCGCCCGCTGCGCGTGCAGCGCCCACCCGCACGCCGCGCAGGCAAGCGCGATGGCCACCAGGGCAATGCCCAGCAACACTCAGCGGTCTCCCGACGACGCGGGGGGATACACCTCGCACACAGAAAGCAGCAAAACGGCCCGTCTCCACACAGGGGCCGGAAGGTGTCCGGCCGTCTTGCTTCAACGGCACGCTACGCCGATTCCTTGACCGCGCGGGCGGCGCCGGCCGGATGCCCGCCTAACGCACCCGGTGCAGCACCGCGACCTCGCGCTCGCCGGTGGCCGGATCGAGCACCTGCACATCGATGCGCATGCCATCCGTGGCCAGTACGAAGGACGAGCGCAGCGGATAGCCGTCGAGCGTGTAATTGCCCTGTCCCTGGCGCCCCGACACCGTCGCGGTCCCTTCAACGTAGCCGTCCGGCGTGTTGCCGCGGAACATCAGCTGGCTGCCGCGCTGCATGATCTCGTGCATGCCGCCATCGCCGTCGCGCCACAGCCCGGTGAAATTGGCGGCGCTAGCCTGCGCCGGTTGTATCGCCGGCGCCACCGCCACCGGCGGGGCATCGGTGCGCACCGCGGGCAGCGGGGCGTCAACCGCCACCGGCGTCGGCGACTCCTCCTCGGCCACGAGGCCGGCCACGATCACCAGCGCCACCCCCGCGGCGATATACCACGCGCGCTTGCGGCCGGGTTCCGGCGGAGGCGGAGGCGCGGGGGTGTCGCCCTCCTCGGGCAGGTCGAGCACTTTGCGCAGGGTCGCCACCAGCACCGAGACGTCGAAGTCCCAGCGCTTGTCGGTGAGTTCGGTGGCATTGCGCCGGGCCAGGGCCTGCAGGTCGTCGGGCAGCTGCTCGGTGGTCGGCATCTCGGCACCATCGACGAGCACCGGAATCACGCGCACCCCGTCGCGCTTGAGCGCGGTGGCGATCTCCAGCCGGGTGTAGTCGTTGGGATCGTCGAGGCGGCGCTGGTTCTGCGCGTTGGCCGCATCGACCCAGCGCGGCCCGATCACCGCGAGCACCACGCCGCATGCGCGCAACGCGCGGTCGATGGCATCGACAAAGTCCACCCCCGGCTCGATGGTTTCGACATCGCGGAAAATCGGCACCCCGTCGAGGTGATCGCGAAGGTGGTCGCTGAGTCGCCCGGCCGCGCTCTGGCTGTCCTGCCGCCGGTAGCTGACGAAAATCCCCTGCATCCTGCGCTCCCCATGTACGCCGTGCATATGCGATTGAACCATAGCCGCATTCCCCCCCGATGGCGAGCCCCACCCCGGCCACGCCAGCGCGCCGGCAGGCGATCGTGTCAGTGTGACATCCACGCTTGTGAGCCCCGCCCCGCGCCACCATACTTACGCCTTGTTTTCAATGCTCGCGAGAATACAGATGTCATCGCTCCGGATCTTCGCCCTCGCCGCCGCGCTGATCGCGCTCAGCGCGTGCACCGCCAGCACCCCGGTCAAATCCGTCGCCAGCCCCCCGCTGCCCGCCGAAACCGGCAGCGAGACCCCACCGGCCACCACCGCCCCCCAGCCCGAACCGGCCCCGGCACCCGCCCCCGACGCGACCGCAACCCCCGAACCCGCGACACCCACGGTGCACTACACCCACGCCGAAACCGCGCGCATGACCGACTGCGTGGGCATGACCGACACCGCGATGTACACCGCCATGCGCCGCGCCGCCGGCAAGACCGAGGAAGAGGCGCTGCTGATCTACCGCGGCCGCCGCGACGAAGAACTCAGCGCCACCATCGTCCAGCAGGTCTACGCCGATGACATCGGCAACGTGTGGGATTACAGCGTCCAGTACTTCCAGCGCTGCGCCAGCACCCAGGCCGGCGTACCGCCCGAGCGCCTCGAACTGGCCAGCTACTGCATGCAACGCCAGATGATCGGCGGCCTGGCCTACGCCTTCAAGGCGCAGGAGCGGCCGCGCCAGGCGGCCTACGACTACTTCGCCAAGTTCAACAGCCCGGTGGTGCGCGAGATCATCGACGCGGTGTACGACAGCGACGCCGGACGCGAAGCGCTCCGGCTCCAGCAATGGAACGGCTGCATGGCGGCGATTAGCGGCTGAGAGCCGCCGCGCCCTCGCTACAGCAGCGGTGCCAGCCAGCGGCGCGCGGCGTCCACGCTCATGCCGGTGCGCTCGGCCCAGTCGGCGAGCTGGTCTTCGCCGATCTTGCTGATCGCGAAGTAGTGGCTCTCCGGGTGCGCGAAGTAGAAACCGCTCACCGCCGCGGCCGGCTGCATCGCCATTGACTCGGTGAGCCCCATGCCGGCATTGGCAGGCGCGTCGAGCAGCTGGAACAGCGCGGCCTTGACGGTGTGGTCCGGGCAGGCCGGGTAGCCCGGCGCCGGGCGAATGCCGCGATACTGCTCCTTGATGAGCGCGTCGTTGTCGAGCGTCTCGTCGGCGGCGTAGCCCCAGAATTCCTTGCGCACGCGCTCGTGCAGCCACTCGGCGCAGGCTTCGGCGAGGCGGTCGGCCAGCGACTTGAGCATGATCGCGCGGTAGTCGTCGTGGGCCGCCTCGAACTCGCCGAGCATGTGCTCGATGCCCAGCCCGGCGGTGACCGCGAAGGCGCCGACCCAGTCCTTGACGCCCGCGTCTTTGGGCGCAACGAAGTCGGCCAGGCACCAGTGCGGCTTGCCGCTGGGGCGCTCGTGCTGCTGGCGCAGGCCGTACCAGGTCATCAGCGTTTCACTGCGCGATTCATCGGTGTAGAGCGCGATGTCGTCGCCGACGCTGTTGGCCGGAAACAGGCCGAACACAGCCCGCGCCTGCACCCATTCCTGCGCGATCAGCTTGTCGAGCATGGCCTGCGCGTCGGCAAACACGCTGCGCGCGGTCTCGCCGACCACGTCGTCGTCGAGAATCTGCGGGTATTTGCCGACCAGATCCCAGGTCTGGAAGAAGGGGCCCCAGTCGATGTACGCGCGCAGCACGTCGAGCTCGACATCCATCGCCATCACGCCGGTGGTGTTGGGCTCGACCGGCGAATAAGCCGCCACGCTCAGCGGGTCGTAGGCGTTCTCGCGCGCCGCCTCCAGGCTGACCAGGCTGACGCCCTTCTTGTTGGCGTGCTGGGCGCGGATCTTGTCGTAGTCGGCAGCCAGCTGGGTCTTGAAGTCCTCGGCGCCGCCCTCGGAGAGCAGCGCGGTGACCACGCCGACCGCGCGCGAGGCGTCGGGCACGTAGACCACCGGTTGCTCGTAGTGCGGGGCAATCTTGATCGCGGTGTGGGCGCGGCTGGTGGTGGCGCCGCCGATGAGCAGCGGCACATCGAAGCCCTGGCGCTGCATCTCGCCGGCCACATGGCTCATCTCCTCCAGCGAGGGGGTGATCAGGCCCGACAGGCCGATGGCCTGCGCGCCATGCTCGCGCGCGGCGTGCAGGATCTTCTCGGCCGGCACCATCACGCCGAGGTCGACCACCTCGTAGCCGTTGCAGCCGAGCACCACGCCGACGATGTTCTTGCCGATGTCGTGCACATCGCCCTTGACCGTGGCCATGATGATCTTGCCCTTGCTGGCCGCGCCGGTGCGCAGCTTCTCGGCCTCGATGAAGGGCAGCAGATGGGCCACCGCCTGCTTCATCACGCGGGCCGACTTGACCACCTGCGGCAGGA
>JAGRFQ010000106.1:0-427 GCA_020445945.1 Rhodocyclaceae bacterium
TTCGTGGCGCTGGCGCACGATCTGGCCGATGCGCCGATGCTCTCGCGCACGCACGGCCAGCCGGCCAGTCCGACCACGATGGGCAAGGAGATGGCGAACATTGCCTACCGGCTCAAGCGTGCGCGCAAGGCGATTGCGGCGGTGGAGATGATGGCCAAGTTCAATGGCGCGGTGGGCAACTACAATGCGCACCTGTCGGCGTATCCGGACGTGGACTGGGCGGCCTTCAACCAGCGCTTCATCGAGTCGCTGGGCCTGAGCTTCAATCCGTACACGATCCAGATCGAGCCGCACGATGCGATGGCCGAGCTGTTCGATGCGACGGCGCGCTGCAACACGATACTGATCGATGCCTGCCGCGACATCTGGAGCTACATCTCGCTGGGCTTCTTCAAACAGCGCCTCAAGGAGGGCGAGGTGGGCTCGT
>JAGRFQ010000106.1:442-6800 GCA_020445945.1 Rhodocyclaceae bacterium
AAGGTCAATCCGATCGACTTCGAAAATGCCGAGGGGAACCTGGGCGTGGCCAACGCGCTGCTGCGTCACTTCAGCGAGAAGCTGCCGATCTCGCGCATGCAGCGCGACCTGACCGACTCGACCGTGCTGCGCAACATGGGGGTGGCGTTTGGCCACACCGTGCTGGCCTATGATTCGCTGCTCAAGGGGCTGGGCAAGTTGGAGCTCAACGCGGAGCGCCTGGCCGCCGATATCGACGAGGCCTGGGAGGTGCTGGCCGAGCCGGTGCAGACGGTGATGCGCCGTTACGGCGTCGAGAATCCCTACGAGCAGCTCAAGGCGCTGACCCGCGGCAAGGGGATCACGCAGCAAGGCTTGCACGCGTTCATCGACACGCTGGCGATTCCGGCGGATGAAAAGCAGCGCCTGCTGGCGATGACGCCGGCGAGCTACATCGGCAAGGCGGCGGAACTGGCGCGCGCGATCTGAGCGCGGCCGCCATCCTGCGGGGCGTCCGGGCGGCGCCCCGTGTCATTTCCGGAATCGAGGACGCTTTTCATGACGTTTGCCGAAACCCTCAAGCAGTTGCCGAAGGTGTCGCATCTGGCGGGGCTGAATTTGCTCGACGCCGATGGTGCGGTGGTGGCGACCATCGAGAACAAGGCCGGGCAGGCCGGCTCGCTGGCGGTCTACAACCATCTGGCGCAGATCCACGGGGCAATTTCGCCCGAGGCCGCGCGCAAGGGGCTGGAGCTGTACGGTGAGCACACCGAAGACGCGCGTCAGCATCCGGGCAAGCATCCCAACATCGACCGCCTGATCGGCTTGATGGAGCGTGGCGAGACGCTGTGCGTTAAACAGGTGTTCGCACTCTAGCCGACGGCGTTCAGCCCGCTTCTTTCTGCTGCTCGGCTTCGGCCGCCTTGCGTGCGCGTTCTTCGAGCGCCTTGTTCTTCTTGGCGTTCCACGACAGGAACTGGTAGGCGAAGAAATAGCTCCAGAAGATCAGCGCGGCCAGGGAGACCCACATCGTGAAGGGCAGCCCGACGATCAGCACCAGCGCCGCCAGCGCCAGCAGTGCGATGCCGCCGGCGAGGTTGATGGTGATGTAGATCTGCTTGTAGCGCTCGGGCTCTTCGAGCTGGACGTTGCTCCAGTTGGCGACCAGATCGAGCCGGTTGCGCTTGCCGATGCGCCAGGCGCGCGAGAGCATCAGCGCCGCCAGGCCGAACAGGCCCAGATACAGCGGCAGAACGTAGTAGTTAACCTGCATCCGTGGCTTCCTTTGCGATCAGATCGGGGGTGTGGCGCGTGCGCGGCCGTTCAGACAACGGCTTCTTCTTTCTGCTTTTTCGGCTTGATGAACTGCTCGCGCGAGACGCCCAGCCACATCACCAGCGGGCTGGCGACGAGGACCGAGGAGTAGATGCCGAAGCAGATGCCGATGGTCAGCGCGAGGGCGAAGTAGTACAGGGTTTCACCGCCGAACAGCAGCATCGAGAGCACCATCACCTGGGTGCTGCCGTGGGTGATGACGGTGCGCGAGATGGTGCGGGTGATGGCGTGGTTGAGCACGTCGGGGGTGCTCATCGCGCGCTGTTTCTTGAAGGTTTCGCGCACCCGGTCGAACACCACCACCGATTCGTTCACCGAGTAGCCCAGCACCGCCAGCACGGCGGCCAGTACCGCGAGCGAGAACTCCCACTGAAAGAAGGCGAAGAAGCCGAGGATGATGATTACGTCGTGCAGGTTGGCGACGATCGCCGCGACCGAGAAGCGCCACTCGAAGCGCAGCGCGAGGTAGATCATGATCCCGATGATCACCAGCAGCAGCGCCATGCCGCCGTCGGCGGCCAGTTCGTCGCCGACCTGCGGGCCGACGAATTCGACCCGCCGCAGCTCGCCCTTGGGGCCGTCGACGGCGTGCAGCGTGGCCGCTACTTTTTCGGAGACACTGTTGCTGTCGAGGCCGTCGCGGTTGGGCAGGCGGATCAGGATGTCGCGCGCGCTGCCGAAGTTCTGCACCTGCGCGTCGGGGTAGCCGTCCTTGCCCAGCGCGTCGCGGATCGACTGCACCTGCGGCGGCTCGGCGTAGTTCATTTCAAGCAGCGTGCCGCCGGTGAATTCGACGCTGAGGTTGAGGCCGCGGGTAAGCAGAAAGGCGACCGCGAGCACGAAGGTGAGCAACGAGATGACGTTGAACACCAGCGCGTGCTTCATGAACGGGATGTCGTTCTTGATGCGGAAAAATTCCATGATGCGTGTCCTTGCAGCGGGCGCCGTGGCGCCCGGTCGTCAATCAGTTGGGTTCGGGCTTCCACACCTGTCCGATGGACAGGGCGTCGATCTTGCGCCGGCGGCCGTAGATCAGGTTCACCAGCATGCGCGAGACTAGAATGGCGCTGAACATCGAGGTCAGGATGCCCAGGCAGTGCACCACCGCGAAGCCGCGTACCGGGCCGGAGCCGAATACCAGCAGCGCCACGCCGGCGATCAGGGTGGTGATGTTGGAGTCCAGAATCGTGTCGAAGGCGCGGTCGTAGCCGGCGGCGATGGCCGCCTGCGGGCTCGACCCGTTGCGCAATTCCTCGCGGATGCGCTCGTTGATCAGCACGTTGGCGTCAATCGCCATACCCAGTGTGAGCGCGATGGCGGCGATGCCGGGCAGGGTCAGCGTCGCCTGCAGGATCGACAGCAGCGCGACCAGCAGCAACAGGTTGGCGGTCAGGGCCAGCACCGAGACCAGGCCGAACAGACCGTAGTAGGCGATCATGAACACCGCGATGGCGACGAAGCCCCACAGCGTGGAGTTGAAGCCTTTCTCGATGTTCTCGGCACCCAGGCTCGGGCCGACGGTGCGCTCCTCGNNTCGATGATCTCCATCGGCGCGGCCAGCGAGCCGGCGCGCAGCAGCAGGGCGATGTCGTTGGCTTCGGTGGTGGTCATGCGGCCCGAAATCTGCACCCGGCCGCCGGCGATCTCGGTGCGGATCACCGGCGCGGTGATGACCTCGCCCTTGCCTTTTTCGATCAGCAGGATGGCCATCCGCTTGTTGACGTTCTCGCGTGTCACGTCGCGGAAGATGCGCGCTCCCGCCGCATCCAGCGTCAGGTGCACCGCCGGCTCCTGGGTCTGGCCGTCGAAGCCGGGCTGGGCGTCGGTGAGGCGGTCGCCGGTGAGGACGACCTGTTTTTTTACCAGCAGCGGCTGACCGCCGCGCTCGGTGTACAGCTCGGTGCCGAAGGGCACGGCGCCGCCGAGCGCTTCCTCGAGGCGCCCCGGGGTGTCGTCGACCATCCGCACTTCGAGTGTGGCGGTGCGGCCGAGAATGTTCTTGGCCTTGGCCACATCCTGCACGCCCGGCAGTTGCACCACGATGCGGTCGGCGCCTTGTTGCTGGATCACCGGCTCGGCCACGCCCAGTTCGTTGATCCGGTTGTTGAGGGTGGAGATGTTCTGGCGCAGCGCGAACTCCTGCAGCGTTTTGGCCGCCAGCGGGGTGAGTGCGGCGACCAGGCGCGGCTGGTCGCTGTCGTCGCGGTCGGTCAGTTGCAGATCGGCGGTGCTGGCCAGGATGGCGGCGCGCCCGGCCTCGCGAATGCCGGCGTCGCGGAAGCGGATTTCCAGCGTGTTGCCGATCCGGCGGATGCCGGAATGGCGCACGTCCTTGTCGCGCAGCAGGGTGCGCAGATCGCCCGCGGTACTGTCCATGCGCTTGGTGAGCGCGCCTTCCATGTCGACCTGGAGCAGGAAGTGCACCCCGCCACGCAGGTCGAGGCCCAGATACATCGGCAGCGCACCCAGCGAGGTCAGCCAGTTGGGCGAGGCGGACAGCAGGTTGAGAGCGACGACGTAGCTCGGGTCGGCCGGGTCGGGGTTGAGCGCGCGCTCGATGGCGTCCTTGGCCTGGAGTTGAGTGTCCGTGTTGTCGAAGCGCGCGCGCACACTATTGGCATCGCTGAAGATGCCGGTGTGGACCAGATTGGCGCGTTGCAGGATGCCTTCGATCTGCGCCTCCATGGCGGTGTCGATCTTGAGCGTGGCCTTGGCGCTGGACACCTGAACGGCCGGCACTTCGCCGAAGAAGTTGGGCAGGGTGTAGAGCAGGCCGCAGATCAGCACGAGGCCGATGAGCAGATTTTTCCAGAGAGGATAGCGGTTCATGTGCGATGCGCCTGGGACGGGCGTGGATCAAAACGCCACGGGCGGCCAGGCCGCCCGCGGGGGTGACGGCTTAGATGCTCTTGAGCGTGCCCTTGGGCAGCACGTTGGCAACAGCCTGTTTCTGGATCTTGAGCACGACATTGTCAGCCACCTCGACTTCGGCGTAGGTGTCGCCCACCGAGGTAATCCGACCGACCACGCCGGCGAACATCACTTCGTCGCCCTTGGCCAGCGCTTCGACCAGGTTCTTGTGCTCTTTGGCGCGTTTCATTTGCGGGCGGATCATCACGAAATACAGCACCACAAACATCAGCAGCATGGGCAGCAGGCCGAGCAGGCCGCCGTCGGCAGCGGCGTCTGCGGCTTGGGCGTAGGCGTTGGAAATGAGCACGTTAAAACTCCGGTCGCGTGAGGTTCAAAAGGCGACGATTATAGCAGTTGCACGGGATTCACACCTGCGCGCTGTGCTGGCGTTCGTCGTGGAAGCGGCGCACAAATGCAGCGAACTCGCCCTCGGCGATGGCGCTGCGCATCTGCGCCATCAAGGCCTGGTAGTAGTGCAGGTTGTGGACCGTGTTGAGCATCGCGCCGAGGATCTCGCCGGTGCGATGCAGATGGTGCAGATAGGCGCGCGAGAAGTGGCGGCAGGTGGTGCAGGTGCAGGTGGGGTCGAGCGGGGCGGGGTCGTTGCGATGGCGCGCGTTCTTGATCTTGAGATCGCCGAAGCGGGTGAACAGCCAGCCGTTCCTCGCGTTGCGGGTGGGCATCACGCAGTCGAACATGTCGATGCCGCGGCCCACCGCTTCGACCAGATCCTCCGGCGTGCCCACGCCCATCAGATAGCGCGGCTTGCCGGCCGGCAGGCGCGGCGCGGTGTGGGCGAGGATGCGCTGCATGTCTTCCTTGGGCTCGCCCACCGACAGGCCGCCGATGGCGAAGCCGTCGAAGCCGATGTCGACCAGTCCGGCCAGCGAATCGTCGCGCAGCGCCTCGTACATGCCGCCCTGCACGATGCCGAACAGCGCGTTGGGGTTGGCCTGCGCGTCGAAGGCGTCGCGCGAGCGGCGCGCCCAGCGCAGTGAGAGCTGCATCGATTTTGCGGCCTCGTCGGCGGTGGCTGGGTGCGGCGTGCACTCGTCGAAAATCATCACGATGTCGGCATTGAGCGCGCGCTGGATGCGCATCGACGCCTCCGGCGTGAGGAACAGTTTGCTGCCGTCGATCGGCGAGGCGAAGCGCACCCCTTCTTCGCTGATTTTGCGCAGTGCGCCGAGGCTGAACACCTGAAA
Organism: Rhodocyclaceae bacterium; assembly: GCA_020445945.1. GTDB lineage: Bacteria > Pseudomonadota > Gammaproteobacteria > Burkholderiales > Rhodocyclaceae > Nitrogeniibacter. Next base: position 5,875 of record JAGRFQ010000106.1, read on the forward strand.
GCCGCCCGAATCGGTGAGGATGGGCTTGTCCCAGTGCATGAAATCGTGCAGCCCGCCAAAGGTCTCCATCACCTCCAGACCGGGGCGCAGCCACAGGTGGAAGGTGTTGCCGAGGCAGATCTGCGCGCCGGTGTCGGCCAGCGCCTGCGGGGTCATCGCCTTGACCGTGCCGTAGGTGCCGACGGGCATGAAGGCGGGGGTGTCGACCGCGCCGTGGGCGAGGGTGATGCGGCCGCGGCGCGCGGCGCCATCGGTGGCAAGCAGGTCGAAGTGCAGGCTCATGGCTGTTTCCGGGTCAGGAGCATGGCGTCGCCATAGCTGAAAAAACGGTACTCGCAGGCCACCGCGTGGGCGTAGGCGGCGCGAATGGGGTCCATGCCGGCAAAGGCCGAGACCAGCATCAGCAGCGTGGATTTGGGCAGGTGGAAGTTGGTGAGCAGCACGTCCACCACCTGAAAGCGGTAGCCGGGGGTGATGAACAGTTCGGTTTCGTTGCTGCCCGCGCTGAGCGCGCCGTCGCGCGCGGCGGATTCGAGCGCGCGCAGGCTGGTGGTGCCCACCGCGACCACGCGGCCGCCGCGCGCGCGGGTGGCCTCGATGGCGGCCACCGTGTCGGCCGGAATCAGGTAGCGCTCGCGGTGCATCTGGTGGTCGGCGAGCGCGTGGGCGCGCACCGGCTGGTAGGTGCCGGCGCCGACGTGCAAGGTGACGGCCGCGCGGTGCACGCCCTTGTCGCGCAGCGCGGCGAGCAGCGCATCATCGAAATGCAATCCCGCCGTGGGGGCGGCCACCGAGCCGGGGTGGCGCGCGAACACGGTTTGATAGCGCGTCTCGTCAGCCGCCGCGGCGGCGCGTTCAATATAAGGCGGCAGCGGCAGCGCGCCATACGTTTCGGTGTAGTCGAGCAGCGCTCGGTCGTCGGGAAA
>JAGRFQ010000106.1:6871-7325 GCA_020445945.1 Rhodocyclaceae bacterium
GCCTTGGGCGATTTGCTGGCGCGCACCTGGGCCAGCGCCTCGTGCTCGCCGACCGGCCGCTCGATCAGCACCTCCACCTGTCCGCCGCTGGCCTTGCGACCGAACAGGCGGGCGTGAATCACGCGCGTGTCGTTGAACACCAGCAGATCGCCCGCGTCGAGCCAGGCCGGCAAATCGCCGATGTGGCGGTCGCGGCGCTGTTCGCCATCGACCACCAGCAGCCGGCTGGCGCTGCGCTCGGGCAGCGGCGCCTGGGCGATCAGATGCTCGGGCAGCGCGTAGTCGAAATCGTCCAGCGTTAAAGTCATGCGCTTGAAGTGTGGTCCGGATTTGGTGATAATGCGCCGCTTACGCTGGCCGGGGTGGCGGAATCGGTAGACGCAGCGGATTCAAAATCCGCCGGTGGTGACACTGTGAGGGTTCGAGTCCCTCTCCCGGCACCAGCGATTCAATA
>JAGRFQ010000107.1 GCA_020445945.1 Rhodocyclaceae bacterium
GCGCCGGTCGAGCGGCAGGTGTCGAAGTACATCTTCGGATTCTTCGCGGTGATGATGCTCGGTTTCATGGCCGAGAAACGCAAAACCCGGCTGATGGTGCTGGGCGCCGGTTTTGCCGGCGTGGCGGCGTGGATGGTGGCCGAGCTGTTCGTGGCCGGCAACCTGCAGACCTACGCCGACTACTACATGGGCGAGGCCGGCGCCTTCTTCAACGAGCCCGAGCGCATCGCCCAGTGGGGCAGCACGCTCAAGACGGTGACCGCGGGCGTCGCCATCGGTCTGATCGCGGCGATGGCGGTGGTGTGCCTCGGGGTGTGGAAGGTGCGCGGCTTCTCGTCCCTGCTGGTGCTGGTGCCGGCCTTGCTGCCGCTCTTCTTCGTCATCGACTACGCCGGCTGGCTGTGGTTCTTCGGTCACAACCTGCATCCGTGGGGCGCCTTTACGGTCAAACCCTTCATGCCGACCGTGTTCGGGGTGGGCAAGGTGGCACAGTTCTCGACCTATTCCTACCCCTACTGGGGTTACGCGATGGTCGTGGTGGCCATGATCTGCCTGTTGCTGGCATTGCTGCTGCGCCGCAAGCAAGTGCGGGCAGGCGCGGCAGAATGAAGCCGGTGGCGCGTCGCCCGGCGGCGGCCGCGCTATGTCTCGCCCTGCTGTGCGCGCCGCTGGCGGCGCTGGCGGATGTCGACAGCGTGCTCAAGGCGCTCCGGTCGACCGGGCTCAAGACCCCGGACCCGGCGCCCGCCACGACGCCCGATCGCGCCCCTGACCCGCGTACCGCCTTCCCCGGTGCCGCCATGGAAACCGAAGCGCCGTCGGGTGCCGCGGCCGACAGCTGGGGCGATTCGACCAAGCGCGCACCCCGCCCGACGGCGCCGCATCGCACCGACATCCCGTGGTTCCAGCCGCTGATCGATGCCGCGCCGGTGGGCAGCGTGCTCGCCGTGCCGCCCGGCACCTACGCCGGTCCGGTGCTGATCGACAAGGCGCTGACCATCGAGGGCGCGGGCGAGGTCATCATCCACGGTGGCGGCAGCGGCACGGTGATGGTGTTGCAGGCCACCGGGGCGACCCTGCGCGGCGTGCACCTGACCGCCTCGGGCGACTCGCACGACTCCGACGACGCCTGCCTCAACGTGCGCGGCAAGCACAACCTGATCGAAGACGTGCGCATGGACGACTGCCTGTTCGGCATCGACCTCAAGCAGTCCGACGACAACACCGTGCGGCGTACCAGCGTCCGCTCCAAGCCGGCCGCGCTGGGTGTGCGTGGCGACGGCATCCGGCTGTGGTCCAGCCACCGCAACCTGATCGAGGCCAACGAGGTGATCGACTCGCGCGACGTGGTGGCGTGGTACTCCAACGACAACGTGTTTCGCGACAACATCGGCCGGCGCAGCCGCTACTCGCTGCACTTCATGTTCGCCAACCGCAACCTGGTCGAAGGCAACAAGTACTACGACAACTCGGTCGGCATCTACGTGATGTACGGCGGCTACTCGACCATCCGCGGCAACGTCATTTCGCACGCTTCGGGCGCCACCGGCATGGGCGTGGGGATGAAAGAGGCGTCGGATCTGATCATCGAGGACAACGAGATCGTGTATTGCGCGGTCGGTATCGGCAGCGACATCTCGCCCTTCGAGCCCGGTACCAAAGTGGTATTCCGCAACAACCGGATTGCCTACAACGGCATCGGCATCAACTTCACCTCCGACATCGGCGGCACGGAGGTAACCGCCAATGTCTTCGAGGGCAACATGTCGCAGATTGCCGTGGGCGGCGCCGGTGCGGCGACCAAGAGTGTCTGGCGCGGCAATTACTGGGACGACTATCAGGGCTTCGATCGCAACCACGATCGCACCGGCGACACGGCCTACGAACTCTACGCGTATACCGACCAATTGTGGATGGAGCAGCCCTACGCCCGCTTTTTCAGAAGTGCGCCCATGCTCGAGGCGCTCGATTTTCTCGAACGGCTGGCGCCGTTTACCTCGCCCGTGCTGCTGTTGCGCGATGAGGCGCCGCTGTTTCGCAATCCCCGGGAGGAGACCCGCACATGAGCGACGACCAGGATTCCGAACGGCCCGGCAGCGCGGACCCGAAGGCGGCCCAAGCGCCCGCGCCCCGCGCCGCGGTCAAGGGCGGCAAACGCCCGGTTTCAAACGTACGCGCGCAACAGGCGCGGCGGCGCTTCATGCGCACGCTGGGCCTGGGCACGGTTGTGGTCGGCGCCGGGCTGGCGGGCTACATTCCGGTCGCCGCCCAGGCCGATCAGCCGCGGATGCGCCCGCCCGGCGCGCTCGACGAGGACGACTTCCTGTCCTCGTGCATCAAGTGCGGGCAATGCGTGCAGGTCTGCCCGGTCCAAGCCATCACGCTGGGCGACATCACCGACGGCTACGGTCTGGGGGTGCCCTACATCGATTCGCGTGACCAGGCCTGCGATTTCTCCTGTGACGCGGTGCAGTGCATCCTGGCCTGTCCGACCGGCTCGCTGGTGTATCGCAAGCCCGATTTCCTGTCCATCCGGCCGGGCGCGGAGCTGGCGCACAAGCCGGTGCTCAAGGCCAAGGCCAACGACCCCGAGCCGACGCTGAACCTGATCGAGCGCTCCGGGCTGGCGCGCCTGTCGCGCCCCGAGGCCTGTCTCGCGATGCAGGGCAAGGGCTTCTCCGGGCAGGCGCGCGGCGCCGCCTTCACCGGTCAGATGCGCTACATGGACGTCGACCGCTGGAAGCCGGTGCCGGTCGCCGACCACCCCTACGAACGCGAGCTGTGCGACCTGTGCGTCACCGAATGCCCCATCGCCGAGGCGATCCGGCTGGAGGTCACCGAAGATGCCGACGGCACCCGGCGCGGGCGGCCGGTGGTGATGGAACAATGCGTCGGTTGCGGCGTGTGCGAAATGATCTGCCCGGTCGAGCCGACCGCGATCGTGGTCGATGCCCGGGCGGTGTGGGAGGGCGAGGTATGAAAGGCCGATTCATGGAGCAGATTCTGCTGATGCTGGGCCGCGCGCC
>JAGRFQ010000036.1 GCA_020445945.1 Rhodocyclaceae bacterium
CGATGTAGTTGGGCGCAAACATGCCGCCGCTGTTGAGCTTGCCCACGTCCTTGGCGCGATCGATGATCTTGAGGTGGCCTTCCTCGTCGAAGAAGCCTGCGTCACCGGTCAGGAAATAGCCCTCTTCGTTGAGCGACTCGGCGGTCGCATCCGGGCGCTTGTAGTAGGCCTTGAGCAGCATCGGGCCCTTGACCAGGATCTCGCCGTTCTCGGCCAGTTTCACCTCCACCCCCGGCGCCGGCTTGCCGACCGAATCGAGCTTGATCTGGCCGTCCGGCTGCAGGCACACGTAGGCGCAGGTTTCGGTCTGGCCGTAGAGCTGCTTGAGGTTGATGCCGATCGAGCGGTAGAAGCGGAACAGGTCCGGCCCGATCGCCGCACCGGCGGTGTAGGCCACCCGGATGCGCGAGAACCCGAGCACGTTCTTGAGCGGCCCGATGACCAGCAGATTGCCCAGCCAGTACAGCAGCCGGTCACCCGCCGGCACCGGCTTGCCGTCGAGAATCTCCGCGCCGCAGCGTTTGGCGACATCCATGAAATAGCTGAAGATTTTGCGCTTGAACCAGCCCGCATCTTCCATGCGGATCAACACCGTGGTGAGCAGGTTCTCGAACACCCGCGGCGGCGCAAAGTAATACGTCGGGCCGATTTCGCGCAGATCGGTCATCACCGTCTCGCCCGACTCCGGGCAGTTGATGGTGAAGCCCGAGACCATTGCCTGCGCGTAGGAAAACAAGTGGTCGCCGACCCACGCCATGGGCAGGTAGGAGAGGATGTCTTCGCGCTCGGTCAGCGTGTCGAACTGGCAGCCGCCGCGCGCCGACTGGATGAACGCATCGTGGGTCTGGCACACCCCCTTCGGCTTGCCGGTGGTGCCCGAGGTGTAGAGCATCACCGAGATATCGTCGGGCTGGCCCTTGGCAATCTCGCCGTCGAGGAAGTCCGGCTGGTTCTTGTCGTGCGCCGCGCCCATCGCCTGCAGCTCGTCGAGCCCGAGCAGAAAGGTTTCGGCGTAGTGGCGCATGCCGCGCGCATCGTCGTAGATCACGTGTTCGAGCAGTGGCGCCTGATCCTTGATCTCGACCGCCTTGTCGACCTGCTCCTGATCCTCGACCACCGCGAACTTGATCTCCGCGTCCTGCAACACGTAGACCATCTCCTCGGCCACCGCATCCTGGTACATCAGCACCGGGATGCCGCCCAGGCACTGGCACGCCGCCACCGACCAGTACAGCCGCGGGCGGTTGTCGCCGATGATCGCCAGCCGGTCGCCGCGCTTGAAACCCAGCTCGGCCAGCCCGCAGGCGATGGCGCGCACATTGGTCGCCACCTCGGCCCAACTGTAGGTCTGCCAGATGCCGAATTCCTTCTCGCGCATCGCTGGATGCGCCGGTCGCTGCTGTGCATGGTGCATCAGCAAACGCGGGAACGTGTTCAGCGTGTCCTGCCCACGGGGGTCTGACATGCCCGTCTCCTCCTCTGGTGTTGCCTGTCTCTGATTGCCCGGCAGCGTCCGGTTTTTTATCCGCTACCGAGGTGGCATGACTGCCTGTTATGGGAGTGCACTGTGCCAAGCCATCTTTGCGCAACTATTTTCCAAATGTACACAAATGTGACAATCGTCCGGCATGCCGTCAAGCGCCCCGCCGCCGCCCCGATTGGCGGTAAAGTGTCCTACCCGGAACCCGACCGCCCCCGCCATGAGCATTCTCACCCGCCCGCTGCGCTACCTGCTCGTCCCCTACCGCGCCGCCCACAAATGGCTCGACGACCGGTGCACCACCTACGCCGCCGCGCTGGCCTACTACTCCGCCTTCTCGCTGGCGCCGATCCTGGTCATCGCCGTCTCGGTGGCCGGCCTCATCTTCGGCCGCGAGGCCGCCGCCGGGCGCATCGTCGGCGAACTCGAATCGCTCATCGGCGCCGACGGCGCGAGCCTCATCGAACGCATGATCGCCGCCAGCTCGGCCTCCGGCGAAGGCATCACCGCCACGCTGATCGGCGTGGTCGTCATGCTCGCCGGTGCCACCGGCCTGTTCATGCAGATGGGCCACGCCTTCGAGGCCATCTTCGGCCACCCCACGGCCGGGCGCAGCGCCTGGGTCAAGCAACTGGTCGGCCGCCTGCGCGGGCTCACCGTCATCATCGGCGTCGGCTTCCTGCTGATGGTGTCGCTGGTCGCCAGCGCCGCGATCCTCGCCTTCAGCCAGTTCGCCACGCAGGGCATGGAAGCCCTGCTGTGGGTCGCCACCCTGCTCCAGATCGGCATCACCCTGGCACTGCAGACCAGCATGATCGGCATGATCTACAAGGTGCTGGTCCCCACCCCGCTGGCACGCCGCCCGCTGATCCTCGGCGCGGTGTTCACCGCGGTGCTGTTCGAAGTCGGCAAATGGGCCGTCGGGGTCTACATGAGCCGCAGTTCGATCTCCTCCACCTACGGCGCCGCCGGCTCGCTGGCGGTGATTCTGGTGTGGGTCTATTACGTCTCGCTGATCATGCTCTACGGCGCCGAAGTCACCTACCAGCTCAACCGCATCCACAAGGTCGGCGACCGCGTCTTCCGGCGGATCAAGCGCAAGCCCGCCGCACCCGCCGAAGCGGCCGATGGCGTCGCCCCGCCCGCCGCCGACACCGCGGCCCTGCTCAAGCCGCCCCTCGACGCCGACACCGCCCCGGCCAGCGAGCCGCCCCGCGCCTAGCCCTCAACGCAGCGCGCGCGACGCCCCCACGATCCGCGCCACGGTCAGCAACTCCTCCTCCAGATCGCCCAGCGGCAGCGCCGCATCGGCGCGCACCAGCAGCGATTCGACCGCCGCCCAGCGTGCCGCCGGATCGTCGCCGAACTGCGCCAGCCGGGCCTGCGCCCAGGCCAGCTCGGTGAGCCGTGCCGGTGCGTCGGCGCCCGCGTCGACCAGCGCCTGACGCACCTGCAAGCAAGCGTCGAACGCCGCCCGCGCCCCCGCCGCGTCGCCGGTCAGCACGCGCAACTCGCCCAGATTGAGCAAACCGTGGCCGAGCCGGATGCGCAGATTCCGCTCCTGCGGCGCCTCCGCCAGCAGCGCGCGCAGCAAGGCGTTGTGCTGCGCGTAGTGCGGAATCGCCTCGGCCCGCCGGCTCAGCCGCCAAGCCAGCACGCCGGCCGCGAAATGCACCTCGGCGCGCAGGGAGCGCCGCTCGACGCCCTGCGCAGCGAGCTGCGCTTCGAGCGTCAACTGCCGCTCGCGCAGCGCCAGCGCGGCCGCCAGCGCACCGCCCCCCTCCACCGCCTCCGCCAGTGCATGCAGAGCCCGCAGCACCGACGCGACCGCCTCGGCATCCGCCGGCGTGCGGGCCAGCGCCGCCTCGCGCAAATCCAGCAAACGCCGCGCGGCGGCTTCGGCCGACTCGTAATAGCCTTCCGCATTGAACGCCGTGGCCGCCCGCGACAGCGCCAGATCCAGCGCCAGCGCGGCACCCGCATCTTCCGGTTGCGAGGCCAGCAGCGCTTCGAGCGTGGCCTGGCTTTCGGCAAACAGCGCCACCGCCGCATCCACCTTGCCCTCGCGCGCCAGCGCCTCGCCCTGCACCGCCAGATTGCCGGCGTGCTGGGCGCGCATGCTGCGATTCTCGCCGTCGCGGCGCGCCAGCCGCGCCACCGTGGCGGCGGCCCGTTCGCGCACGGCCTGCGCGCCCGCCGCGTCGCCGAGCGCATCGAGCACCTCGGCCAGTTGCGTATGCACCGCGCTGAGCATGGCGCGAAACTGCGGCACATCGGGGTTGCGCACCACCTCGTCGCGCAGCGCCGCCTCCACGTCGACGTACGCCGCCCGCGCGGCCGCCGCATCGCCCGCGCGCCGCAGGCGGTCGGCCTGCGCGGTGCGCGTGGTGATGCGCAGCGCGCGGTAGCGCATGTCGTCCGGATCGGCCGCCGCCATGGCATCGGCCTCGGCAATGGCGCGCGCCAGATAGCTGTCGGCGGCCGCCGCGGCATCGGCGCGCGCACTGTCGACGAGCAGCATCGACAAGGACAGCAAGGCGTTGCCGTGTTCGTAGCGGGCACCCGGCGCGTCGGCGTCCCCGGCCAAGGAGTCGAAACCGTCCACCGCCGCCTGCAGCACCTCGATCGCCTCGACCTTGTCGCCGCGGCTCGCCAGCGCCATGCCCAGCACCCGCCGCGCCATCGCCAGCACCATCCGCACGCCCTCGTCGTCGGGCCGGGCGGCCTGCAGCGCGACGGCGGCATCCACCCCCTCGCGCGCGGCGCCCAGCTCGCCCGCATGGTCGCCCTTGGCGCCGTAGGCCTTGGCGAACACCAGCAGCGCGGCGATCTTGCTGAGCTTCAGTTCGCGCGCATCGGGCAGGGCGGCGGACAGATCGTCGAACACCTGAGAGGCGCGGCCGATCACCCGCCGGGTGGTGTCCAACCCGATGCCTTCGACCCGGATCAACTCCTCGCCGACCTCGCCCAGAATCGCGTCCGCAGCGCTCACCGCCGCCTGGTAATTATGCTCGGCCTCGGCGCGGCGCTGCTCGGCCAACCAGCCGAAACCGCCCGCGGCCAGCGCGAGCACCGACATCATCGCCGCCACCGCGACCAGCACCCGCTGGCGCCGCCGGGCGGCCCGCTCGGCGCGGCGCGCGACTTCGTCGAAGGGCAGCCCGAGCACTCCGGCCACCACCTTGGCCAGCGCGCGGCGGAATCCGTCGCCGTGCTCGCGCGCATCGGCGGCCAGCGGCGCATCCAGCCGAGCGAGCGCATCGCCGCCAGCGCCGGGGGGCGCGCACAACGCGGGCGGAAAACACGCCGCCTCGTCGCTGCCGGGCTCGCCATCGACAATCAGCGGGATGATGCGCGCCGAGCGCCCGAGGGCCTGAAAAGCGCGGATTTCGGCATCCACGTAGTCGCTCGCCGCCGCGGCCGGCGAGCACAGCACGATGAGGCAGGCTGAATCGGCCAGCGCGGCGCGGATCGCATCGCTCAGCTGCCCGCCGCCGGCCAGATCCTCGCGGTCGCGGAACACCGGCCGCAGCGTCGCCGGCACCGCGCCGACCGGCGTCGCCCGCCCAACCAGCCCGGCATCGACGCGCCACCCTTCGAGCGCGCCATGCACCCGCCGCGCAACGGCGGCGTCACGGTGGCTGTAGGACAGGAAGGCGCGATAGCGTGCGGTCATCATCGGCGGGGCGGGAAATGCTGCGTTCATTATGGCCGATTCACACGCGCGCGCCCGACCGTGGCATCTGCCCTTAGCCGCCCGAACACAATCGGGTTAGACTGCGCTCCAGCGCCGTTGCGGCCTGTCTGCCCCCGAGGAGCTGATGCCGATGGAACAAAAGCAGTTCACCCGCCCCGTTCACGCCACCACCTGGATGAGCCTGTTTCTGGCGCTGGTGGCCGTGCTGGCGGCTTTTCTGGCACCGCAGCTGCAGGACGCCTTCGTGGCCAACGTGGCCTTCAACGGGGTGATCATTTTTGTGCTCGCGGTCGGCATCGCGGTCAATCTGCGCCAGGTGTGGCGGCTGCAGCGCGAGGTGCTGTGGATCGAGGATTTCGCCCAGCGCGGCAGCACCACCGCCGGGCCGGTGCTGCTGGCGCCGATGGCGCGCCTGCTCACCAGCCGCGAGCGGGGGCGCTTTCACCTCTCGCCGGCGTCGATGCGCTCGATCCTCGACAGCGTGCAGATCCGCCTCGAAGAACAGCGCGACCTGTCCCGCTACCTCATCGGCCTGCTGATCTTTCTCGGCCTGCTCGGCACGTTCTGGGGCCTGCTGACGACGATCCGCTCGGTGGGCGAGATCATCGGCGGGATGAGCGTCGGCGCCGACCCGATCGCCATGTTCGAAACCCTCAAGACCCGCCTCGACGCGCCGCTGTCGGGCATGGCGACGAGCTTCTCGACCTCGCTGTTCGGCCTCGCCGGCTCGCTGGTGGTGGGCTTTCTCGACCTGCAGTCGGGCCACGCCCAGAACCGCTTCTACAACGAGCTGGAAGAGTGGCTCTCCAACATCACCCGCCTGCCCGCCTCCGGCGCGCCCGGCGACGGCGAAGGCAGCGTGCCGGCCTACGTGCAGGCGCTGCTCGAACAGACCGCCGAGAGCATCGAGCGGATGCAGCGCTCGGCGGTGGAATCCGAGCGCGAACGGCGCGTCGCCAGCGAGCAGCTCGGCGAACTCAACACCCAGCTCACCCGGCTGTCGGATCTCATCTCGCGCGAATCGCGCGACCTCTCCGCGCTGGCGAGCAGTCAGGACGACCTCGGCGGCCTGATCCGCCACCTCGCCCACCAGCCCAACCCCAACGCCCAGTTCTCCGAAGAGTTGCGCGCCGAGCTGCGCCTGATGTCGCGCACCATCGCCGCCGCGCTCGACCAGCGTCAGGGCGACTGACGCGATGGCCGCGCTCAGCCGTCGCCGCCGCGGGCTCGACTTCTGGCCGGGTTTTGTCGACGCGCTGGCCGCGTTGCTGATGGTGATGATCTTCGTGATCCTGATCTTCACCATCGGCCAGTTCGTGCTCACCGACGCGGTCGGCGGACGCGACCGCGCGCTGGCCCAGCTCAACGCCGAATTGTCGGTGCTGGCCAAACAACTGAGCCTCGAAACCGACACCCGCCGGCAGGCCGAATCACAGCTCAGCGAGTTGTCCGCCTCGCTCGCCAGCAGCCGCGAGGCCGGCGCGGCGCTGCAGCTCAAACTCGACGCCGCCGAAGCGGCGCGCCTCGCCAGCGACGAAGAATCCGCCCGCCTGATCAACGACATCGCCGCGCTGCAGCGCCTCAAGACCGAGCTCGAAGCGGAGGCCGCGCGCCTCGCCAGCGCGCTCGACACCACCGGCACCGCGCTCAAGGAAAAGACCGAACTGTCGGAGCGCTCGATTGCGCAGGTGGAGCTGCTCAACCGCCAGCTCGCCGCGCTGCGCACCCAGCTCGACGAACTCAACAACGCCCTCGGCGCCGCCCAGGCCGCGGTCCGCGACAAGGATCTGAAGCTCGACGAACTCGGCAAGGAGCTCAACCTGGCGCTGGCCGCGCGCACCCGCGAACTGGCGCGCTACCGCTCCGAATTCTTCGGCCGCCTGCGCGAGGTGCTGGGCCAGCGCGACGACGTGCAGATTGTCGGCGACCGCTTCGTGTTCTCCAGCGAGGTGCTGTTCGACAGCGCCTCCGACGCGGTCAGCGACGCCGGCCGCCAGCAGCTCGACCAGCTCGCCCGCACGCTCCAGCAGATCGCCACCGCCATGCCCGCCGACCTGCCCTGGGTGCTGCAGGTCGACGGCCACACCGACCGCCGCCCGATCGCCACCGAGCGCTTCCCCTCCAACTGGGAGCTGTCGACCGCCCGCGCGCTGTCGATCGTCAAGTTCCTGCGCGCCGCCGGCATCCCGCCGCAGCGCCTGGCCGCCACCGGCTACGGCGAATTCCACCCGCTCGACCCAGCCAGCAGCGATGCGGCCTACGCCAGAAACCGC
>JAGRFQ010000037.1 GCA_020445945.1 Rhodocyclaceae bacterium
AGCCGGCTGACTCCGTGGAGCGCACCGCTGCTGGCCTGGAGGCTCAGTGAAGAGGGTCTTCGGTGGGCGGAACCGGCAGTACGCCGATTCCCTCTTCGAGTAGCTCCTCGAGCTCGGCGCGAGAGGCCTGGCCGCGCAGGCTGCGCTCCTCGGCCTCGCCGTTGTGCACCCGCCTGACTTCGGCCGCGAACTGCTTGCCGACGTCTTCGGCACTGGCCGCGAGGTCGCGCAAGGCCTGAAGAATCTGTCGCCGGCTGGGCAGGGGCGCCTGTGCCGGATGCCCGGCCGTGCTCTCGGTATCGCTGATGGGGGGACGCGCGCCGGAGTTGAGGTAAGGTGCCGAAGGCTTGCGCACGACGTTGTGCGAGCCGCACACCGGGCAACTGACCAGGCCTTGCTCTTTCTGGGCCTTGAATTCATTCGACGAACGAAACCATCCCTCGAAGGGGTGTGCCTGTTCACATACGAGGTTGATCACGATCACGATCTGATTGCTTCTGGCGGATTGAAGGGACGCAGCAGGCATCCAGCCACGCAGTTGTGGCGACCCCTGCCTTCATGGTGCAAAGATATGACCAAAGCCGCCTGGCGTCCACTCGATGGTGCCGTTGCGCTCCGGATCGGGATATCGATCGCCATGATCGTAATCCCGCAGACGGCGAGGAAAGCGGCTGAAACGACGAATCCGCGAGAATCGTGCGGTCCGGGAAGATGGCTGGGCGGCCGGGTTGGGTTTGCCGAGCCTTGGCGGGACGAGGCGTGATCGCCAGCGGTAGTGGCCAGTCCCCGAAGAGGCGCCGTTGCCAAACAAGCCGTTCAGCAGGTGGTAGTCGTCGGGGCTGGCGTGGTGGCTGTTGTCATCCGCGAGTCGTGTCAGCGCTTGATCGTGTACGGACATCGGGGGCGGCCGCTCACCCCCGCCCCTGGCGATACGCCTTCGGCGGGCTGCCGGTCCATTGCCTGAAGGCACGACTGAAAGCGGCCGGATCGTCAAAGCCCAGGCTCGCGCCGATGGTGGCGATCGGTGTGTCGCTGCGTGAGAGGCGTTCGATCGCCACATCGCGGCGCAGCGCATCCTTGATGGCCTGGAAGCGGCCGCCTTCTTGCGTCAGATGGCGGGCCAGCGTGCGCGGCGAAGTGTGCAGCGCGCGGGCCACCTCCTCGATGGTGGGCGAGCACTCCAGATGGGCGGCCAAATAGTCGCGCACACGGTGGATCGCGCGATGCTCGCTTGCCGTCACATAGATCCAGTCGGTCGGCGCGTGGAGCAAGAAGGCCGACAGTGCCGCCTTGTTCTGGCGGATCGGCGCGCTCAGCCATCTGGCGTCGAGCTGGAGGGCGGTGTACGGCTGATCGAAGTGCGCCGGTGCCGGGTAGATGTGGGCGTACTCGTGGGCGTAGCGCGGTGCCGGGTAGGCCAGGTCGAGACGGGTGAAGCCGATCTGCCGGTCGATCATCCACGAGGCGATACCCTGCACCAACATCAGCATGGTCTCCAGGATCAGCTCACGACCGGTGCCCAGCGGCCTGCGCTCGACCAGTACGATGCGGGTCTGCGCGCCCGTGTCGGAGATGACGAATTGCAGGTCGTCCAGCACCAGGCGGAAGAAGCTGCAAAAGCGGTACATCGCCACCCGCAGATTGGCCGCATCGAGCATGCCAAGGCACAGGAACTTCAGCGTGCCGGCATGCAGCGGGCGGGAGAAATAGCCCGGCGTTTCATCGTCCAGGGCGACCGCCAGCAAGCGATAGACATGCGCGAACTGCTCGACGGTAACGCGTGCGGTGTCCTGTTCGAGCAGGGCGGGGGCGATACCGGCCTGATGGACGCAGGCCATCGCGGTCTCGCGTTGCGGCCCGAGGCGCTGCAGCAAGTCGCCCACGAAGCGGATCGGCAGGGTGGCCGAACGAGCGCTCATGCGGTGAGGGCAAGTAGCAAAACGAATTCACGATGGCAGAAAATGTCAAGAATTCGGCCGCTTGTGTTATCCACTTCTGATTCCGTACGGTCTAGTATGGCTCTGGTTCGTTACACGGACCCGCAGATTCGAGATTGATCGAACCGGTGTCCGGTGCGTTGAATCGTTGCCTTTGGCAACTTAAGCACAGCATAGCATCGGCAGGCAGGGCTTGGAGGCGCTGCTGCCACCGTCCGTCTTGACGCCCAGGAGTCCCGCCCATGTCCGAGCCCACCGCATCGACCGTCCGGCTAAGCCACGACGGCGCCATCGCCACGCTCACCCTCCACCGCCCGGCAGCGCGCAACGCGCTCGATCTGCCGATGGCGTGCGCCTTGCGCGATGCGGTCGACGCCGTGGCGGCCGACCCGAGGGTGCGTGTCGTGCTGATCGAAAGCAGCGGCGCGCACTTCATGGTCGGTGGCGACGTACATCGCTTCAACGCGCTGCTTGGCGGCGACGCACAGGCGTGTCGCGACGAGGTCGACCAGATCATCATCGCCGTGCATGCGGCCATCCGCGCCCTGACGGCGCTGCCCAGCCCGGTGATCGGGCTGACGGGCGGCGCGGTGGCCGGTTTTGGCTTCTCGCTGGCCATGGCCTGCGATCTGCTGGTGGCCGCGGACGACGTGCGCTTCGTGCTTGCCTACAGCGCCATCGGCGCCACGCTCGACGGCGGCGCGAGCTGGCATCTGCCGCGCCTGCTTGGGTTGCGCCGGGCGTTGGCCGCGGCGCTGCTCAACACGCCGATCGATGCGCGCGAGGCGCTGGCGCTGGGGTTGGCCTGCGAAGTGGTGCCGGCTGCGGGACTGGCCGCCGCCGGTCGTCGGCTGGCCGAAAGACTGGCGGCCGGGCCGGCCGCCGCACAGGCCGGCATCAAGCGACTGCTGCGCGCCGCGGTCGATCGCGATCTGCCGAGCGCGCTGGAGGCCGAGCGCGAGCGCTTTCTCGAGTGCGTGATGCAACCAGACTTCGCCGAGGGCGTGCGCGCTTTCGCCGGCCGGCGCGCGGCACGTTTCGGGGTTTTCGACTGAAGCCGTGCCGACAGGAAACCCCAAGGAGCCAGAATGGATTTTCAACTCAAGCCGGAGCAACGCGAGATCCGCGAACTGGCGCGCCGCTTTGCCGACCGTGAGATCGCCCCGCGCGCGGCCGAAAGCGACCGCAGCAAGCGCTTCCCCGCCGAGGTTCATGAGCGGGCGCGGGCGCTTGGCCTGCTCGGTGTCAACCTGCCCGAGGCGGCAGGTGGCGGTGGCCTCGGCTGCATGGAACTGGTGTTGGTCACCGAAGCCTTCTGCCGTGGCTGTCTTGGCATCGGCACTGCCTTGTGCGTCAACGCGCTGGCCACCGAGCCGATCGTCATCGCCGGCAGCGAGGCGCAGCGCAGCCGCTATCTGGGCCGTGCGGCCGCGGGGGCGCTGGCCAGCTTCGCGCTCACCGAGCCGGGCGCTGGCTCCGACGTGGCCGGCATCCGCACCCGCGCCGAGCGGGTGCAGGATGGCTATGTGCTCACCGGCAGCAAATTGTGGATCTCCAACGCCAACCTGGCCGAGTTCTTCGTCGTTTTCGCCAAGACCGACCCGGCCGCAGGCGCGCGCGGCATGACCGCCTTCATCGTGCCGCGCGACAGCGCCGGCCTGAGCGTCGGCGAGCCGCTGGGCAAGCTCGGCCAGAACGCCGCACCCACCGCTGAGGTCTTTCTGGAGAACGTGTTCGTGCCTGAGGACCACCGCCTGGGCGAGGAGGGCCGCGGCTTTGCGCTGGCGATGCAGACCTTCGACCACTCGCGGCCGATGGTCGCCGCCTTCGGCGTGGGGCTGATCGAACGCTGCGTGGATGAGTCGCTGGCCTACGCCACGCAACGCACCAGCATGGGCCGGCCGCTGATCGAGCACCAGGCCATCGCCCACAAGCTGGCCGAGATGCGCATGAAGCTCGAAGCCGCCCGCCTGCTCACCTACCAGAGCGCCTGGCTGGTGGATCAGGGCCAACCGAACACCGTGCAGGCGTCCATCGCCAAGGGCTTCGCCGCCGACGCGGCGATGTGGGCGGCCACCGAGGCAGTGCAGATTTTTGGCGGCATGGGCTACTCCACCGAATACCCGGTCGAGAAGCTCTTCCGCGACGCCAAGGTGCTGCAGATCTATGAAGGCACCAGCGAAATCCAGCGCAACATCATCGCCCGCGAAATGCAGCGGGTCTGAACACCGGAGAACAGTGATGACAATGAACACCCCCAACGAAGCCGTGATTCTCGGCGCCGTGCGCACGCCCTTCGGCCGTCGCGGCGGCGCGCTGCGCAACACCCGGCCGGACGAACTGCTGGCCACCGCCCTCGAGGGCGTGCTCGAACGCAGCGGCGTGCCCGGTGAGCAGATCGGCGACGTGCTGGCCGGCTGTGTNNAGCCAGGCCGGCGAGCAGGGCGCCAACATCGGCCGGCAGGCCTTGCTGCTGGCGGGCCTGCCGGCCGAGGTGCCGGCGGTGTCGATGAACCGCATGTGCGGCTCCAGCCAGTTCGCGGTGCATGCCGCGTCGCAGGCGGTCGCTGCCGGCGATCTGGACTTCGCCATCGGTTGCGGTGTCGAGAGCATGAGCCGGGTGCCGATGTTCCTCGACCTGACATTGGGCAAGGGCGACTTCCAAGGCTTTGACGGCATCCACCCCGACATTCTCGCGCGCTACCCGATTCCGCATCAGGTCGAGAGCGCCGAGCTGATCGCCGACCACTGGGCGCTGACCCGACGCGAGCTGGACGACTATGCCATCGAGAGCCATCGCCGCGCCGAGGCCGCGCGCGCCGCTGGCTGGCATCGTGAAATCCTGCCGATGACGGGCGTCGACAAGGCCGGCGCGGCGATCACCCTGGCCCACGACGAGGGCATTCGCGCGCAGATCGACGAAGCGCGCATGCGCACCATGGCGCCGGTGTTCCGCGACCCCGACAGCGGCGCCGTCACCGCCGCCAACGCCAGCCAGATGACCGATGGCGCTGCCGCCGTGCTTATCGGCAGTCGTCGTGCCGCCGAGGCGCTTGGGCTCACGCCGCGGGCGCGCTTCCGGGCGCGGGTGGCGGTCGGCGCCGATCCGGTGATGCAGCTCACCGGCGTCATTCCCGCCGCGCAGCGGGCGCTCGACCGCGCTGGTCTGACGATGCGGGACATGGACTGGATCGAGGTGAACGAAGCCTTTGCCAGCGTGGCGCTGTGCTTCGCCCGCGAGTTCCGCCCGGACATGGCGCGCCTCAACCCCTGGGGCGGGGCGATCGCCCACGGCCATCCGCTCGGGGCCACCGGCGCCGGCCTGATGGCCAAGATGCTCACCGGCCTGGAGCACACCGGCGGCCAGTTCGGCCTGCAGGTGATGTGCATCGGCCACGGCATGGCCACCGCCACCATCATCGAACGACTCTGATCAGGACGCACCACATGAATATCCAGGATTCCGTATTCGTCATCACCGGTGGCGCCTCCGGCCTCGGCGCCGCGACGGCGCGCATGGTGGTGGCCGGTGGCGGCAAGGCCGTGCTGGCCGATCTCAACACGGGGGCCGGCCAGGCGCTGGCCGACGAACTGGGCGCCGCGGCGCGCTTCGTGACCACCGACGTGACCGACGCGGCTTCGACCCAGGCCGCCATCGACACCGCGCTCGAGGCCTTCGGCGGCCTGCACGGTCTGGTGTGCTGCGCCGGCGTGGCGCCGGGCGAGAAGGTGGTCGGCAAGGATGGCCCGCATGCGCTGGAGAGCTTCACCCGCGGGGTGATGATCAACCTGGTGGGCACCTTCAACCCGATCCGCCTGGCCGCCGAGGCCATGAGCCGGCAGGCGCCCAACGTCGAAGGCGAGCGCGGGGTGATCGTCACCACCGCCTCGGTGGCGGCCTTCGATGGCCAGATCGGCCAGGCCGCCTACTCGGCCTCCAAGGCCGGCGTGGTCGGCATGACCCTGCCCATCGCGCGCGAGCTGGCGCGCTACGGCATCCGTGTGATGACGCTGGCGCCCGGCATCTTCGAGACCCCCATGCTGCAGGGCCTGCCGCAGGCGGTGCAGGACTCGCTCGGCGAGATGGTGCCTTTCCCCTCCCGCCTCGGCCGCGCCAGCGAGTATGCGCAGCTGGTGAAATCGATCTGCGAGAATCCGATGCTCAACGGCGAGGTCATCCGCCTCGACGGCGCGCTGCGCATGGCCGCCAAATAAGCCGGCGCACGACCGGCAACCCACTGAAGGAGGAGAAGGAATGAACGAATCCGTGTTCGACCCCCGCAGCACCGCGCAGATCCAGCGCGCCCGCCGCGACCTGATCGGCGATGCCCTGGCGCGCTCGGTGCGCCGCAACCCCGCGCGCGAGGCGCTGCGCTTCGAGGCGCGCAGCTGGACCTACGCGCAGCTCGACGCGGCCGCCAACCGTGTGGCCCACCGCCTGCTCGGCCTCGGCCTGGTGGCCGGCGACCGCGTGGCCGCCTACGGGCGCAACTCCGACGCCTATGTGCTGCTGTGGCTGGGCTGCGTGCGCGCCGGGCTGATCCATGTGCCGATCAACTACGCGCTGCTCGACGCCGAACTGCGCTACATCGTCGAGCAGTCCGGCGCCCGTGCGCTGTTTAGCGATCCGGACATGGCCGGCCATGTGCAGGCGCTTGGTTCGACGCTGGGCGGCATCACGCAGGGCACGCTGTTTGGCGGCGACCAGGCCGACGTGCTGAGCTGGGCGCAGGCGGCAGGCAACGACGCGGCGCCGGCCATTGCGGTGCGCGAGGACGACGTGGCCCAGCTGCTCTACACCTCGGGCACCACCGCCGCGCCCAAGGGCGCGATGATGACCCACCGTGCGCTGCTTGCCGAATACACCAGCACCCTGATCGCCTGCGACATCCGCGCCGAAGACCGTTCGCTGGCGGCGCTGCCGCTCTACCACTCTGCGCAGATGCATGTCTTCCTCATGCCGCAGCTGCTCATCGGCGCCACCACGCTGCTGCTGCAAAGCCCGCAGCCCGAGCTGTGCTTCGCGCTCATCGCGCGCGAGCGGGTGACGTCCTTCTTCGCCCCGCCGACGGTGTGGATCGGCCTGCTGCGTCATCCCTCTTTCGACCCGGCGCGCCTGGGCTCGCTGCGCAAGGCCTACTACGGCGCCTCGATCATGCCGGTGCCGGTGATCCACGAGCTGGCCGCGCGCCTGCCGGCGCTGCAGCTCTACAACTGCTACGGCCAGAGCGAGATTGCGCCACTGGCCACCGTGCTGCGCCCCGAAGAGCATGCCGAGCGCCCGGCCTCGGCGGGGCGGCCGATCTTCAATGTCGAGACGCGCGTCGTCGACCCCGACATGCGCGACCTGCCGCCGGGCGAGATGGGCGAGATCGTGCACCGCTCGGCGCAGTTGCTGACCGGCTACTGGGACAAGCCCGAGGAAACCGCCGCCAGCTTCGCCGACGGCTGGTTCCGTTCCGGCGACGTGGGCTACTTCGACGAGGGCGGCTATCTGTACATCACCGACCGCATCAAGGACATCATCAAGACCGGCGGCGTGGTGGTGGCCGGGCGCGAGGTGGAGGAGTGTCTGTACACCCACCCGGCGGTGGCCGAGGTGGCGGTCATCGGCCTGCCCGACGCGCGCTGGATCGAGGCCGTGGTGGCGGTGGTGGCGCTCAAGCAGGGGGCCGCGGCCAGCGCCGAGGAGTTGATCGCCCATGTGCATGAGCGGCTCGCGCCGTTCAAGGTGCCCAAGCGGGTGGTCTTTGTCGACGACCTGCCGCGCAATGCCTCGGGCAAGCTGCTCAAGCGCGAGCTGCGCGAGCGCTACAAGGCCGATGCGCCGGCNNNGGGGGGCGGCGCAGGCGGCAGGCTCACCTGTGCAATGGCAGGGCGTCATGCACATCGACCGATGGGCGAACGCCGGCGCTAACATGGGCCGGTCTGGCGTCCTGGTGTCCTTCGACATGAAGCCCGCGCATTTCCGGGAAACGTCTCATCCTCGCGATGGGCTCTGGCACCGATATCTGCTGCAGCGCCAACACCAAGACCACCATCCGCGCGGTTATGCGAAGGGCAAATGCGCCAGGAGGTGGCTGAACCTGCACGATCCGGATCAGGACAGCGCCCACGTCATCGCAAGCGCGGCGGTAGAGGCGCACCTGCCGGTGCAAGAGGGCGTCTGGCGGCTCAGCGAGACCAC
>JAGRFQ010000038.1:0-22020 GCA_020445945.1 Rhodocyclaceae bacterium
GTGAAGGTGTTGTTGATGCGGCGAACCATGGTCGTCACCGAGTCGTAGGCGTACAGCGACTGGTCCGGGTACATGGTTTCGGAGGTGTTGCCGTCGGCGGCGACCTGCCAGCCCGACAGATACACGGCTTCCAGGCCGGCTTTGGCCTGCTGCATGGCCTGGCCGGCGGTGATCGCGCCGAAGGCGTTCACGTAGCCCTTCTTGGCGCCGCCGTTGACTTTGGCCCACAGCTTTTCGGCGCCGCGTTGGGCGAGGGTGTGTTCCGGCTGGAGGCTGCCGCGCAGACGCACCACGTCTTCGGCGCTGTAACCGCGCTTGACACTGGCCCAGCGGGGGTTTTCTGCCCAGTCTTTTTTCAGGGCGGCGATTTGCTGTTCACGGGTTTGGGACATATCGGTTTCCTTGTGTTGCAGTCGAAACAGGGAGGGAGTCCTGTTGCAGGCTGAGCTTGGTCAGTTTCAGGCGTTTCTCTGAGGGTGAAACGCGCCGGTGAAAGGCGCCGTTTCAGTAGCCAAAGTATAGGGAAGTTTTTGCGCAGCAGCAATGTGTCTTATATAAGACATAAGAAAAAATATTTCTCTTTGTAAACATAGTGTTACTGACAATATTTCGAATTGCGAAACGCAATTTGGCTGTATGAAACCAAAATCTGGATTTATTTGTGCTGCGGCCGATGTGGCCGCGGCAATGCAGTATGGCGCCTCAGTCGAGTGCGTTGGTGCTGACCAGCACGCCGTCTTCGTCAGCGTACAGGTATTCGCCGGGGATGAAGCTGACGCCGCCGAAGGTGACCACGATGTCGGTGTCGCCGACACCTTTCTTGACGCTCTTGCGCGGGTGGGTGCCAAGCGCGAAAACGCCGACGTCCATCGCGCCGATGGCCTTTGAATCACGGATGCAGCCGTAGACGACAATGCCGGCCCAGCCGTTGTTGACCGCCAGCACGCCGAGCTGGTCGCCCACCAGCGCGCAGCGCATCGAGCCGCCGCCATCGACCACCAGCACGCGACCGTTACCGGCGGTTTCGAGCGTGGCGCGCACCAGCGTGTTGTCTTCGAAGACTTTCAGCGTGGTGATGCGGCCGCTGAAGGCGGGCTTTCCGCCAAGGCTGCGAAACATGGGCTGGACAATGCGAACGACGGCGTCGTGTTTGTCGCACAGATCGGCGGTTTGAAAAATCATGGGGCATGGCTCCTCGTGAAGGGGGGGAGGTGAAAAGCGAGCGGGAGTGTGCAGCATCGATAGGCAAAAAACGGGCGGCCCGCAGGTCGCCCGTCGGTGGTGAGGTGCGCGCGCTCAGGAACTGGTGACCAGTTCTTCGTCGAAGTCGAGGACGATCTTCTCTTCGTCGTCGAGGTCGATGGTGAGCTTGCCGCCATTGACCAGCCGCCCGAAGAGTAGCTCGTCGGCCAGCGCCGAGCGGATCGAGTCCTGAATCAAGCGGGCCATCGGGCGGGCGCCCATCAGCGGGTCGAAACCCTCGGCCGCAAGCCAGGTGCGCAGCTTGTCGCTGAAGTGTGCCTCGACCTTCTTCTCGTGCAACTGCGCCTCAAGCTGGGTGAGGAACTTGTCGACCACGCGCATGATGATTTCGTTGTCGAGCGCCGAGAACGAAATCGTGGCGTCGAGCCGGTTGCGGAATTCCGGCGAGAACATGCGCTTGATTTCGGCCATCTCGTCTCCCGATTCGCGCTTGGCCGCAAAGCCGATCACCGTCTTCTGCATTGCCTCGGCGCCCGCGTTGGTGGTCATGATGATGATCACGTTGCGGAAATCGGTCTGGCGGCCGTTGTTGTCGGTCAGTTTGCCGTGATCCATCACCTGCAGCAGGATGTTGTAGATGTCGGGGTGGGCTTTCTCGATTTCGTCGAGCAGCAGCACGCAGTGTGGCTTTTTGGTGATGGCCTCGGTGAGCAGCCCGCCCTGGTCGAAACCGACGTAGCCCGGCGGCGCGCCGATGAGGCGGCTGACCGCGTGGCGCTCCATGTACTCCGACATGTCGAAGCGTTCCAGCTCGATACCCAGCGTGTAGGCGAGCTGGCGCGCGACTTCGGTCTTGCCGACGCCGGTCGGACCGCTGAACAGAAAGCTGCCGATCGGCTTGCCCGGGCTGCCAAGGCCCGAGCGCGACATCTTGATCGCCTTGGCCAGCGCGTCGATGGCTTTGTCCTGGCCGAAGACCACGTTCTTGAGATCGCGATCCAGATTCTTGAGCGCGGTCTTGTCGTCATTGGAGACGGTGCGCGGCGGGATGCGCGCGATTTTCGCCACGATATCTTCGATTTCGCCCTTGCCGATGGTCTTGCGCTGGCGCGACTTGGGCAGGATGCGCTGCGCTGCGCCGGCCTCGTCGATCACGTCGATGGCTTTGTCCGGCAGATGACGATCATTGATGTACTTTGCCGACAGCTCAGCCGCCGAGGCCAGCGCGGCGGCTGAATAGCGCACGCTGTGATGTTCCTCGAAGCGGCTCTTGAGCCCCTTGAGGATGTCGACGGTTTCGGCCACCGATGGCTCGACCACATCGATCTTCTGGAAGCGCCGTGACAAGGCGTGGTCCTTCTCGAAGATCTGGCGGAATTCGGCGTAAGTCGTCGCGCCGATGCATTTGAGCTGGCCGGAAGACAGCGCCGGTTTGAGCAGGTTGGAGGCGTCCAGCGTGCCGCCCGACGCCGCGCCGGCGCCGATCAGCGTGTGAATCTCGTCAATGAACAGGATCGTATTGTCATTGTCGATGAGTTGCTTGAGTACGGCCTTGAGGCGTTGCTCGAAGTCGCCACGGTATTTCGTCCCGGCGAGCAGGGCGCCCATGTCGAGCGCGTAGACCTGCGCGTCGATCAGGATGTCCGGTACGCGCCCTTCAACCACGCGGCGCGCCAGCCCTTCGGCGATCGCGGTTTTGCCCACGCCGGCCTCGCCAACCAGCAGTGGGTTGTTCTTGCGGCGTCGGCACAGCGTCTGGATGACGCGCTCGACTTCCTTGTCGCGCCCGATCAGCGGATCGATCTTGCCCATCAGGGCCTGCTGATTGAGGTTCTGGGTGAAGTTCTCCAGGGCGCCGCCCGGGGCGGCTGCTTCGGCTTCCTGCTCGCCCTGTTCGGCGTCGCTGCCTTGCGGCGTTTCCGGTGCGCCGGGTGCGCCGCCCTTGGCGATGCCGTGTGAAATGAAGTTGACCACGTCGAGGCGCGACACGTCCTGGCGCTGCAGGAAGTACACCGCGTGCGACTCCTTTTCGCCGAAAATCGCGACCAGCACGTTGGCGCCGGTGACCTCTTTCTTGCCGGACGACTGCACGTGCAGGATGGCACGCTGAATCACGCGCTGAAAGCCGAGCGTCGGCTGCGTGTCGATCTCATCGTCGCCCTCTACCGTCGGCGTGTGTTCGTCGATGAAATCGGTTAGCTCGCGGCGCAAGGTTTCAACGTTGGCCGAGCAGGCGCGCAGCACCTCTGCCGCCGAAGGATTGTCGAGCAGTGCCAAAAGCAGGTGCTCTACGGTGATGAACTCGTGGCGTTTCTGCCGAGCTTCGACAAAGGCCATGTGCAGACTGACTTCAAGCTCTTGCGCAATCATCCTCAGTTCTCCTCCATCACACATGCCAGCGGATGCTGATGCTGCCGGGCATGAGCGATGACTTGCTCGACCTTGGTGGCGGCGATGTCCTTGGGGAAAACCCCGCATTCACCGCGGCCCTCTGTATGGACTTGGAGCATGACGCGGGTGGCACGTTCGCGGTCCATGGCAAAAAAGTTTTGCAGTACGCTGACGACAAAATCCATGGGTGTGAAGTCGTCGTTGAGCAACAGTACCTTGTACATCCGAGGCGGACCCACTCGGGTCTTCTCGGCTTCCAGCAGCGAGTCGTCTTGTTTCCGAATGGCCATGAGAAGCATTCTAATGGAGCGTTGAAGGATGGCAAGCGAGGATGTACCCGGTTTTCGATAGGTAATTCACGGGCAACGGGGCGGCGTTGCGATGTTGCGTTGCGTCCAGTTCTCGTTGGCCAGACACTGTCAATAAATGCAACACAGGGGCGCTGGACGACGAAGTTCTTTATTCGAATATCGGCGCTATAATGCTGTATTGCAACATATTTTTTGCTGGCAGAAGCGTTGACGTGGGTGGCGCGAATGGGTAAAAGCTGATGCGTACCTTTGGGGTTACGTAATGGGTGCTGCGCACCTGGCGGTTGATCGTGAGGGGCAGTCCGGAGGTCCGGGCGAGAAATATGATTGGAATAGTGAGGGAATAGGCAAGATGGCAACAGGTACTGTGAAGTGGTTTAACGACGCCAAAGGTTTTGGCTTTATTACCCCGGACGATGGTAGCGAAGATTTGTTCGCCCACTTTTCGGCGATCAACATGAACGGCTTCAAGTCGCTCAAAGAAGGTGAGAAGGTGAGCTTTGAAGTCACACAAGGCCCGAAAGGCAAGCAGGCTTCGAACATTCAGCGCGCCTGATTGGATTTAGCCCAGTGCATTGAAGAAAGACTGTCTGCGGACAGTCTTTTTTTGTGGAGAGAATCTGGCGCTCAAAAGCCTGGCGCCCAAAAGGAAAAGGCCCGCGTGGGGCGGGCCTTGCAGTGAAACCGGCGTGAAGTGAGCGAGCCGCCTTACTTCAGCTTGGTTTCCTTGTACGGTACGTGTTTGCGCACCACCGGATCGAACTTCTTCAGTTCGAGCTTTTCGGGCATCGTGCGCTTGTTCTTGTTGGTGGTGTAAAAGTGCCCGGTTCCAGCGCTGGACTCGAGCTTGATTTTTTCGCGGCCGCCTTTTGCCATGTCGGTCTCCGTCTAGTGGGCTGGATCAGATCTTGTCGCCGCGGGCGCGCAGATCGGCGACGACGATGTCGATGCCTTTCTTGTCGATCGTCCGCAGGCCCGCGCTGGAGACGCGCAGGCGAATCCAGCGGCTCTCCGATTCGCTCCAGAACTTGCGGCTTTGCAGGTTGGGGAGGAAGCGACGCTTCGTTTTGTTGTTCGCGTGGGAAATGTTGTTTCCCACCATCGGTGCCTTACCGGTCACTTGGCAAACGCGAGCCATGACTGTGCTCCAGAGAATTCGGTTTTCGAAAAGCCGCCAATCATACAACACCATCCGGACGCTTATCAAGGGCAAAAGCGTACTTCTGTTGCGCTTACATCCAGCCACGTTCGGCGAAGGATGAGACCCCGCTGTGTCCGACGACGAAGTGGTCGAGTATGCGGACGTCGATGAGTGCCAGTGCGTCGCGCAGGCTGCGGGTCAGGGCGTGATCGGCATCGCTGGGTTCGGTGCAGCCGGAGGGGTGATTGTGCGCGAGGATCAGGCTCGCGGCATTGTAGCGGAGCGCGAGTTTGACGATCTCGCGCGGGTACACGCTCGTTTGCGTCAATGTGCCGCGGAACAACGTTTCGGCGCGGATCAGGCGGTTCTGGGCGTCGAGCAGGACGACGACGAAGACTTCGTGCTCGAGGCGCCCGAGTTTTAGGCGCAGCCACGCGCGGACGCTGTCGGGAGAGTCGAAGACATCTCCGCTGCTGATTTCTTCCGCCAGCGCCCGGCGCGCCATTTCCATCACGGCCTGCAGTTGGGTGAACTTGGCGGGCCCCATGCCGGGGAGGGCGCAGAAGTCCTCGGCGCTGGCCGCACACAGCGCGCCCAGTGCGCCAAACCGGGCGAGGAGGTCGCGTGCCAGGTCGACCGCGCTTTTGCCGGGAATGCCGACGCGCAGGAAAATCGCCAGCAACTCGGCGTCGGACAGGGCGCCGGCGCCGCGCTGGATCAACTTTTCGCGCGGCCTTTCGTTCGCGGGCCAATCGGTAATAGGCATGCAGTACAATCATCCAGAGAGGTTTCCGGTGGATATTACGTTATGTGGGTGTCATGGGCGAACTGAAGGGTAAAAAGATTATCTTGGGCGTCACCGGCGGTGTGGCGGCCTACAAGGCGGCTGAGTTGACGCGTCTTCTGGTCAAGGCCGGGGCGAGTGTGCACGTGGTGCTGACCGAGGGCGGCGCCCACTTCGTGACCCCGGTAACGTTTCAGGCGCTGAGCGGCCATCGGGTGTGGGCCGACCTGTGGGATCCGCGCATGGGCAACAACATGGCGCACATCGATCTGTCGCGCGATGCCGACCTGATTGTGGTGGCACCGGCTACGGCCGATGTGATGGCACGTCTTGCGCAGGGGCAGTGCGATGATTTGCTGACGACGCTGTGTCTTGCACGCGATTGCCCACTGCTGGTGGCCCCGGCGATGAACCGCCAGATGTGGGAGCACCCGGCAACCCAGCGCAGCGTGGCCCAGTTGGTCGGCGACGGGGTGACCGTGCTCGGCCCCGACGCCGGCGAGCAGGCCTGCGGCGAAGTGGGCTACGGGCGCATGCTCGAGCCCGAGGTGTTGTACGAAGCGCTGGCCGCCCACTTTCAGCCCAAGCGGTTGGCCGGGCGCAAGGTGGTGATCACCGCCGGCCCGACCTTTGAAGCCATCGATCCGGTGCGCGGCATCACCAACAGCAGCTCGGGGAAGATGGGGTACGCGCTGGCGCGGGTGTGTGCGCAGGCCGGTGCCGAGGTCGTGCTGGTGAGCGGGCCGGTGGCCTTACCGACGCCGTATGGTGTGGCGCGGGTAGACGTCGCCTCGGCGCAGCAGATGCACGCGGCGGTGTTTGCCAACCTTGACGCGGCCGATGTGTTCATCGGCGTGGCGGCTGTGGCGGATTACCGCCCGGCCGATGCGGCGGAGCACAAGCTCAAGAAGTCCGGCGAGGCGATGACGCTGTCGCTGGTGCCGAATCCAGATATCCTCGCCGATGTGGCGGCCTTGCCGAACGCGCCGTTCTGCGTCGGGTTCGCGGCGGAAAGTCGCGATCTCGACACCTACGCCGAAGGCAAGCGACGCAACAAGAAGGTGCCGATGATCGTTGGCAATCTGGTCCAGGACGCGCTCGGCAGCGACGACAACCAGGTGGTGATTTACGATGCCGCCGGCCGTCACCCCGTGCCGCGGGGCGCCAAGGATGCGCTCGCGCTGCGCATTGTCGAGCACCTTGGCCGGTTGCTTGTCGCCGCATGACTCAACGACGCAAGGAAGCATCCCATGCACCGGATTGACGTTGTCCTCCTCGACGCACGTCTCAAGGAACAGCCGCCGCACTACGCCACGCCCGGTTCGGCCGGCCTCGACCTGCGCGCCTGCATCGACGAGGTGATGGTGCTGGCGCCGGGGCAGACGCTGCTGGTGCCCACCGGCATGGCGATTCACCTGGCCGATCCGGGGCTGGCGGCGATGATCCTGCCGCGCTCGGGGCTCGGCCACAAGCACGGCATCGTGCTGGGCAATCTGGTCGGGCTGATCGATTCGGACTATCAGGGGCAGCTCTTCGTCTCGGTGTGGAACCGGGGCGAGACCCGCTTCGAGATCGAACCGATGGCGCGCATCGCGCAGCTGGTGGTGGTGCCGGTGTTGCAGGTCGGCTTCAACGTGGTCGACAGTTTCGACGCCTCCTCGCGCGGCGAGGGCGGATTCGGCAGCACCGGCGCGCGGTAGGCGCCCGGCGATGAAGGCAGCGGGCATCCCGACCGGGGTGCATGTGATGCTGGTCGAGGGCGGGCGGATGCTGTTCATGCGTCGCGCCAACACCGGCTTCTTCGATGGCCTGCTGAGCTTGCCGGGTGGGCACGTCGAGCCCGGCGAATCGATCCGCATGGCGGCGATCCGCGAGATGGCCGAGGAGCTGGCGATCGCGCTGCGGCCGCAGGATCTCGCGCTGGTCGGCGTGGTCCATCGCCTCTCCGACACCAACCGGATCGATTTTTTCCTGCGCGCCACGGCGTGGGCCGGCCAGCCTCGGCGCGCCGAGCCGGACAAATGCGACGCGCTCGCTTGGCATGCGCCGGCGCACCTGCCGGCCGACGTGGTGCCCTATGTCGCGGCGGCGGTGCGCACGACGCGGGCCGAGCCGTGGATCGTCGAATCCGGCTGGCCTGCGCCGTAAGCGGTGCGCGCTCAGGCGAGCATGTCGCCCCAGATGTTCTTCGCCCAGGCGATCGCGGTTTGTGCTTCCAGCGTGCTGGCTTCGGGCGACAGACCGCCCGCGCCGTCGACCGGGAGGAAGGTCTGCTGCTGTGCGTCGAACTGATGCACCGAGGCGACGTGAATCGCGTGGGTCGGGTCGACGAAGCTGTAGCAGGTGTTGACCACCACCGGCGCCGGGTTGGGCGCTTCGCCGGCGAGCAGGCGCAGGATCGCGGCGGCCGCCACCTTGGCCTGCTGGTTGGCCATGTGGCCGGACTTGGGCATGCCCGGCGCGGGGAAGGCGGCGTCGCCGATGACGTGCACGCCGGGCACGTCCTTGACCTCGGCGGTCAGCCAGTTCACCCCGACCCAGCGGTCGTTGACCAGGTCCGAGCCGATCATCCCCGCCACCGCGCCGGCGCGTTGCGGCGGGATGATGTTGAGCACGTCGGCCTTGACCGTGTCGAACTCCATCACCGCGCTGCGCGAGGCGGCATCGACTTCGAGCAAGGTGTTGTCGGGGCGGTATTCGATGATCCCGCGGTAGTGCTGATCCCACGCCGCGCGGAACAGCGCTTTTTTCGACTGGATGTCGGCGTTGGCGTCGAGCACCAGCACTTTCGACTTCGGCTTGTGGCGCTTGAAGTAACTCGCCACCATGCAGGCGCGCTCGTAGGGCCCCGGCGGGCAGCGGAACGGCGCCTTGGGGATGTGCATCGCGAACACGCCGCCGTCCGGCATGGCTTCGAGCTGGTGACGCAGCAGCGCGGTCTGCGGGCCGGCTTTCCAGGCGTGCGGCAGCGCTTCGTGCTGGCCGGTCAGCCCGCCGATGGCGTCGGTCATGAAGTCGATGCCCGGCGACAGCACCAGCCGGTCGTAGCGCAGTGTTTCGCCGCCGGCCAGCGTGACCGTGTGGCCGGCCGCGTCGATGCCGACCACCGAATCGTGCACCACGCGCACGCCGTGGCGGGTGCCCAGGTGGGTGTAGCTGGCGGTGATGTCCTCCATCTGGCGGAAGCCGCCGATCACCAGATTGGAGATCGGGCAGGAGGTGAAGTGGGCATTGCGCTCGATCAGCGTGACCGCCACGCCGCCGTCGCTCCACAGGCGCAGATACTTGGCCATCGTCGCGCCGCCGAATCCGCCGCCGACCACCACCACGTGGCCGCCGGTACTGCGGATGGCGTGGCCGGACAGCGGGGTGGCCAGCGCCGCCATGCCGGCGGCTGCTTTGAGGAGATCGCGTCGATTGATCATTGTGGCGCCCCCTCGCTGTGCTTTTGCGCGGCGAAGAATTCGGCGATCAGGGCGAGCTGCTCGGGGGTGTAGCCGCGCGCGATCTGGTGCATGATCGTGGCCGGTTTTTCGCCGGAGATGAAGGCGTTGAGCTTGCGCAGCAAGGTGTCCCTGGGTTCGCCCGCCAGGCTTTCGTTGCCACCGAAGCTGCGGCCGTGGGTGCCGTGGCAGTTGGCGCAGGTGGCGGCGAGGTTGCGGCCCAGATCGGGGTCTTGCGCGTGGGCCGGCAGGGCAGCGGCCGACAGGCAGGCGGCAGCGAGTGCCAGTTTGAAATTCACGAATCGTCTCCTCGTTGTCGGGGCCGGCGCCGGTTCCAGGGCGGTGGTGCGCTCAGCCTGCATGGTGGGCAATTTTTGTCGATTTTGGAAATCCATGGCTTTGAGGTGTACGAATTCTCGCGGTCTTGGGCGCCGAGGGCGGCCATGCAGCACCGGTGTCGGCGCGGCATAATGCCCGCTACAAGGGAGTGTCGCGGGCGAAGCCGCTGACAGGAGGGATGACATGGATCAGGCGCGCAGAGTGGCGCTCAAGGCGGGCGGCGCGTGGGGCGTGCTGAGCGCGTTTGCCGCGCTCGGGCTGATGACGCCGGCGCAGGCGACCGCGGCGCGCAACGATGTTGCGTTCGATGCGACGTCGATGGTGGCGGCCTTGCGTGCGCTCGGCGTTGATGCGCCGACGCCGAGCGACCAGATCGAGATCACCGCGCCGGAGGTGGCCGAAAATGGCGCGATGGTACGCGTGGCGGTGGCGAGCGCGCTGCCGGGGACCGCGCTCGTGGCGCTTTTGATCGACCGCAATCCCAATACGCTGGCGGCGCTGTTCCGTTTGCCGGCAGGCACCGAGGCGGCGATCGAGACGCGGGTCAAGATGGCGGAGAGTTCGGCGCTGACCGCAATTGTCCGCGCCGGTGGGCGCTTCTACGTGGCCCACCGCGAGGTCAAGGTCACGGTTGGAGGCTGCGGATGAACGCGCCGGCAACTGAACCGACACGGGTGCGTGCGATCGCGCGCGATGGTGTGACGCGGGTCAAGCTGCAGGCCCGCCATGTGATGGAGACCGGGCGGCGCAAGAACGAACTCGGCCTGCTGGTGCCGGCGCATTACGTGACCGAGCTGGTGGTGACCCACAACGGGCGGGTGGTGCTCGATGCGGCGTTCGGCCCGTCGGTTTCGCAGAACCCGTATCTGTCGTTTGCGTTCGCGGGCGGCGCGCCGGGCGATACCGTGAGCGTGCGCTGGCGCGACAACCTGGGGGCATCGCGCGTCGACGAGGCGACTGTCGGGTGAGGCCCCGGCGGGGCTGGCGTCAGTCGGTCGCGGTACCGTTGCCGAACATGCGGCAAAAGCGCAGGGTCATCGGGTAAGGGAAAAAGTCTTCGATCTGGCCGTCGCGAATGCGTGCCTGCGCGCGCTGCCAGAACGGCGCCGACAGCAGGTCGCGGTGGTGCTTGACGAAGGCCTTGCGAATCGCCGGCCGGCCGAGCAGGAAGGTGGCGAACTCCTCCGGAAACACGTCCTGCGGGCCGGCCGAGTACCACGCTTCGCCGGAGAGTTCCATTTCAGGATATGGCGCGGGCGGGATCTTGCGGAACTTGCAGTCGGTCATGTATTCGATTTCGTCGTAGTCGTAGAACACCACGCGGCCGTAGCGGGTGACGCCAAAGTTCTTCCACAACATGTCGCCGGGGAAGATGTTGGCCGCGGCCAGTTCGCGGATGGCGTTGCCGTATTCGCGCACGGCGTCGTCGGTTTGCGCCTCGTCGGCCTGTTCGAGGTAGATGTTCAGCGGGGTCATGCGGCGCTCGATATACACGTGGCGGATCACCACCGAATCGCCGTCGATCTCGAATGACGAGGCGGCCAGCTGGCGCAGCTCGGCGAGCAGCTCGGGGGCGAAGCGCGACAGCGGCAGGGCGACGTTGGAGAACTCCAGCGTGTCGGCCATGCGCCCGACGCGGTCTACGTGCTTGACCATCAGGTACTTCTTCTTGACGGTGGCACGGTCCATGTTCTTGGAGGCGCCGAAGACGTCCTTGATGACCTTGAACACGTAGGGATAGGACGGCAGCGTAAACACCAGCATCACCAGTCCGCGGATGCCGGGGGCGACGATGAACGGGTCGTTGGAGTGGCGCAGGTGCGAGAGCAGGTCGCGGAAAAACAGGGTTTTGCCCTGCTTGCCCAGCCCGAGCATGGTGTACAGCTCGCTGTGCGGCTTGCCCGGCATGATGCTGCGCAGGAAGCCGACATAGCCCGAGGGCACCTCCATGTCGACCAGAAAGTAGGCGCGCGAGAGTGAGAACAGCAGCGAGATGCGCCAGGGCTCGAGCAGGATGGTGTCGATGTACAGGCGACCGCCGTCGGTATGGCGCACCGCGATGGCGAACGGGTATTCCTGGTAGCCGTTGATCGCCTTGCCGATGATGTAGGCGGTCTTGTTGCGGTAGAAGGCGGCGTAGAGCACCTGCAGCTGGCTGTTGACTTCCATCGCCGGCCAGCCGCCCATGAAGTGCTCGACGGCACGCAGCAGGTAGTCTACGTCGCGGTCGAGATCCTCGAAGGGACGTGTCCAGTCGAAGTCGTCGATGATCTGTTTTACGGCCGCGCGCAATCCCTTGTCGCGCGGGTAGTAGCTCGAATACACCGGCGGGCGGGATTCGATGAACTCCACCGCCATGGCCGGCCGCGCGAAAATGTAGTCGTTGTTGAAATAGGTGCGGTGCAGGATCTTGCAGCACACCGAGTTGAAGAAGGTTTCGGCCAGCTCGGGCTGTTTGTGGTTGATGAGGATGCCGATGAAGTGAAGTTTGACGGCTTGCCAGGTGGCGTCGTCGAGCGAGTCGGCGTCGAACTCGTGACGCAGGCGCTGGACGGTCTCGTCCACGCGGTCGTCGTAGAACTGCACGCGGTCGCGGACCGCATCGAGTTGGGCCTGCCAGGCCGCGGATTCGAACAGCGCCTTGGCCCGCCGGCTGGTGTCGCGAAAGATGCGGTAGTGCTTGTTGAAGCCTTCGATCAGCGCCCGTGCAATCGACTGGGCGACCGGGTGCTCTCCGAGTGCGACATCCATGCCGTGTTGTCCTCGCGCGTGTGCGACTGGTGGCGCGGGTGGGCGCCGGGGTGTTCCATAATGGATCTTAGCACCCGGCCGATCCCGTGCATGGCACCCGGTCGGCATGGCGGTTGGGCGGTGCACGCGCGTGGCGTGCGGCCAATGCCTCGCTTGTAAGGCCGGTGTTGGGATCAGGCCGTATAATCGCCGTTTTGATTTTTGTAGCAGCAGCGTGCTATATCGGTACGCGATGGGACACAACGGGTTGTGCGCGGTTCGCGCGGGCAGGCCGTCCGGCATCACGCCATAAAAAAACCAGGGAGAAATGAATGAGCACGAAGACACCGACGATCATATACACCCTCACTGACGAAGCGCCGCTGCTGGCGACCTGCTCGCTGCTGCCGATCATCCGCACGTTCACCGCGCCGGCCGGTATCGACGTGGCGACGAGCGACATCTCGGTGGCCGCGCGGGTGCTCGCCGAGTTCTCCGATTTCCTGCCGGACAACCAGAAGGTCGCGGACAACCTGGTCGAGCTGGGCAAGCTGACCCAGGACCCCGACACCAACATCATCAAGCTGCCCAACATCAGCGCCTCGGTGTCGCAGCTCAAGGCGGCGATCAAGGAACTGCAGGGCAAGGGCTACAAGTTGCCCGACTACCCGGACAACCCGCAGGACGACAAGGAAAAGGACATCCGCGCGCGCTACGGCCGCTGCATCGGCAGCGCCGTGAACCCGGTGCTGCGCGAGGGCAACTCCGACCGCCGCGCGCCGGCCGCGGTCAAGAACTACGCCAAGAAGTACCCGCACTCGATGGGTGAGTGGAAGCAGTGGTCGAAGACCCACGTCTCGCACATGCACAGCGGCGACTTCTACCACGGCGAGAAGTCGATGACCCTCGACAAGGCGCGTACGGTGAAAATGGAGCTGCTCACCACCAGCGGCAAGACCCTCGTGCTCAAGGACAAGGTTGCGCTGCTGGACGGCGAGATCATCGACTCGATGTTCATGAGCAAGAAGGCGCTGTGCGACTTCTACGAGCAGGAGATCGAGGACTGCCGCCAGGCCGGCATCCTGTTCTCGTTGCACGTGAAGGCCACAATGATGAAGGTCTCGCACCCGATCGTGTTCGGCCACTGCGTCAAGATCTACTACAAGGACGCCTTCGAGAAGCACGGCAAGCTGTTCGACGAGCTGGGCATCAACGTCAACAACGGCATGGTCGATCTGTACGAAAAGATCAAGACCCTGCCCGAGTCGGTACGCGACGAGGTCATCCGCGACCTGCACGCCTGCCAGGAGCACCGCCCCGAGCTGGCGATGGTCGATTCGGCCAAGGGCATCACCAACTTCCACTCGCCCAACGACGTGATCGTCGATGCCTCCATGCCGGCGATGATCCGCGGCGGCGGCAAGATGTGGGGCTCGGACGGCAAGCAGTACGAATGCAAGGCGGTCATGCCCGAGTCGACCTTTGCCCGCATCTACCAGGAGATGATCAACTTCTGCAAATGGCACGGCAACTTTGACCCGCGCACCATGGGTACCGTGCCCAACGTCGGTCTGATGGCGCAGAAGGCCGAGGAATACGGCTCGCACGACAAGACCTTCGAGATCGCCGAAGCCGGCGTGGCCAACATCACCGACGTCGAGACCGGCGAAGTCCTGCTGACCCAGAACGTCGAGCAGGGTGACATCTGGCGCATGTGCCAGGTCAAGGACGCGCCGATTCGCGACTGGGTCAAGCTGGCCGTGACCCGCGCCCGCAACTCCGGCATGCCCGCCGTGTTCTGGCTCGACCCGTACCGTCCGCACGAAAACGAAGTCATCAAGAAGGTCAAGGTCTACCTCAAGGACCACGACACCAGCGGTCTCGACATCCAGATCATGAGCCAGGTGCGCGCCATGCGCTTCACGCTGGAGCGTGTCGCCCGCGGCCTCGACACCATCTCGGTGACCGGCAACATCCTGCGCGACTACCTCACCGACCTGTTCCCGATCATGGAGCTGGGCACCTCGGCCAAGATGCTGTCCATCGTCCCGCTGATGGCCGGCGGCGGCATGTACGAAACCGGCGCCGGCGGCTCGGCACCCAAGCACGTGCAGCAGCTGGTGGAAGAAAACCACCTGCGCTGGGATTCGCTGGGCGAGTTCCTCGCGCTGGCCGTATCGCTCGAAGATCTCGGCCTCAAGACCGGCAACGCCAAGGCCAAGCTGCTCGCCAAAACCCTGGACGAAGCCACGGGCAAGCTGCTCGACAACGGCAAGTCGCCCTCGCGCAAGACCGGCGAGCTCGACAACCGCGGCAGCCACTTCTACCTCGCCAAGTACTGGGCCGAAGCACTTGCCGCACAGGGCGAGGATGCCGAGTTGAAGGCGCGCTTCACCCCGCTGGCCAAGACCTTCGCCGATAACGAAGAAAAGATCGTGGCCGAGCTCGCCGAGGTGCAGGGGCGGGCGGTCGACATCGGCGGTTACTACATGGCTGATCTCGAGAAGACCGGCGCCGTCATGCGCCCCAGCGCAACCTTGAACGCCGCGCTGGAAGCCGCTAACCGCTGAGCACGGCACCTCCGGCCGGACTGCCGGCCGGCCGTACCGGCAGAGACCAGAAACCGCCAACGGCATGCCGTTGGCGGTTTTTTTACGGCGCCGGCCGGGATGGGGGAAGGCTGCAGAAAAAGCGCGGGGTGCTAAGCTGAACTATCCGTCACGCGTCAATAACGAGGGGGTAGTCATGAGTGCATCTCACATCAAGGTTCCCGCCGGCGGTCAGAAAATCGTGGCTGGCCAGCCCACGCCAAACAATCCAATCATTCCGTTCATCGAAGGCGACGGCATCGGCGTCGACATCACCCCGGTGATGACCAAGGTCATCGATGCCGCGGTCAAGAAAGCCTACGGCGGAACAAAGAAAATCCACTGGATGGAGGTCTTCGCGGGCGAAAAATCGACCCAGCTCTACGGCCCCGATGAATGGCTGCCGAAGGAAACCTTCAACGCCCTCAAGGAATACGTGGTTTCGATCAAGGGGCCGATGACCACCCCCGTCGGCGGCGGCATCCGCTCGCTCAACGTCGCCCTGCGCCAGGAGCTCGACCTCTACCAGTGCGTACGCCCGGTGCGCTACTTCAAGGGCGTGCCCTCACCGCTCAAAGACCCATCCAAAACCGACATGGTCATCTTTCGCGAGAACACCGAAGACATCTACTGCGGTGTCGAATGGCAGGCCATGAGCACCCAGGCCAGAAAGCTCATCGACTTCCTGCAAAAAGAGATGGGCGTCACCAAGATCCGCTTCCCCGAAACCTCCGGCATCGGCATCAAACCCGTCTCCAAGGACGGCACCCAGCGCCTCGTGCGCGCCGCCCTGCAGTACGCCATCGACAACGACCGCAAGAGCGTCACACTGGTGCACAAGGGCAACATCATGAAATTTACCGAAGGCGCCTTCCGCGACTTCGGCTACGAACTGGCGCAGACCGAATTCGGCGCGCTCGAAATCGACGGCGGCCCGTGGTGCAGCTTCGCCAACCCCAGAACCGGCAAGGAGATCGTCGTCAAGGACGTCATCGCCGACGCCTTCCTGCAGCAAATCCTGCTGCGCCCCGCCGACTACGACGTGATCGCCACGCTCAACCTCAACGGCGACTACATCTCCGACGCCCTCGCCGCCCAGGTCGGCGGCATCGGCATCGCCCCCGGCGCCAACATCTCCGACAAATACGCCGTCTTCGAAGCCACCCACGGCACTGCACCCAAATACGCCGGCCTCGACAAGGTCAACCCCGGCTCGCTGATTTTGTCCGCCGAAATGATGCTCCGCCATCTCGGCTGGACCGATGCCGCCGACCGCGTCATCAAAGGCATGGAAGCCGCCATCGCCGACAAGCAAGTCACCTACGACTTCGCCCGTCTGATGGAAGGCGCCACCGAAGTGTCGTGCTCCGAGTTCGGCGACGCGATGATCGCGCGGATGTAGCTGCGGTCAAGCGCCGGCCGCCTGGCGCGACAGACACATGCCCGTAGCGCGGGGCTGCCGTTCTCCGCGCCGGGCGGCCGCCCCCTTCACCCCTTCAGACAATCCCCTCGAACAACTGCACCGCCACGGCGTCGCCCGCGGTGACGCCGGCGTTGGTTTCGTCGAGGACGATGAAGCAGTTGGCGTCGGCCATGGAGCGCAGTACGCCGGAGCCTTGGGCGCCGGTGGGGGTGACGATCCAGTCGCCGTCCTGTTGGCGGACGATGGCGCGGATGAATTCTCGGCGGCCGGGGCGTTTGCGGATGTCGGCGAGGCAGCGCGCGGGGAGGGTGGGGCGTTCGGGCAGGGGGGTGACGCCCATCAGGGTGAGCAGCGCGTCCTGGACGAACTGGTAGAAGGTGACCATCACCGCGACCGGGTTGCCGGGCAGGCCGAACATCCAGGTGTCGCCGATGCAGCCGAAGGCCATCGGCCGGCCGGGTTTGATGTTGAGCTTCCAGAAGTCGACCTGGCCGAGGCGGTTGACCATGTCCTTGATGAAGTCGGCCTCGCCGACGGAGACGCCGCCGGAGGTGAGGATCACGTCGGCATTGCGCGCGGCGCGGGTGAAGGCGTCTTCGAGTGCGGCGGGGCGGTCGGGGATGACGCCCATGTCGATGAGTTCGCAGCCCAGCCGGGTGAGCGCGCCGAACAGGGTGTAGCGGTTGCTGTCGTAGATCTGGCCGGGGGCGAGGGGGTGGCCGATGGAGGCCACTTCGTCGCCGGTGGAGAAGAAGGCGACGCGCAGGCGCCGGCGGACCTGCACTTCGGCGATGCCGAGCGAGGCGATGAGGCCCAGTTCCGCGGGGCCGATGCGGGTGCCGGCGGTGAGCGCGGGAGCGCCGTGGGTGAGGTCTTCGCCGGCGCGGCGGATGTTGTCGCCGGCACGCAGGGGGCCGCGCAGGACGACCGATTCGGTGTCGGCGCGGACGGTGTCTTCCTGCGGGATGACGCAGTCGGCGCCGCGCGGGAGCATGGCGCCGGTCATGATGCGTACGGCCTGGCCGGGGCCGATGAGGCCGGAGAAGGCGTTGCCGGCCATGGCGGTGCCGACGATCTTGAGGGGGGTCTCGCCCGTGCCCTGGCAGTCGGCGCTGCTGACTGCGTAGCCGTCCATGGCGGAGTTGTCGTGGGCGGGCACATTGTGCGGTGCAATCACGTCCTTGGCGAGCACCCGGCCGAGCGCGTCGCGAATGGCGACGCTGGCCCAGCCGTCGACCGGGCGCAGCGACGAGAGGATGGAGTGGCGCGCGTCTTCAACGCTTAGCGCGGTGCGCGGGGTGGCGGTGGCGGGAGCGGGTGAGCGGGTCATGCGCGTATGGTTTCCTTGTGCGGGCAATCGTGTGGCAGGCAATCGTGTTGCGCTGCGGCTATCCGGCGGTGGTCCAATCGGCCTGAAAGTGCCACGGGGCGCGGGTTTGAGCCGTTGACAATCAAAGCGTGGGGCGTATGCTCAAAATTCGCTCGCATGGCTGAACAAGCGTGTGCGTGAGGGAGAATAATAAACGGGCGATCTCAGAAAGTCCTCGTTGTTGAGTAGGGCAGCGAGCACAGTCACGGTCCGTTAGAGGCCATTCGCCCGATACCCACCTTCCTGGAGGAATCGGTCGATGTTGAAGTCACTACACATTGACCCCGCCAAGTGCACGGGCTGCCTGCAATGCGAAATGGCGTGCAGCTACGAGCACCATGGGGTCTTCAATCCGTCCAAGTCACGGATCAAGGTTTTCAATTTCGAGCACGAAGGGCGCATGGTGCCCTACACCTGTACGCAGTGCTCCGACGCGTGGTGCATGAACGCCTGTCCGGTCGATGCGATTACGCTCGATGCCGACACCGGCGCCAAGGTCGTTCACGAAGATATCTGTGTCGGCTGCAAGGTGTGCACCATCGCCTGTCCCTTCGGCACCATCAACTATGAGCAGGATTCGGGCAAGGTCCAGAAGTGCGACCTGTGCGATGACAATCCGGCGTGCGCGTCGGCCTGTCCGACCGGGGCGATCACGTATGTCGACGCCGACTGGACCGGGCTGGGCAAGATGCGTCAATGGGCCGAGCGGGCCAACACCCCGTCCACGGCCGCGAGTTGAGGAGGCACGATCATGGGATGGGCTAGAAAAATCCTGCGCGTGAACCTCACCGAAGGCACGTGCGCATCCGAACCGCTCAACATGCAGTGGGCGGACGAATATCTGGGGTCGCGCGGACTGGCGACCAAATATCTGGTGGAGGAGACCGACCCGAAGGTCGATCCCTTGTCGCCGGACAACAAGATGATCATGTCGACCGGGCCGCTGACCGGCACCATGGCATCGACCGGCGGGCGCTACACGGTTGTGACCAAGGGGCCGCTCACCGGCGCGATCGCCTGCTCGAACTCCGGCGGCTTCTTTGGCGCCGAGCTGAAGTTCGCGGGCTGGGACATGATCATCTTCGAGGGCAAGTCGCCAAAGCCGGTGTACCTGTTCGTCGAGAATGACCGCGCCGAGCTGCGCGACGCGGCGAACCTGTGGGGCAAGAGCTGCTGGGAGACCGAAGAGACCATCAAGCGTCAGCATCAGGATCCGCAGATCCGGATCTCGTCGATTGGCCGGGCCGGTGAAAACCAGGTGCTGTTCGCCTGCGTGGTCAATGACTTGCACCGGGCGGCCGGGCGCTCCGGCGTCGGTGCCGTGATGGGCTCGAAAAATCTCAAGGCCGTGGCGTTGCGTGGCACCAAGGGGACGTCGGGCATCAAGGATTTCAAGGCCTTCATGCAGGCCAGCAACGAGGCCAAGAAGGTACTGGCGGACAACGCGGTGACCGGCGAAGGCTTGCCCAAGTACGGCACCCAAGTGCTGATGAACGTCATCAACGAAATCGGTGCGCTGCCCACGCGCAACCATCGCGACGTCAAGTTCGAGGATGCGTCCAAGATCTCGGCCGAGCAGATGCACGAGAAGCGTGCCACCGATGGCAAGCCGCAGCTGGTGACCAACGCGGCGTGTTTCGGGTGCACGATCGCCTGCGGGCGGATCTCTGAAATCGACAAGACCCATTTCTCGGTGGTCAACAGCCCCAAATACTGGGGTGCATCGGGCGGGCTGGAGTACGAGGCGGCGTGGGCGCTGGGCGCAGCCAACGGGGTGGGCGACATCGAAGCGCTGCAATACGCGAACCTGCTGTGCAACGAGCACGGCATGGACCCGATCTCGTTCGGCGCCACGGTCGGCGCGGTGATGGAAATGTACGAAATGGGGGTGCTGACCGAGGAGCAGATCGGTACCGCAGCACCGTTCGGTTCGGCCGAGGCGCTGGTCCAGCTGGTTGAGATGACCGCCAACGGCGAAGGCTTCGGCAAGGAAATCGGCGAAGGGTCGCGGCGCTTGTGCACCAAGTACGGTCACCCGGAACTGTCGATGAGCGTGAAGGGGCAGGAGTTCCCGGCCTACGACGCGCGCGGCATTCAGGGCATCGGGCTGGCGTACGCCACCTCCAACCGCGGGGCCTGCCACCTGCGCGGCTACACCGTGGCGTCCGAAGTGATGGGTATCCCGGTCAAGACCGACCCGCTGGTGACCGAGGGCAAGCCTGCGCTGGTGAAGGCGTTCCAGGACGCGACGGCGATTTTCGATTCTGCCGGCATTTGCGTGTTCACGTCCTTCGCGTGGACGCTGGCCGACGTGCAGCCGCAACTCGCGGCGGCCTGCGAGGGCGACTGGTCGATGGAGAAGCTCGAAACCGTCGGCGAACGCATCTGGAACATGGAGCGCCAGTACAACCTCGCCGCCGGGCTCACGCGCAAGGACGACGACCTGCCGCCACGCCTCAAAACCGAAGCGGCCAAGGTCGGGCCGGCGAAGGGGCTGGTCAACGGGCTCGACACCATGTTGCCGGAGTACTACCAGTTGCGTGGATGGACCCCCGACGGGGTGCCAAGCAGCGAGACGCTGAACCGACTCGGCCTCTGATACTTTGCCGACGCAGGGCACCGGCGGTGGCTTTGGCCGCCGCCGGGGTTTTTGCGTGTCCGGCCTGTGCGCGGTGCGTCGCAGGCCGATTGAGCCCAAAAGGAATCTCCCATGAAATACCTGATACTCGGAAACGGACCCGCCGGCGTGATCGCGGCGGAGACCCTGCGTGCCGAAGATCCGCAGGGTGACATCGTGATGGCCGGTAGCGAGGATGCGCCGCCGTACTCGCGCATGGCCATCCCGTATTTGCTCGAAGGCAATATCGACGAATCGGGCACTTATCTGCGCAAGCGTGCCGGCCATTTCGACACCCTGGGCGTGCGCCAGAAGGCCGGTCGCGCGGTGGCGCTGGATGCTGCAGCGCGGCGCGTGCTGTTCCACGACGGCAGCCACGAGGACTACGACCGCCTGCTGATTGCCACCGGGTCGCATCCGGTGCGCCCGCCGATTCCCGGCATCGACCGGCCGGAAACCCAGACCTGCTGGACCCTGGAAGACGCCCGCGCAATCGCCGCGCTGACCCGCCCGGGCAGCCGCGTGCTGCAGCTCGGCGCCGGTTTCATCGGCTGCATCATCATGGAGGCCTTGGCGGCGCGCGGTGTCGAGCTTACGGTGGTCGAGATGGGCGACCGCATGGTGCCGCGCATGATGACGCCCGAGGCGGGCGGCATGATCAAGCGCTGGGTCGAGTCGAAGGGCATTCGCGTGCGCACCTCTGCCGGGGTCGAGCGCATCGACGATGGCGACGGCAACGCGCCGCTCAAAGTGCGGCTGTCGACCGGCGAGGCGCTCGATTGCGATGTGGTGATCGTGGCCGCCGGGGTGGCACCGAACGTCGGCTTCCTCGACAACACGGGGGTGCATGTGGCCAAGGGTGTGATTGTCGATGCGCGCATGGAAACCGCGGTTGAAGGCATCTATGCCGCCGGCGACGTGGCCGAGGCGCCCGACCTGTTCACCGGCGCGCATCTGGTGTCGGCGATCCAGCCCAACGCGGCCGACCAGGCGCGCATTGCCGCCGTCAACATGGCCGGCGGCGAGGCGCGCCTGCCGGGCGTGCTGGCGATCAACGTGCTCGACACGCTGGGGCTGATCTCCACCTCCTTCGGCCAGTGGTGGGGCGATCCGGCCGGGCAGGGGGTCGAGCATGTCGACGCCGAGGCCAATCGCTACCTCAGCCTGCAGTTCAAGGACGACGTGTTGATCGGCGCGACTTCGATCGGCATCACCGCCCACGTCGGTGCCTTGCGCGGGCTGATTCAGGGGCGTCTGAACCTGGGGCCGTGGAAGGATCGCCTGCTGGCCAATCCGACCGCGTTCTTCGAGGCCTATGTCGCCGCGACGCAGCCCACCACGCTGATGCGGTCGGCGGCATGAAGGTGGTGTTCAAGCTCTTCGCGAGCTTGACCGACTACCTGCCACCCGAGCGCAAGGGCAACATCGTTGCGCTCGAGGTGGACGCGGGCACCACCGTGCTGGCGCTGATGACGCGCTACCAGGTGCCGGAGAAGTGCGCCCATCTGGTGCTCGTCAACGGCGTCTTCATTCCGCCGTCCGCGCGTGCCACGCATGCGCTCACCGAAGGCGACGAGCTGGCGATCTGGCCGCCGGTGGCGGGTGGCTGAGGGATGGCGTTTGCACCGCCGTCGCTCGACACTTTTGTGCGCGAGGCCGGGGCCAGTCCGGCCGAGTTCGC
>JAGRFQ010000038.1:22244-24736 GCA_020445945.1 Rhodocyclaceae bacterium
CGTTGAACGGTTTTGCGCAGGCCTTCAGCGACGCGTTCATGCTGCTCGGTACGTTCGACCACCGCGTTGCCGAGATCGTGCTCCTCTCCCTTCAGGTGAGCGGCATGGCGGTGTTCATCGGCACCGTCATCGGCCTGCCGCTGGGCGCGTGCCTGGCGGTGGGCGATTTCCCCGGCAAGCAGACGGCGGGGGTGCTCATCAACGGATGCATGGGGCTGCCTTCGGTGGTGGTGGGGGTGGTGGTCTATCTCGTGCTGTCGCGCTCCGGGCCGCTGGGCGATTTCGGTTTGCTGTATACCCCCGCGGCGATGGTCGTCGCCCAGGTGATTCTGGTGGTGCCCTTGATGGCGGCGATCTCGCGGCAGGTGGTGGAAGACGCCTGGCGACACTACGCCGAAGAACTCTCGGCGCTGCGTTTTGGCTGGTGGGAGAGCGTGCGCGTGCTGCTCTACGACTGCCGTTTTTCGCTCACCGTCGCGGTGTTTGCCGGGCTCGGGCGGGCGATGTCCGAAGTCGGTGCGGTGATGATCGTCGGCGGCAACATCGACCGCTCGACCCGTGTCATGACCACCGCCATCGCGCTGGAAACCAGCAAGGGCGACCTGCCGCTGGCGATTGCGCTCGGACTGGTGCTGGTGGTGCTGATTCTGGCGCTCAACGCGATGGCGTTTGCATTGCGCACCTCGATCATGCGGCGCTTCGGATGAGCCTGTTTCCGCTGCGCCTGCGTGGCCTCAAATTCGTGCCCAACGGTCGCGCGGTGCTCGACGGCGTCGAGCTGGCGCTGTCCGGCGACGGCATCACCATTGTTCTCGGCCCCAACGGTGCCGGCAAGAGCGTGCTGCTGCGCACCCTGTGCGGCCTGCTCACGCCGACCGGCGGACAGATTGACTGGGGCGGCGGCGGGTTCGACGGCTTGCAGGTCGGCATGGTGTTCCAGCACCCGGCCATGCTGCGCGCTTCGCTGCTCGAGAACGTGAGCCTCGGGCTGCGCTCGCGCGGGGTGTCGCGGCGCGCGCGTCTGGCACAGGGCGAGGCGATGCTGGCGCGCATCGGCCTGTTCGAGCGCCGTCACGACAACGCGCGGCGCCTCTCCGGCGGCGAGCAGCAGCGCCTCGCGCTGGGCCGCGTGTGGCTCACCCGGCCGCGCCTGCTGCTGCTCGACGAGCCGACCGCCAGCCTCGATCCGTCGGGTGTTGAAGCGGTCGAGCGCATCGTGCGCGAGATCCGCACCGAAGGGACCAAGATCGTGATGACGACCCACAACCTCGGCCAGGCCACCCGCCTGGCCGACGACATCGTTTTTCTGGCCGGCGGACGGGTGCGCGAGCACGCGCCGGTGCGGCGCTTTTTTACTCAACCGGCTTCCGCGGAGGCCAAGCAGTTCATTCAAGGAGAACTTCCATGGCATGTCGCTTTTTGAAACGCCTGACGCTGGTCGCTGCGCTTGGCGTCTTCGCCGCCACGGCTCAGGCGGACGAGTCGATCACGCTGGCGTCGACCACGTCGACCCAGAACTCCGGGCTGTTCGATTACATCCTGCCGATCTTCGAGAAAGCGTCCGGCGTGCCCGTCAAAGTGGTTGCGCTGGGCACCGGGCAGGCGCTCGACGTGGGCCGTCGCGGCGATGCCGACGCGCTGCTGGTGCACGACCGGGTGAAGGAGGACGCGTTCGTGGCCGAGGGCTGGGGCGCCTATCGCAAGGACGTGATGTACAACGATTTCGTGATCGTCGGCCCCAAGGCCGACCCCGCAGGGGTGGCCTCGGCCGAGACGGCCGCTGCAGCCTTTGACAAGATCGCCGTGGCCGGTGCGGCCTTTGCGTCGCGCGGCGACCGCAGCGGCACCCATGCGGCGGAGAAGCGTTTCTGGGTCGCCGCGCTGGGTGCGCCGCCGGCGGGCCAGGGCTGGTACAAGGAGACCGGCTCGGGCATGGGCGCCACGCTCAACACGGCGGCGGGCAT
Source organism: Rhodocyclaceae bacterium (assembly GCA_020445945.1). GTDB lineage: Bacteria > Pseudomonadota > Gammaproteobacteria > Burkholderiales > Rhodocyclaceae > Nitrogeniibacter. The sequence continues at coordinate 24,209 of JAGRFQ010000038.1, forward strand.
GGATGCCTACGCGCTGGCCGACCGCGGCTCGTGGGCCAACTTCAAGAATCGCCAGAATCTGCAGATCGTGTTTGAAGGCGACCCCAAACTCTACAATCCCTACGGTGTGATCCTGATCAACCCGGCCAAGCATCCGCACGTGAAAAAGGCGGCTGCCGAGCAGTTCATCGACTGGATCACCTCGGACGCCGGCCACGCTGCCATTGCCGCCTATACGCTGCACGGCGAGCAGTTGTTCTTTCCGCTGAAGGCCCGGTAGATTGGGTGGCTGAAAAAAAGACCTCGCCGCGGCGAGGTCTTTTTTTGCGTCTGACGGGATCAGTTGGTAATGATCTCCGGCCCCATCATCAGCGTCGGCAACCAGGTCGATACCCAGGGCACGTAGGTGACGATGATCAGGAACACGAACATGATCGCGACCCACGGCATGGCCGCCTTGACCACACTCATCACCGACATCTGCGCAACCCCGGCGGTGACGAAGAGGTTGAGACCCACTGGCGGGGTGATCATGCCGATCTCCATGTT